>NZ_CP146101.1:3902727-4203181 GCF_037023745.1 Streptomyces sp. SCSIO 30461
CCTTGTAGTACGTGAAGGTGTTGTCGGGGGCGAGCAGGGCGCCGGCCAGCCGGGGGTTGACCTGGCGGGCGTGGGCTCCCAGGTCGAAGCCCTGGTGGCGCAGCATGCCCACGCTGGCCGACTGCACGGTCCGGCACAGCTCCTCGAAGGTGCCGTGCTCGGTGAGGTCCACCGCGAGCGGGAGGGTGTTGACGAAGTAGCCGAAGGCCTGGCGCTGGCGCAGTCCGCGCCGGTTGGCCAGCGGGATGCCGGTGACGAGCTCACGTCCGCCGGTGACCCGGGCGTACGTGACGAGGTAGGCGGCGAGGAAGAACGCGAAGGGGGTGCAGCCCAGTTCCTTGGTGCGGGAACGGACCAGCTCGCCCAGCTCCGCGTCGAGTTCGAGGGTGCGCTCCTCGCCCAGGATCGCGCCGGAGGAGTCGCGGCGGCCCTGGAGACGGTCGTCGCCGAGGGTAGTCAGTCCCGCGAGCCGGCCGGCGAAGAAGTCGAGGGCGTCGGCACTGGCGGTGACGGGCTTGACGAGCGTCGCCGGATCGTCCTGGGTGGACGGCGAGAGCTCCGCCTGAGGGTCGGCATAGACCCGCTCCAACTCAGCGATGAAGTTGAAGAAGCTGTAGCCGTCGTTGACGAGGTGGGAGAAGACTAAGGTGGCGTAGACCGCCTCGTCGTCCTGGAAGACGCGGAAGTCGTACTGGCGCTCGCCGGGCGGAATCGGGGTGTCACTGCGCCCGGCGAGATCCAGGGCGAGCGACTCCTCGGCGTTTCCCGGCAGGACGGTGAGCGGGACGAGGGCGTCGGGGTCTTCGTAGGGCTCGCGGTGGACGGCGTACACAACGCCCTCGCGGGACTCGAACACGGTGTTGAGGGCTCGGATGCCGCGGGCGACCCGGTCGAGCGCGGTACGCAGCCGCTGAGCGTCGGGCCGGCCGGTAACGCGGAAAAGTCCGGTGAGGTTGAAGGAGGCGTCGGCCGGAAACAGCCGGTGATGGGTGAAGAGCTTGGCCTGTGCTGCCGTGGCCGGTGATATCGCCGGTCCCGTCATTGTGTTTTCCCCCATGAAGGTCTTGCCGTGAGCGTTCAGTGGCCGGTCTTGCTGATGTCCCACGCGAACCGCCGCGAGAGTGGCCGGGGCAGGTGGCGCAGGCCCCAGGCGGCGGTCTTGTACCGCAGGCTCGGGATGCTGAGCACCTTGCCCTTGCGCAGGTCGCGCAGGGCCGAGCGGACGACGTCGTCGGAGTGGAGCCAGAGCCAGGGCGGCGGGAAGGTGGTCGGGATGCCGGCCCTCTGGTGGAACTCGGTGCGGGTGTAGCCGGGCAGGAGCGCCATCATCCGCACGCCCGCGGCGCGCACCTGCTGTGAGACGGCCAGCGATTCGGTGAAGCCGATGATCCAGGCCTTGCTCGCGGGGTACGTGGAGCTCAGCCAGGCGGGGCCGAGTCCCGCGACGCTGGCGACGTTGATGATCGATCCCGAGCACCGCTCGGTCATCTCGCTCAACGCGGCGTCGGTGAGCCGCAGCACGGCCCGTACGTTGAGGTCGAGGAGGCGTTCCTCGGCCTGGATGCCGGTCTCCAGGAACGAGTTCTCGTAGCCGATGCCGGCGTTGTTGACGAGCAGGTCGACGACCGGTTCGGCCGCGAGCCTGGCCGTGACCCGCGCGCAGCCCTCGTCGGTGGTGAGGTCGGCGGGCAGGACTTCGGTGCCGACGCCGTGACCGGCCTGGAGGAGATCGGCGTGCTCCTTCAGGTCCCTCTCCGATCGTGCGACGAGGACCAGCTCGTAGCCCTGTTCCGCCAGGGCCCGGGTGAACGACTTGCCGAGGCCGGCCGTCGCTCCCGTGATCAGTGCAGTGGGCATGTGATGTCTCAGCTCGGGTCGGAGGGGCGGTCAGACCCGCGCGGGAGCGCGGAGCACCTGGTCGCGGACCGCGCGGAATCCGTCGACCGCCCGCTGCAGCTGGTCCTCGGTCTGTACGGCGGTGTAGCTGGTGCGCAGCCGGGGCGAAGCAGCCGGTGGCAGCACGGCGTTGACGTACACGCCCTGCTCGATGAGGAGATTCCAGGCGAGCAGCGTGCTGATGTCGTCGCCGGTCTCGACGGGCACGATCGGCGTCTCGCTCGCGCCCACCTCGTAGCCCAGGGTGGTCAGTTCGCGCCGCATGAAGTCCGCGTTGCCGGCGACCGTGCTGCAACGCCAGGGCTCGGCCTGCAGGATGCGCAGCGACTCCAGGGCGGCGGCCGTGTTGGAGGGGCTGGCACTCGCGGAGAACATCAGGCTGCGAGCGTTGTGGCGCAGGTAGTCGATCACGGTTTCGTCGCCGAGTATCGCGCCGCCGATCGAGCCGAACGCCTTGGAGAAGGTGAGGGTGATCAGCGGGACGTCGGCGGTGAGCCCGAAGTGCGATCCGGTGCCGCGGCCCTTGTCGAGCACGCCGCCGCCGTGGGCGTCGTCCACGAGCAGTGTGGCCCCGAACCGGCCGCATACATCGACGAGTTCGGGCAGGGGGCAGAGGTCCCCCTCCATGCTGTAGACGCCGTCGACGACGACCATGCAGTTGTTGCTCTCGGCGACGCGGGCGAGCTTGTCGGCGAGTTCGGCGGTGTCGTTGTGCGCGAACCACTGGATCTTGGCTCGGCTCAGCCGCGTGGCGTCGATGAGGGAGGCGTGGGCTTCCTTGTCCAGGAAGACGATGTCGCCGGGCCCGCACAGTCCGGCGATCGCACCGAGGTTGGCCTGGTAGCCGGTGGCCAGGACGAGGGCGGCGGGCTTTCCGAAGAACTGGGCGAGCTCACGCTCCAACTGGTCGTGCAGCTCGAGGTTTCCGTTGAGGAACCGGGAGCCCGTGCAGCCCGCTCCGTAGCGCTCCGCTGCCCGGGCGGCGGCCTGTATCACCCGGGGGTCGGTGGAAAGACCCAGGTAGTCGTTGGAGCCGCACATGACGACCTCGCGGCCGTCCGCCATGCGTGCGGTGCCCGCGTCGCGGCCGTCGAAGTTGAGGAAGTAGGGGTAGAGGCCCGCGGATTTCAACTCATTGGGCCGGTTGTAGGAGGTGCACTTGTCGATGACGCTCACAATTCATCCCTCTGACGTCTTGAAAGTGGCATGGATGTGCTTAGGCGCGGAATGCGGAGCTCGACTTCCCGCATGACCCTGCCGAGGATTTCGGGCAAGGTGGCCAACTCCCATTCGTCTGACACATGGAAGGTGTCGTGGGAGGCGACGGTGCACGGGTGCTGAGTCTCCGCGGCTTTCTCGCGGAGCGGATCCATCAACGTTTCCAGGAATGCCAGATAAGGCGATGCGTGGAAGTGGTGTCGCAGATTGCGTAGGCAACCGCAGATGCGGCCTTGGCCATTCTATTCCCCCATGGAATGCTGCCGAAGTCTTCGTCCGCGAGCATGCGCGGAGGACGAAGAGGGCGATGCGAGTGTGCCGCGGCGCGGTGCCGCAGCTCGAAGGGCCGTTCCCTCTCGCCCGGAACGATCCGACTCGTTCCACCGTAAGTGGGTGACGCGGGCCCGTCAAGTGAAGAAACCTGTGAGCGGGGAGGTTTTGTATGCGGCGTTGGTGCCCGTGGTTGCGACTGGCTGTACTTCTTGCCCTTGCAGCTTTGGAGCAGCTAACTTCACACGGCACCGCATGCTCCTGGGCGTTCCAGCGTACTCAGAAGGGGAATGATGCAACGTCAGATGAAGCTTGAGCAAAGCGTTTTCGTGAAGGCCTCGCAAGTGGAGCTCTATGATTCCGTTTCCGAGGTAAGGGCGATGGGCAAGTACAGCCCCGAATGCCGGGTGGTCCTGGGGCCGCGCGGCTCCGTCGCGGCCGGCCGGAGTTTCATCGGCCTAAACCGCAAGGGCCCATTCGTCTGGTTTACTTGGTGCCGCGTCGTACACGCCGAGCCGTCGGAGCGGTTCACGTTCGATGTGTACGCGTTCGGCCTGCCCGTGGCCCGCTGGGGCTATCGCTTCACGCCCGAGGCCGACGGCACCAGGGTCACCGAATCCTGGGAGGACCTGCGGACAGGCCGTGGGGCCCGTGTCACCGAACTGCTCGGTCTCATCTTCACCGGAACGCCCGCGGAACGCCGCGCTGGACTCAACCGCGCGGACATGCGCACCACCCTTCTTCGGCTGAAGCACGCCGTGGAGCGATGAACCTTCCGAGAGAGGCGACAGCCATGACGACAGCTCAGGCCCCGGTTTCCTTCGCCCCCTTGCAAGCGGCGGTGCGCGAGGCGGGCCTGCTGCGCCCGCGCACCGGCTATTACGCCGTCAAGTTCCTCATCAACACCGCTCTCCTGGCCGCGGCCTGGGGTCTTTTCTCGTGGCTGGGCGACTCCTGGTGGCAGCTCATTGCTGCTGTGCTGCTGGCCTTCGCGTACGGCCAGACCGGCCTGCTCGGACATGATGTGGGCCATGCCCAGGTCACCCGCGACCGCCGTGCGATGGAGGTGCTCGGACTCATCCACGGCAATCTGCTGCTGGGCTTCAGCTACGGCTGGTGGATGAGCCATCACACCCGGCACCACAACCACCCCAACCACCTGGATCACGATCCGGATATCCTGCGCCGCGTCGTGGCCTTCTCGCCTCGGCAGGCTCAGGGCGTCAACCGGCTGCGGACCTTCGTGATACGCCATCAGGCGCCGCTCTTCTTCCCGCTGCTCAACCTCGAGGCGGTCGGCCTGCGCGTAGGGTCCGTGATCGCCATCCGGCGCGGAGTGGTCCGGCGGCCGCGGACGGAATCGGTCCTGCTCGCGCTGCACGCGCTCGCCTATGCGGTGGTGGTCTTTTCCCTGCTCGGCCCCCTTCTCGCGGTCGCGTTCATCGCCGTCCATCAGGGCTTGTTCGGCGTGTACCTCGGCTGCGTCTTCGCCCCCAATCACAAGGGGATGCCGGTCCGCGACGGCGACTCCGAGCCCGACTGGCTGAGCCGGCAGGTGCTCACCTCCCGGAACATCCGCAGCTCGCGGGTCCGTGACTTCCTCTACGGCGGGCTCAACTATCAGATCGAGCACCACCTCTTCCCCGCCATGCCGCGGCCCAACCTTCGCAAGGTGCGTCCGCTGACGCGGGCGCACTGTGCCGCGCAGGACCTGCCGTACTACGAGGTCTCGGCGACCCGCTCGTACGTCGAGGTCCTGGCGCATCTGCGCCAGGTCACGGAGCAGGTTCGCCAGGAGTCTGCGCGGTCCGCGTGACTCCCTCCATCAGCAGTCCGATGAGGTCGCGGGTGTACGTCCCGGTGACCTCGCCCCGGCGTACGAGGATGCGCAGCCACAGTGCCCCGGCCATGGCGTCTACGAGGGGCGCCGGATCGGCCTCGGGCGGCAGCTCGCCGCGCGCCACCGCGCGTTCGAAGACCGGCTGGTGCCGTCCGAGCCGATCGTCGAGGAACGAGACGACGAGCCCGCGCATCGCCTGATGGCGCACCGCGCCGACCAGGGCCGCCTCGATGACGGCCCGCCGGTGCTCGTCGTCCAGCAGAGCCAGTACCCGCTCGGCGAGCGCGTTCAGATCGCCGTGCAGGCTGCCGGTGTCGGCAAGCTCGAACTGCAGGAGATGCGAGTGCAGAAGCGCGTCGCGCAGCAGCTCGGACTTCGAGGGCCACCAGCGGTAGATGGTGGTCTTGTTCACCCCGGAGCGCTGGGCCACGCCCTCGATCGTCAGGGCGTCGTATCCCAGACCGCCCAGCAGGTCCAGCGCGGCAGTAAAGATCTCGGCCTTGCGTCGCGGTCCGCCGGCCTCCAAGTCCCGCCTGTCCTTCACTGCTCACGCCCTTCGTCTGTGCGGGCGCCGAGTCTACAACAACGCAACGTGGCGTTGCATTTAGTGGGTCCGGCCTTCTAGTATGCAACGCAACGTTGCGTTCTAGGTTGCCGCCCGTCCGCGGGCGCACCACGCCTGGTGGGGGAATCGATGCGTGCTGACGGACTGGGAGATCCAGTTGCCGGACTGACTCCGGCCCCCGACCGGCCCGGCATCTGGACCGCTGGACCCGCCGAGGGTATTCCCCTGGTGCTGGTCCATGGCATCCGGGTCTCCGCCCGGATGTGGGACCCGCATGCCCACCGGCTGGCCCCCCGATTCCGCATCACGGCCCCCGATCTGCCGGGGCACGGGACGCAACGCGACCGTACCTTCAGCCTGGAGGAGGCGGTCGAGCGGGTCGGGCTCGCCGTGGACGAGGCAGCTCTGGCCACCGGCCGCCGCCCTCTGGTGGCCGGTGGCTCCCTCGGTGGATACGTCGCCCTCGCCTACGGCGCCGCGCACCCGGACCGGGCCGCCGCCGTCCTGGCGCAGGGCTCCACCGCCCGGCCCGACCGGATGACCGGCTTCGTCTACCGCACAATCGCCCGCGCCATCTGGGGACTCGGCCCGGCTCGCGCCGCCCGCCTCAACGACCGGGCACTCCAGCGCCGGCTGCCCCCCGACAGCTACCGGGCCGTCATGGCCGGCGGCCTCACCATGCACGCCTTCGTCGAAGTCGTCGAGGACCTCACACGGCGTGACTTCCTCAACGTCGCGGGGCGCTGCCGGCTCCCCGTGCTCTTCGTCAACGCCCGGAGCGACCGGCTCTTCCGCGCCCAGGAGCGCGAGTTCCTCCGCGCGGTCCGCGCCACCGGCGGATACGCCAGGCTGTTCCACGTGCCGGGCGCACACGACATGTCGATCAGCGATCCGGCCGCCTTCGCCGGGATCGTCGAACGCGGCTACGAGCTCCTGTCCGGAGCCCGGCCCGACGCCTTCATCACCGGGCCCGAGGGGACGTCCCCGTGACCGCGTGGCTCCAGCAGTGGTCGCCGCCCGCACCTGACGGTACGACAAACGCCCGGATCCTGTGCATGCCCTACGCCGGAGGCGGCGCGGGCAGCTACCGGCACTGGGGCCCGGCCATGCCCGCCGGAACCGAACTCCACGCCGTGGAGTTACCGGGCCACGGTAGACGGCTGACCGAGACCCCCGCAGCCGGCGCCACCGAGATCATCGAAACCCTGGTCCCACTCGCGGCCCGCCCCGGACCGCCCCCCATCCTCTTCGGGCACAGCATGGGGGCCCTGCTCGCCTATGAGCTCTGCCGCGCCCTGACGGAGCTCGGCACTCCTCCCGCCGCACTCGTGCTCTCGGCCATGTCTCCTGCCCACCTCGTGGACCGGGCGGCCTGCCGGGCACTGACCGGCGACCCGGTCGCGCTCCTGGACCACGTACGGGAACTCGGCGTCACCCCACCAGAAGTGCTGCGTACACCCGCGATGCGTGAACTCGTCCTGCGCACCATGCGGGCCGACCTCGGGCTCCTCGCCGCTTTCCCCGACCCGGCGGACCCGGTCCCCGCTTCCGTGGCCGTCCTCGCGCTGAGCGGACGGTCCGATGACGTCTACCCGCCGCACGCTGTCGCCGCCTGGGAGCCGTTCGCGGAGCGCTGGCGAGGGATGCGTGTCCTGGACGGCGGCCACTTCTTCCCCTGGCGGGACGACACCGTCCCCGACTTGATCGCCTCCCTCGCCAGGGACATCGCCTCGGCCCACGGCACCTGCAGCGCCCCACCGTGAAGGAGAACAGCATGACGGACACTCAGATTGGCGCGGCAACAGCGGAGTTCATCTCCCTCAACCCGGCGTCGGGGGAGGTGGTCGGCACGTTCCCCGCCGAGGACGAGACAGCCGTGCGGCGCAAGATCCAGCGGGCCCGCGAGGCCGCCGCCTGGTGGGACGCACTCGGCCACGACGGCCGCCGGACCCGACTGCTGACCTGGAAGCGCGTCATGACCCGCCGCCGCGCGGAGATCATCGACCTGCTGCGACGCGAGAACGGAAAGGTCCGCGCGGACGCCGTCATCGAGCTCTCCGTCACCCTCACCCACGTCGACTGGGCGGCCCGGCACGCCCGCAGGGTGCTCGGCCGTAAGCGGATGACCACCGGACCCCTGATGTTCAACCAGGCCGCATCCCTGGAGTACAAGCCCTACGGAGTCGTCGGAGTCATCGGCCCCTGGAACTACCCGGTGTTCACCCCGGTCGGTTCCCTCGCCTACGCCTTGGCGGCCGGCAACGCCGTCGTCTTCAAGCCCAGCGAATTCACCCCCGCCTGCGGGAGCTGGCTCGTCGACACCTTCGCCGAGGCCGTGCCGGAACACCCCGTCCTCCAGCTCGCCACCGGGGCGGGCCCCACCGGCGCGGCACTGTGCACATCGGGCGTGGACAAGATCGCCTTCACCGGCTCCCGCGCCACCGGCTCCCGCATCCTCGCCGCCTGTGCCCCTTCCCTCACCCCGGTCCTCCTTGAACTCGGCGGCAAGGACGCCCTCGTAGTCGCGGAGGACGGCGATGTCGATGCGGCGGTCGAAGCGGCTCTGTGGGGCGGCTGCGCCAATGCGGGCCAGTCGTGCACGGGAATCGAGCGGGTATATGTCGCCGACGCCGTCTACGAGCGGTTCGTCGCCCGGCTGACCGGGCGGGCGCGCCAGATATGCGCACGCGAGGACTTCGGCCCGATCACCATGCCCGCACAGCTCGAGATCATCCGCCGCCACATCGACGACGCGCTCGAACGCGGCGGCCGCGCGCTCGTCGGCGGCCCCGAGTCCGTCAGCCCGCCCTATGTGCTCGGCCCCGTCGTCCTCACCGACGTCCCGGAGGACTCCGCCGCCCTGCGCGAGGAGACCTTCGGCCCCGTCCTGGTCGTCAACCGGGTCCGGGACGCCGAGGACGGCGTACGCCGAGCCAACGACTCCGCGTACGGGCTGGGGGCGTCACTCTTCGCGCGCCGCGGAACCACCGCCCTTGCCCGCGCCTTGCACTCCGGGATGGTCAGCGTCAACGACGTCATGGCCTTTCCCGGCGTGCCGTCGTTGCCGTTCGGCGGAGTGGGCGCCTCGGGCTTCGGCCGCATCCATGGAACCGACGGCTTGCGGGAGTTCACGGTCCCGCACGCCGTGACCCGCCGCCGCTTCCAGGCGCCGCTGGCCATCTCGACGTACGCCCGCGGTGCCAAGGACATCGCGCGGCTGGAGTGCATCGTCCGGCTCTTCGGATCCCGCTGAACGGTCCAGCCGCACCAACCGCAGATCCCAGGGGGAGAACACATGCACAACGGAGCCGCCAGACGGCTTTCACTCGGAGTGCGGCTGCACGGAGGGGAAAAGAGGGACACGGGCCTGCCGGCCCCGCCTGCGCCACCCGACCCGTACGACTACCCGTTCCTCGAATTCCTGGCCCTGGAGCTGGAGCGGGGACGCCTGGACACCCTGCTCGTACCGGAAGTGCTCCGGCTTCCGGGCGACGCACAGGACAGTGCCGCAGGCCAGGAGTTCGAGGCCACCACCTTGCTCGCCGGCCTCGCCGGAGCCACCGACCGAATAGGCATCGCCGCCGCGACCACCGCGACCCCCGGGCGGGCCGAGGCCATCGCCCGCAGGTTCGCCTCGATGGACGTACTGTCGGCGGGCAGATCCGGTTGGCAGCCCGCCCCCTCACCAGACCCGGACTCCCCGGCAGAGGAGACCGAGGACGGCGAACTGCGCCGCAAGATCACCGGAGAACTCCTCGACAAGGTCCACGGCCTCTGGGCCGCCGCGAAGCAGGACCGCCCCTCCAGCACGGTCCCGGTTCCGCAGGGCCGTCCGGTGCTCTTCCAGACGGCCGACACCGCCCCCGAACGCGCCCTGGCCATCCGTCACGCCGACGTCGTCCTCGTCGGGCGGCTGCCCCTGGAGGCGGCCCGCGCCCGCTACGCCGAGATCAAGGCCGAAGCCGCGACCCACGGCAGGCAGCCCGAGCAACTGATCGTCTGGGCAGAGCTGACGCCCCTTGTCGTGCACCACCGGGATCCGGCGCGGGGGAAACCGGACGGCGAGGTACTCGCGGGCACGCACGCGCGGATCGCCGACCAGATCGAGCAGTGGTTCGAGCTGCGGGCCTGTGACGGCTTCGCCCTGTCCTTCCCCTCCCTGCCCGGACCGCTCGTCGACTTCGTGGACCACGTGATCCCCGAACTGTGGCGGCGCGGCCTGTTCCCCAACGACTACGAGAGCCGCACGCTGCGGCAGAACCTCGGCCTGCGGTCGTACGCCCCGGCCACGGAAGGCATCCATGCCTGAACTGCTGACGCCCATGCCCGAACTGAAGACGCCCCACGTCCCGCTGCTCTTCGCCGCGCTGCCAGCCGTACACCCCGCCAGGGACAACGTGCCGTGGCAGCGGCCGCTGACCGAGGCTGCCGTCGCCGCCGAGCACGCCGGAATCGACGCCCTCGTAGTCGAGCGCGGTGCCGGTCTCCAAGAACCCGTCCTGGACCCCGTCGTCGTACTCGCGGGCCTCGCACCCCGCACCTACCGCCTCGGCCTCGTCGCCGAGGTGCCCAGCTCCTCCGGTGAACCCGAGCGGTTGGCAGGGGAGCTCGCCTCACTCGACACCATCAGCGGCGGCCGCGCGGGCTGGCTCGTCCCGGAACCCGAGGGGCAGTTCGTACCTGCATCCGACGGGCAGCTCGGAGCTGAATCCGACGGGCAGTTCGGACCGAAGCACGGGCCCGCCGAAGCATTCATTGACGAAGTCGGCGAGCACTGGAAAGGGCGACGCCCGCTCGTCCTCACCTCTTGGCCCCCCAGCCCCTCGGCGACCCGCCAGGCCGACGGCACCGTGGGCCCGCCGGCCCCATCCGGTCTCGCCCTCAAGACATTCACCGTGGCCCTCGAACCGGGCGAGGCGGTGGCCCAGAGGCTCGAGGCCGCGCTCGCCGACGGCCGCACCGACGGCCTCCTGCTCCGCTTCCCCGGCGGCAGCGCGGGATTGCTCCGCTTCGCACACGAGACCGTGCCGATGCTGCGGGACCGCGCCCTGCTGCCCGAGCGGACGGCGAGCCCCCGGCAGCTTTGGGCCCGGCTCGGACTGGAACGCCCGATCGCAGCGCCTCATGGACCCGCCGCCTGAACAGGTTCCTTCCCACTTACGAATACGAAGTACTGAAAGGCGGCCCTCGTGCGAGCAACGCCCCTGTGGAAGCAACCTCGCGGCTGGCTGGCAGTGATCGTCGGCAGCCTGCTCGCGGCAGTGATCACCATGGCCTACATCGGACCGGCATCCGATCCGCAGGCGAACGTCCGGGACCTCCCCCTGGTCCTTGTCAACGCCGACGAGGGAGTGCGCGCGGGAGACTCCGGCGTGCGGCTGGGCAGCGACATCAGCACCCAGATCGAACGGACCGCGCATCGCGACGGCCGGGTCGCCTGGCGGACCGTCGGCTCCCTGCAAGCAGCCGAGCAACTGCTCGCGCGGGACGAGGCCTATGCCGGACTCGTCCTTCCGCGCGACTTCAGCCGAAAGGCGATGTCCCTCGTCGCGCCGGACGGACGGCCGGAACGTCCCACGATGACGGTTCTCACCAACGAGGGCGCCGGAGGAGTGGCCTCCTCGATGGCCGAGAAGGCCGCCCGGCAGACCGCCGCGGAGACCTCCGCCAGCCTCGGCACACAACTCACGGAGCGCATGCAGGCCGCCAAGGCCACCGCCAGGCCCGACGCCGCCCGGCTCCTGCTGCTCCAGGACCCGGTCCGCACGCTCACCGAGCCCGGTCAGACGACCTCCGGTGCCGCGGCGGGAGGGTCCATGACCCTCTATCTGACGATCGCCGTGCTGCTGGCCGGACTGCTGCCCGCGATGCTGCTCACGATGGTGGTCGACGCCGCGCTCGGCTACGGCGCATGGGAAATGGGGCCGCGCCGCACGCTGCGGCCCCTCGTTCGCATCGCCCGTACCTCGACCTTCGCGGCGAAGGCGGGAATCGGCGCGGCCACTGGATTTGCCGCGGGCAGCGCGGTAATTGCCGTCGCGGTGTGGGGACTGGACGTGGAACCGGACCAGCCGCTGCAGCTCTGGATGTTCGCTGGCATGGCGTGCGCGGCGATCACGCAGCTGACGCTGGCGCTGTTCGCGGTCTTCGGCATGGCAGGTCAGTTGCTCGCGCTACTGACGGTGACACTACTCGGCGTCCCGCTGTCCGGCGCAACGATTCCCGTGGAGGCCCAGCCGGGGTTCGCCGCGTCGATGGGTGAGCTACTCCCGGCTCGGCACGTCACGGAGGGGATCCGCTCGCTGCTCTTCTTCGACGGGCTGGGGTCCGGCCTGGGCCGGGCTTGGGCGGTGCTCGTCATTTACGCGGTCGGGGCGTTCCTGGTCGGGCTGGTGGTGTCGCGTCTGTACGACCGGTGCGGCTTCGACCGGGCGACGCAGCTGGAACTCGCCCAGCAGCAGCCGCAGCTACCCGCGGTGGCCGCCGTTTGACCCTGGGTATTCAGCGGAATAGGTCGATCTGACTGATTGACAGTGAAAGGTGCCGCCTGAGCTGGGACGATGTGAGTGTCGAGTTCGCAGCGTGCGAGAGATCAGGGGCACCTTTCTGGTGACGCAGACTACCGGGTGGGACCGGCGGCTGTCCGTGGCTGCCGACGGGAAGGGGCTGATCGGGTATGCGGGTGCGGTGCTGCTGCGCTGGCTGGCTGGCTGGCTGGCTGACCGTACGGGACTGGCGGCCGTGCTGCCAGGGGCGGGCGGCCACGGCTGGCGCGATCGAGGTGCGGTGCTGGTGCAACTCGCGGTGGCGATCGTGATGGGGGCACGGAACCTGAGCGAGGCGGAGGCCCTGCAGGCCCACCACCAGGGCCTGTTCGGGCCGGCGGTGTCGGACTCCACGACCCGCCGCGCGCTCGCCGACCTGGACGAGCAGGCGCTGGTCGCAGCCGCATGGACAAGCACCCGCCGGTGCTCACCGGCGCCTCCACCGCGAAGATCCTCATCCGGGTGGACGGCGCGGGGGCCACTCACGGCCTCCACGAACATCTGCGGGATCGGAACACCCGGCGCCGCACGGTCCGCTTCACCACCGGCTGGACCGTCACCGCCGACGACGAGAAGGCCATCGCACGCCTGCCGAAGACCGCGTGGGAGACCTCGGTCAAGCAGGACGGCAGCGTCCAGGAAGGCTACTTCGTAGCGGAGTTGACCGGACTGAACCGCCGGGACGGGTGGATCAAGGGCATGCGGCTGATCGTCCGCCGGGGCAGGCCGTCCGGCCGGCACGTAAAGGACCTCACCGCGTTCGAGAAGCGGACGGTGTGGAAGTACTCGATCACCGCCACGAACATCTCCAAGATGCCCCGGATCCGCGGCTCCCCACCAGGATTCAGTGGCTGGATGCCCTGCACCGCCACCACGCTGTCATCGAAGACCGGGTGCGCACGAACAAGGCGATGGGCCTGCACAACCTGCCCTCGAAGTCCTGGACGGTCAACGAGGCGTGGATGCTGACCGCGAACCTCGCCGCCGACCTTCACGCCTGGCTGCGGCTGCTGACCCTGCACGACCAGGGCGAACTCGCCGACGCAGAGCCCGACACCATGCGCTTTCGCCTCTACCACCTCCCGGCCCGCCTGGCGAAACACGCCCGTCGCCGATGGCCGCGGATCGAACACTCCTGGCCGTGGGCCAATGCCCGGAAGTTAAGCGGAAACGCCGCAGGTCAAATCGGCGCCAGTGGTCGTGGTCATGGCGTCGTGATGGTTCGGAGCGTAGGCCAACGTCGCTACGAGGCAAGGCTCTTGGGTGGAGCTGGAACGGGACCCCCGGTGGAAGCAGGGAGAACGACCAAGTAATCCTGCTTCGGGGGTCCCGTTGCCCGGCAAGTGTGCCATCTCGGTGTTCACGCGCACCATCACGACTGCCCGCGGCCTGTACGCGCCCGGTCATTTGGGGGAGTTGACGCAGTACGTGCCCTTCGAGCTCGTGGAGGACGTGCTGGGCCAGACGCGCCGGGTTCAGCAGCGGCTGCGGCTGTTGCCCTTGCGGGTCGGGGTCTATTTCGTGCTGGCCCTGACGCTCTTCCCGTCGCTGGGGTATGCGCGAGTGTGGGGCAAGCTCATCGCTGGCCTACCGGCCGACCTGCGCATCGTCCCCTCGGAACGTGCGCTGGGGGAGGTCTGACGCCGACTGGGACCGGCACCGTTCCGGCTCCTGTTCGAGGTACTGGCGGGGCCCCTGGCTCCGCCGGACGCCCCCGGGGTGCGCTATCGGCAGTGGCGGACCGTGGCTTTCGACGGGTGCAGCTCGATCAGGACCCCCGACCGGCCGGGGCTGCGTGCGGTACTGGGAAAGACCCGCAACCAACTCGGAGACGCCGGCTACCCGGCAGTGCGCCTGACGGCACTGTGCGAGACGGGCACACGCGGCCTGCTCGCCGCGGCCTTCGGGCCCTTGCGCGGTGGGTGAACTGGCAGCCGCCACGGCGTTGTTGCCGGCGCTGAATCCGCAGATGCTGCTGCTGGCCGACCGGGGATTCGACTCCGACGCGTTCCTCGGCGCGGTGTCCGCCACCGGGGCCCAGTACCTGATCCGCCTCCGGTCCGCCCGCCGTCCACTCGTCGAAACGGTCCTGCCCGACGGGTCCTATCTCACCCACATCGACGGCCGCCCCGTGCGGATCATCGAGGCCACGGTCACCGCCACCTGTGCCGACGGCCAGCGGATCGGTGACTCCTACCTGCTGGCCACGAGTCTGCTCGATCCCGCCAGCAACCCGGCTGCCACCCTCGTCCGCCCCTACCACGAACGGTGGGGTGCGACACGAAGTCGCACGAGATTGAGTGAACTACCTGATCGGAGGATCGACTTGATGTCGACAGCGTAGTTCCGGGCCAGTGCTCAAGGCCCGTCCCCACTTCGACATGCGTCGCCGGTAACGGCGGGGTGTGGAGCTCGAAGGAGAAGCCCAAGGGCCCCCGTGCCATCCGGGGATTACAGGCAAGGGGAAGACCGGACGGGTGAACGCAAGTGAACCCCTGATGATGCTTCGTGATCGTGGGCCCCGCCGATGGACTGCTCCAGCGGGGTGCAGGACTGGTCGCTGAGAAGCGGCAGGCGCCGGCTGAAGACCCAACGTCAGCCGGGAGAGCATCGCCGTCCCGGAGTTTAGGGGGCACCCACCCCGGTCGTATCTCACTCGTGTGGAACGTGGAAACCCCGCTGGGGTCCGGACGCGACAGCGTCCGGTCAGCCGACCGTAAGGAAGGCCCAACTCCCCAGCGGGCACAGGATGACCCAAGAAGCCAACGCCGGTCGCCGAAAGGCAGCGGGAAACCGGGGCAGATGACCAGCGCCTCCGCTGGTCGCCTCGCATAACCGGCCGGATACGGGCTCAGCCCGGACCCGCAAGGGTGCTGACGTGGGTCAGGTGGGCCTGTGAGGACCGGATGACCATCAACGCTGAAACCGAAGGGCAAGTTGGACACCGTGGCGACAACATCTCCCGTGGCGGACACCGTCCAGGACGACAGTGCCGTCACGGCGAACGGACCTGAGGACGACATCACCGACTGGCAGTCGATCGACTGGCAGGGCGCGGAGAACGAAGTACGGCGGCTGAGGCAGCGGATCTTCACGGCATCGCAGGCAGGGGACCTCAAGAAGGTCCGCAATCTCCAGAAACTAATGCTCCGCTCCCGCTCCAACACGCTGGTGAGCGTGCGGCGGGTGACGGAGATCAACGCTGGCCGCAAGACGGCAGGGATCGACGGCCGGGTTGTCCTGCTGCCCCAGGGGAAGGCCGAACTGGCCGACTGGATGCAGCACCGGGCAGCGCCGTGGAGACCCTTGCCCGTCAGGCGGGTCTATATCCCCAAGGCCAATGGCCGTCAGCGCGGCCTCGGAATTCCCGTGATCATCGACCGGTGTCTTCAAGCCGTGACGCTGAACGCGCTGGAACCCGAGTGGGAGGCACGGTTCGAGCCGAGATCCTATGGATTTCGTCCCGGCCGTGGCTGCCACGACGCGATCGGAGCGATCTTCCTGGCCGCCAAGGGCAAGAGCCCGAAGCGCCAGTGGGTCCTTGACGCAGACCTGGCAGCGGCGTTCGACCGCATCGATCACGACCGCCTCATGGCCTCGATCGGACAGTTCCCCGCCCGGGGGCTGGTCGAGCAGTGGCTCAAGGCGGGAGTACTCGACCGCGGCGTTCTCGCCCCGACCGAGGAGGGGGTTCCGCAAGGCGGGATCATCTCCCCGGCGCTGATGAACGTGGCCTTGCACGGGATGGAAGAGGCTGCCGGAGTCCACTACCGGCTCACCGGCCCACGGGCTGGTGAACTGGCAGTCGGCTCGCCGACTCTGGTCAGGTACGCCGACGACCTGGTGGTGCTCTGTCACAGTCGTGACGAGGCGCAACAGGTCAAGGAGCGGCTCGCCCGGTGGCTCAGGCCCCGGGGTCTGGCCTTCAACGAGGACAAGACGCGCATCGCGCACCTCGACGAGGGCTGCGACTTCCTGGGCTTCACCGTCCGCCGCTACCACGGCATGCTGCTGATCAAGCCGAGCAAGGCATCCGTGCGACGGATCCGGGCACGGCTCGCCGCCGAGGTGCTGGCCCTTCGGGGGCAGAACGCGGCGGCGATGATCGCCAAGCTCAACCCGATCATCCGGGGCTGGGCTGCCTACTTTCGGGGAGTGGTCTCCAGTGAGGTGTTCGCCTCGCTGGACAACCATGTGTGGAGGCTGGTCTACAAGTGGGCCCGCCACACACACCCGAACAAGCCGAACGGCTGGGTGACCTCCCGGTATTTCGGCCGGTTCAACGAGTCCCGGCAGGACCGGTGGGTGTTCGGTGACCGCGAGAGCGGCCGCTACCTCACCAAATTCGCCTGGACCAGGATCGTCAGACATCAACTCGTCGTCAAAGGGGCGTCCGTGGACGACCCGGCGCTGACCGAGTACTGGACCTCGCGGCGACGCAGGAACAAGCCCCCGCTCAGCACGCGCCTGCTGAGTCTGCTCCAAGGACAGCACGGCCGGTGCCCGCTCTGCGGAACGCTTCTCCTGCACGCCGACCAGCAGCCGCAGAGCCCCCAGGAATGGGAGCAGTGGCTGCGGGCGATCCGGACGGCGGTACGCGCAAACGCGCTCACCGCCGAAGCGGACGGAAGCCAGTCCGACGATCCCGTCGCCTTCCGACTCACCCACGTTCACTGCCACCGCTGGCGCGGCGGCAGTGAACCACGCTGACCAGCCATTCTGTCAAGCCCCGGGTTTCGTGGAGTGTGAGTTAGCTGGTTTTCTGGAGTGACGCAGGGGGTTCAGCTGCGGAGTAGGCAGCCTCGTGCTCGGCCGGGGTGATGTGGCCGAGCTCGCCGTGGAGGCGGCGCTGGTTGAACCAGTCGATGTACTCGGCGACGGCGATCTCGATGTCGTTGATGCCGGTCCACGGTCCCTTGTTGCGGATCAGTTCGGCCTTGAAGAGGCTGTTGAACGCCTCGGCCAGGGCATTGTCATACGAATCGCCTCGTGAGCCGACCGAAGCCACAGCAGCCTCTTCCGCGAGGCGTTCGGTGTAGCGGATAGCACGGTATTGAACGCCGCGGTCCGAGTGATGCGTGAGACCAGTGAGGTCGGCGCCGGTGTGCCGGCGGCGCCAGATCGCCATCTCCAGCGCGTCGAGGGCGAGGTCGGTGTAAAGGGTGGTAGCGACCTGCCAGCCGACGACCATGCGGGAGAAGACGTCGATGACGAAGGCGGCGTAGACCCAGCCGGAGAAGGTTCTGATGTAGGTGATGTCGGCAACCCACAGCTGGTTCGGTGCAGTTGCGGTGAACTGCCTCTCGACCAGGTCGGCGGGCCGGTCGGTCTCGGGAGCGGGCCGGGTGGTGCGCGGGCTCTTGGCCCGGATCACTCCGCGAAGTCCTGCCGCCCGCATGAGACGTTCGACGGTGCAGCGGGCCACCTTGTGTCCCTCGCGGACCAGAGCGGCATGGACCTTGCGGGCCCCGTAGACCCCGTAGTTGTCGGTGTGGATCCGGCGTATCTCCTCGGTGAGCTCCGCATCGCGCAGGCTGCGGGCCGACGGCGGACGGCCCTGAGCGGCGTAGTAGGTGCTCGGCGCGATCGGCGCGTCCGTCTCGGCGAGGACGTCACAGATCGGCTGGACGCCGAACGTCTCCTTGTACTGGTCGATGTAGGCGACCTTCATCGCAGTGGACGGTCCAGCTCCGCGGCGAAGAAAGCCGAGGCGGACTTCAGTATCGCGTTCGCCCGTCGCAGTTCCTTCACCTCCCGCTCCAGTTCCGCGATCCGGGCGGCCTCTGTGCCCGTGGTCCCTGGCACGACGCCCTCGTCGGCCTCGGCCCGCTTGACCCACCCCCGCAGAGCCTCGGGGTGCACGTCCAGCTGGTCGGCGATGCGCTTGATCGCCCCGGCCCTGCCGACCGGGTCCTTGCGGGCCTCGACCGCCAGACGCGTCGCGCGTTCACGCAGTTCGTCGGGGTACTTACGGGGAGCAGCCATGATCGGCATCCTTCCGGGTCTTCGATGTCTCCATCAAACCCGGGGCGATTCATTCTGGCTGCCCGTGGGCCTTCAGGGCCTGCTTGAGCCGGATGCGGTTAACGCCGCCCGTCCGGTTCTGAGGGGGGTGCGGCGCAGCAATGCGCCGCACCTACCCGACAGGCCGAGTCCGCCTTCTACGCCCTGCGACACACTCTGCAAGCAGGGCTGGTCCTGCGCTCGTGCGATCCGCCCAGCCTGGAGCAGGAGATGTGGGCCGGCCTGATCGTCTATCAACTGCTGCGCAGGGTCATGACGGACGCGGCCCTGGCCCGCGAAGGGGCGGATCCGGACCGGATGAGTTTCACCGTGGCCCTGGAATGCGCCCGCGACCAGGTGGCCCTCGCCTCCGGCATCGAGTACACCGGTCTTACCGCTGACGGGACGATCGACGCCGCCGTGCTGGAGTCCCCGATGCCTCCGCGGCGCCTGCGCGTCAGCGCGCTGAAGGTCAAGTGCAGCACCTCGCGCTACGCGTCCCGGGCTTACGACGAACGCTCTACGACCAGTATGAACGTCACAAACCTGGCCATCGACATCCACGACGGGCACGTCCCCTTCGCCATCCCCGAAACGCCCGCGCCCGCCGGTGGCGGGCCGCATCCATCGTCCCAAGTGTCGCGCAGGGAGCAGGTCATCCAGCTGCTGCTGACCCACCCTGCCCGCTCCTGGACCGCCCGGGAGATCGCCTACGCACTCGGCTACCCCAAGCACAAGGTCATCGCCGGGCAGTTGTACCAGTGGGCGATCACCGGGGTGCTCGAACGCACCGCTCCCGGCACTTACACGGTGGCCCCCGCCTGGACCGATCCAGCCCACCCAGGACGAGCCGGGCATACCAGCAAGGAACGCACTATCGCGCTTCTGCGCGCCAACCCGGACCGCTCTTGGAAGGCCCGCGAGATCATCGACGCCCTCGAGTATCCCCCAGCCCGCCACCGTGGTCTGGTTAACGAGCTATGCCGTTGGGTACGGGACGGCATCCTCGAACGAACCAGCCCCGGCAGCTACAAGCTCCCCAACCCCATCGATTTGACCTGCGGCGTTTCCGCTTAACTTCCGGGCATTGGGCCGTGGGCCGACGCCTTCACCACCGCCTGGCGACGACTCGGCGCCCTCCCCGTTCCCTGAACCGGGTGCGACCCACTCCGACGAAGACTGGAAAGGAGCCGGCCAGCACACCCCGGGAGACGTGGAACCCCGGCGGATGGTGTTGAGCGACGATGAACGCGACCTGCTGAGGCTGGTCGCGCAGGCCGGCGGGCCGGTGTGGATGTCCGAGTGTTTCCCGGTGCTGAACCCGGCCGAGCCAGGCATGGATGAGAATCATCCCGGCCACGAGGCGTGGACCGAGCGGCAGATGGCGTGGTACGGGGTCTCGATCAGCCTGTAGAAACAGGGCCTGGTCCGTGTCGTGGTGCCGGCCGACGGCAGCCGCGGCAGCCCACCGACGAAGGGCGTGCCGCTCTGGCCGCTGCGGACGTGTGAGCCGCACGGCGGAGTGCTGCCGCCCGGGAAGCGGCCGGGAGACGCCAACCGGATCGTGCTGACGACGAAGCTCTCTGATCCCTGGCTTCGTCCGTCAGCACGGCGCGTCGGGCAGCGCCCGGTTACTGCGGCAGTGTGTGGCCGATGTGGTCTTTCCACAGGGTGCGGGCGTGGCCGAGGTGGAGCAGGGCGATGTACCACCACAGGTCTGCCTGGGCGTCGTCGCCCGTGCTGGCGAGGGTGGTGCGGTGCGCGGCGGCCTGGGCTTCCTGCAGCGCGCAGTTCACGCGCCACCACTCTGCCGCGGTGCCGTCTGTGGAGCGGATGCTGCCGCGGGTGGTCTCACCGGCGGCTTCCCACAGGGCCTGCAGGGTATAGCGCAGGGACCGTTCCTCCAGCGCGGTGATGTCGGCGTGCGGGAGGGTGGGGTCGATGACGACGCGGCCCCAGGCGTTGATGTGCTCGGCGATCAGCGCGAGCGTGACGGGACGCGGCGGGACCGGGGGAACGTCTACCGCCGTCCCGCCGACGGCGGGAGCGTGCGGTGAGGGGTCGAGCAGGCCGGCCTGGACCAGCAGCCGGGCGGTGGCCGCACAGGCGTCCTCGCGGCGGTGGAAGGGGCAGTGTTCGGGCTGCATCGGCTCCTTCTTCTCGTGGGGGAGCGCGCCATGCTAGCCCCCGTCCGGGGCGCGGCCGGGCCGGCTATCGGTCGAGGGCGGTGATCCCGGCCTCGAGGGCCTTTTGCGTGCCCAGTGCGA
Source organism: Streptomyces sp. SCSIO 30461 (assembly GCF_037023745.1). Classification (NCBI taxonomy): domain Bacteria; kingdom Bacillati; phylum Actinomycetota; class Actinomycetes; order Kitasatosporales; family Streptomycetaceae; genus Streptomyces; species Streptomyces sp. SCSIO 30461. The sequence goes on from NZ_CP146101.1 coordinate 3,923,332, forward strand.
TGCTGCCGGATGCGCCGATGCGGGCCAGGGCATCCCACTGCGCGGGGGTGACCACCGCGTGGACCTTCGTGTCCTCCAGCGGGCCGACGGAGCCGTCGGGGCGCTGGCCGAACTCGGTGGTGCGGCCGGTCCACATCTCGGTGAGCTGTTCGAGCATGCGCCGGTGCCATTCCTCGGGCAGGGGCCCGTGTTTCTCGGCGGCTGCCTGGGCGATCACGTGTGCGGCGGCGCCGGAGCGCCCAGTTCGCGGACGATGAGTGCGAGGCGCTTGGCGAGGCCGTCGAGGGTGGCCGCGTACGCGTCGCTGCCGCTGTACAGCGTGCCGTGCACGTCCCGGTGCATCTCGTCGCTGATGCACTCGGCCGCGACCTCCTCGATGGGCCGCTGCTGGATCTCGGCCGCGCGGCGCAGGCGCCTGGCGCTCTGGCCGGTCAGGCGGACGGTCAGGTCAGCTCGGCGTGCTCGCCCACGGCGTCGTGGGCAGGGCGTGGTGCGGGGGTGTCCATGGGCGCTGACCGTAGTACCCGGCCGCCCGCGAGCGCAGCGCCTTCGCCCCGTGCAGTGTGCTCGGCGGGCTCCGCGGTCGCCGTCCTTCCGCCGGGATCGAGCACGTCGGGTGGGGCGGTGGTGTCCGTCTGCGGACTTGGGAGGAGTTGGTCGAGCCAGTCGCGGGCGGCTCAGGCGGCGCGGCGGATCACCTGCTCGTCGGCTCCGACGCGGGTGTGGACCCCGATGGTCCGGTTGATGCGGGCGTTGACGTCGCGGTGTGTGGTGCCGGTGGCCGCAACGAGCTGGTTCACCATCGCGGTCAGCCGCATGCGCGGCTCGGGCCCGGTGTCGATCTCGTCGTCCCAGACCGCGTCCGGCTCCTGGTCGATCTCCGATTCGAACGCCGCGCACCGGCCGCAGAAGTCGAAGATGCCGCCGACTTCGGCCTTGCCGCAGGCCAGACACACGTAGCCGTCGCAGGTCACGCAGAGGCTGGAGGCGCTGTCCGCCTCGCGGCCCCAGGCGCGTTCCTGGGAGATGCACTGGCCGGTGCACGGCCGGGGGACGTAGTGCACCACGGCCGGGGCCGGCTGCGCCTGTCCGGCTGTGTTTCGTTGCCGGCTTCTTCGAGGACATCGCCCGCACCGGGGAGATCCGCCGCTTCAGCATGCTCAGCTCTGCCACCCCCGCCCAGTGCGGGAGAGCCGGGCCGGGCGAGGGCGCGGGATATGGGTCACTGAGGCTCGGCGTCCGTCAGCGCGTAGACGTACATGTCGCGGCGCTCCGCCCCCACTTTCTGCCAGCTGCGCAGCAAGCCCTCCCGGGTGTAGCCGGCCTCCTCGGCGGTGCGACAGGACGCGGTGTTCCACGGTTCTACGAAGAGTTGGAGCCGGGGGATCCGCAGCTCGTCGCGAGCCCATGCGCTGACGGCCCGCAGAGCTGCCGAGGCGGCGCCGTGGCCACGCGCGGACTTCGCGACCCAGTAGCCGAGCGTGGCGCGACCCTCCGAGACCTCGTTCAGCCACAGCCCGATCGTGCCCAGCGGACGGTCGTCCGCGGCGCGGGCAATCACGAAGGGGTACCCAGTCCCTCCGGTCGTCCGCTGCCACTGCCGGCGGACGAAGGCTATGCCCTCCTCGCGGGAGTACACGGCAGGGACCGTGGTGATCAGCGGGATATACGCGTCATCCGCAGCCTCCCGTACTAGGGAGCGTATTGCGTCCTGATCAATGTGCGGGATCTGCCTTCGCGGAAGGGTCTGGACGGGTAGACCTTCTTGGGTGACGCGAGTGCAACTGACGGATGCGGAGTGGGAGTTCATCGAGCCGTATGTGCCGATCGGCGAGTACGGCCCGTATCCGGAACGGCTGCGGCAGCAGTTCGAGGGCGTGATTTGGCGGTTCAAGACGGGCGGGCAGTGGCGTGAGATGCCGCAGGAGTTCGGTGCCTGGTCGACCGTCCACAACCGGTTCCGGCAGTGGCGTGATGCCGGGGTCTTCGGGGCCCTGATGGAGGGCCTGATCGCGGAAGCCGCGAAGCGGGGTGAGGTGGATCTGTCCCTGGTCAGCATCGACTCCACCACCGCCCGGGCCCATCACGACGCAGCCGGGATGCATCTGGACCAAGACGTCCTCACAGCCTTGGAGAAGGCTGCCGCCGAGGCGGAGAAGACCAGGTCAAAGGGGGCGACTGCGACGAACAAACCGGGCAGGGGGCCGAAGGCGATCCCGAGCGGGAAGAGCGACGGCGCATCCGGCGACGGCGGAAACTCCGGCTGAAGGCCGCCCTCCTCGGACGCTCCAGGGGCGGGCAGACCAGCAAGATCCATGTCGCCGGCGACCGCAAGTGCCGCCCGCTGGCGTTCATTCTGACCGCGGGACAGGCCGCCGACAGCCCGCAGTTCATCCCCGTCCTGAACAAGGTACGGGTGCGTGGACCCGTCGGCCGTCCCCGCACCCGGCCGGACGCGGTCGCCGGGGACAAGGCCTACTCGTCCCGCGGAAACCGCGCCCACCTGCGTAAACGCCGTATCAAGGCGGTCATCCCGGAGAAGAAGGACCAGGCCGCCAACCGGAAGAAGAAGGGCTCCAGAGGCGGCCGACCCGTCAGCCACGACGCCGACCTCTACAAAGAGCGGAACACCGTCGAACGCCTGATCAACAAGCTCAAGGCCTGGCGAGGCATCGCCACCCGATACGACAAGACCCCTGACAGCTACCTCGCCGGCCTCCACCTACGCGCCTCGATGATCTGGCTCAGAGATCTCACCCGGACCACTTGATGATCACGACGCAATACGCTCCCTAGGTCCAGGTCGTCGAGTTGCCAGGGCCGCAGAACTAGCTCGTCACCGGCACGCATCTGAGGAACGTCGGAGGGGAGATTCATGTCTCCATCCTGCCCCACGGGCGGAAGGCACCGGGCGCGCCCGCCTCGCCACCAGCGAGCTGGAGCATGCGTTTGAGGCTGGCCGACGTCAGAGCTGGACGAGCAGGAGGTCGAGAGTGCCCTCGCGCTGCTGGACTCGATGAGCACCGGCGATTCGCCTGACCGGCACGACGAGTACCGCGAGTCGCTACTGAACTTGATTGGGTGATGTCGGAGCCGTTTGCCTGACGGCGGCCGGTCCGCTCCGGTAGCCCTGGAGCGTGAGGTACGCGCAGGGCGGCGGGTTGACCGACGTCGGGAGGGCCGCGAGGGAGCGGGTGCGGCTGCAGGCCGTCGAACGTTTCGAGGGCGGGCAGAAGAACAGGGAGATCGCTGCCGCGCTGCGGGTCAGCGAGCGGTCGGTGGAGCGGTGGCGCCGCCAGTGGCGCGAGCGCGGTGAAGCGGGGGTTCTGTCGAAGGGATCGCCGAGGCGACCGAGGCTCAGCGACGCGTAGATCGCGCGGCTGGAACGGGAGTTGGAACGTGGGCCGCTGGTCCATGGCTGGGCTGATCAGCGGCGGACGCTGGCGCGGATCAAGACGTTGATCGGCCGGCTGTTCCATGTGAGCTACACGGTGGAGGGCACGTGGCTGCTGCTGAAGCGTCACGGCTGGTCCTGGCAGCAGCCGGCCCGGCGGGCGATCGAACGTGACGACTCGGCGGTCGAGGTCTGGAAGAAGGAGACATGGCCGCGGGTAAGAGCACCGCGGCGGCGTGTGACGGCTGGATCGTCTTTGAGGACGAAGCCGCTCGTCGTACTCATCAGGTGACTCCTTCGTGGAGGCTCACACCTGATTCATGACACTCCCGGCTGTTCGGCTGGTGGACCGTGTGGTGTTGGGAGACCTGACGGCGGTTTATCCGCCGGAGTTGGTGGATGTGGTCCTGTCCAAGACGGAGTCGCGGGAGGCCCGGGTCCGGCTGTTACCTGCGCGGCTGATGGTGTACTTCATGCTCGGCAAGGCGTTGTTCTCCCCGGATCCGTACCGGGAGGTGCTGCGCAAGCTGGCGGAGCCGGCCCGGCGGGATGGCGGGTGGGGTGGGTGGCGCATCCCGGACAAGGCAGCGGTTTTCCGGGCGCGGAAGAACCTCGGTGTCGCCCCGTTGCGTGAGCTGTTGGCACAGGTGGGGCCGGGAGTGGCGGACGAGTCGACGCCGGGGGCGTTCTGGCGGGGACTGCGGTTGATGGCGATCGACGGCACCACGCTCGAGGCGGCCGACACTGCGGCCAACGAGGAGGCGTTGGGTCGGCCGGCGGCCCGGACGGGGGGACCGTCGGGGTACCCACTGGCCCGGGTGGTGGCGCTGATCGAGTCCGGGACGCATGTGGTCACCGATGCCGAGGTCGGGCATTACCGGTCCGGTGAACGGGGCCTGGCGGCCGAGCTCGCCCGCAGCCTGCGGCCGGGGATGCTGGTACTGGCAGACCGGGGCCTGCCCGGGGTGCATCTGTGGAAGCAGCTCGCGGCAACCGGCGCCGACCTGCTGTGGCGGGTGCCCAAGCTGTGGAAACTGACACCCGAACAGGTCCTCGCGGACGGTTCGTGGATCGCCACCGTGCACGGCGGCCGGGGCCGCAGCAGGCAACCGGTCCAGGACGTGCGCGTCCGGGTGGTCGAGTACGTCCTGGACGATGCCGGCCGCGCCCCGGACGAGCACTACCGACTCGCCACCACGCTCATGGACCCAACCGCGGCCCCAGGCCGGGAACTGGCCGCGCTGTACGCGGAGCGGTGGGAAGCGGAGACCACCCTGGCCGAATGGAAGACCACCCAGATCGGCTCCGGCAACGTGCTGACCAGCAAGAGCCCCGACCTGGTAGAGCAAGAGATCTACGCGCACCTGGCCGTTCACACCGCACTGCGGTCCCTGATGCACACCGCAGCCCTCCACCACGCCACCCCGATCGATCCCGACCGGCTGTCCTTCGCCGCCGCCCTGCGCGCCGCCCGCCGCAGCGTCACTTCGCTGACCGGCGCTTTTCCCCCCCTGAGCACCTGACCGCCGAGATCACCCACTTCTGCACCGAGCTGTGGCAGGAAATCAACCCACCCCGACGGCTGCGGACCGTCCTACGCCAGGTCAAACGCAAGATGTCCAAGTTCCCAGCCTGGAACCCCGGCCGTCCCAAACCTGTACAACCGACCAGGACGTCACACCAAGCAGTCAAGATCATCCCAGCCGTGAAACCGCCACCGGATCCCTAAAGTCAACGGCATTGAGCTTAAATCCAATGTCGTTGACATAGGTTGCTGATGGTGGTTCAACGGATACAGGGGGTGGTGTCCGTGGCTGTTCGGCTGGTGGACCGTGTGGTGTTGGGAGACCTGACGGCGGTTTATCCGCCGGAGTTGGTGGATGTGGTCCTGTCCAAGACGGAGTCGCGGGAGGCCCGGGTCCGGCTGTTACCTGCGCGGCTGATGGTGTACTTCATGCTCGGCAAGGCGTTGTTCTCCCCGGATCCGTACCGGGAGGTGCTGCGCAAGCTGGCGGAGCCGGCCCGGCGGGATGGCGGGTGGGGTGGGTGGCGCATCCCGGACAAGGCAGCGGTTTTCCGGGCGCGGAAGAACCTCGGTGTCGCCCCGTTGCGTGAGCTGTTGGCACAGGTGGGGCCGGGAGTGGCGGACGAGTCGACGCCGGGGGCGTTCTGGCGGGGACTGCGGTTGATGGCGATCGACGGCACCACGCTCGAGGTGGCCGACACTGCGGCCAACGAGGAGGCGTTGGGTCGGCCGGCGGCCCGGACGGGGGGACCGTCGGGGTACCCACTGGCCCGGGTGGTGGCGCTGATCGAGTCCGGGACGCATGTGGTCACCGATGCCGAGGTCGGGCATTACCGGTCCGGTGAACGGGGCCTGGCGGCCGAGCTCGCCCGCAGCCTGCGGCCGGGGATGCTGGTACTGGCAGACCGGGGCCTGCCCGGGGTGCATCTGTGGAAGCAGCTCGCGGCAACCGGCGCCGACCTGCTGTGGCGGGTGCCCAAGCTGTGGAAACTGACACCCGAACAGGTCCTCGCGGACGGTTCGTGGATCGCCACCGTGCACGGCGGCCGGGGCCGCAGCAGGCAACCGGTCCAGGACGTGCGCGTCCGGGTGGTCGAGTACGTCCTGGACGATGCCGGCCGCGCCCCGGACGAGCACTACCGACTCGCCACCACGCTCATGGACCCAACCGCGGCCCCAGGCCGGGAACTGGCCGCGCTGTACGCGGAGCGGTGGGAAGCGGAGACCACCCTGGCCGAATGGAAGACCACCCAGATCGGCTCCGGCAACGTGCTGACCAGCAAGAGCCCCGACCTGGTAGAGCAAGAGATCTACGCGCACCTGGCCGTTCACACCGCACTGCGGTCCCTGATGCACACCGCAGCCCTCCACCACGCCACCCCGATCGATCCCGACCGGCTGTCCTTCGCCGCCGCCCTGCGCGCCGCCCGCCGCAGCGTCACTTCGCTGACCGGCGCTTTTCCCCCCTGAGCACCTGACCGCCGAGATCACCCACTTCTGCACCGAGCTGTGGCAGGAAATCAACCCACCCCGACGGCTGCGGACCGTCCTACGCCAGGTCAAACGCAAGATGTCCAAGTTCCCAGCCTGGAACCCCGGCCGTCCCAAACCTGTACAGCCGACCAGGACGTCACACCAAGCAGTCAAGATCATCCCAGCCGTGAAACCGCCACCGGATCCCTAAAGTCAACGGCATTGAGCTTAAATCGCAAGCTAAGTGGCGAAGTAGGTGTTCGTTGCGATCTTCAGTCCGTGGTCGGAGAGCACACGGCAGATCGGCTCGCCCCGAACACCTTCTTGAACTCGTCGATGAACGCTATGAGCGCTTCGACGGCCGGTCGAGCTCGGCCGTGATGAAAGCCGGCCTGTCGTGCAGTCGTGAGGACGCCGCCGACGGGACCTGCCCGCGGTCCCTCGAAGAGACGCGCGCGTGTCGTCGGCCCGGACGATGGGGCTCAGGCCCCGACGACGGCGCCGAAGTGCCCCATGGGGAACGGGTGCCCCGGTGGGGTCAGCGCACTGGCTGGTTCACCCGCTCGATCTGCTGCGTGCCCTTGCGGGTCCGGTAGGAGCGGATCCAGGTGGCCGTTGCGTTCGCCTGCGTCCGGTCGGACAGGATGTAGTAGTCCATCTGCGAGCGTTCGGACGTCACATCCATGATCCCGTATCCGTGGTTGTCCAGGTCGGCCCACTTCACGTGGCGGTTGGCCAGCTTGATGGCGGTGCTCGCGGCCCGTGAGACCGTACCGGGAGCCACGTGCAGGACGTCGTCCAGGTTCTCGGTGGTCACAGAGGCCACCACGAACTCGGTGGCTGCCGACTCGGAGAACGGGTACGTCGCCGCCTTCACGGGGACGTCGTTCGCCCAGGCCGTGTGGACGTCGCCGGTCAGGAAGACGGTGTTCTCGATGCCCTGGTGTGTCAGATGTTCGAGCAGTTCCCTGCGGTCGTCCGTGTAGCCGTCCCACTGGTCCACGTTGACCGCGAGGCCTCCCTTGGCAAGGCCCAGCACCTCGATGAGCGGCCCGAGGAGATGGGCCGCGAGTGAGCCGAAGGCGATCGGCGAGATCATCACCGATGTGCCCACCAGCTTCCAGGTCGCGTCCGAAGACGCCAGGCCTGCTTTCAGCCAGTCGAGCTGCGCTCGGCCGGTGATCGTACGGTTCGGGTCGTCGACTTTGCCGCTGCCCACCGACGCAGGCTGTGAACGGAACGAGCGCAGATCCAACAGGTGCAGGTCGGCGAGCTTGCCGAAGCGCAGGCGGCGGTAGACGGTGCCCTCGATGGCGGTGCGCACGGGCATCCACTCGAAGTAGGCCCGCTTGGCGGCCGCGGCGCGGTCGGCGTAGTCGCCCTCGGCGCCTGGGGTGTGGTTTTGGGCACCGCCCGCCCAGTTGTTGTTCGCTGTCTCGTGGTCGTCCCAGATCGCGATGACCGGGTGGGCGGCATGCATCGCCTGGAGGTCGGCGTCCGTCTTGTACTTGGCGTGCCGGATGCGGTAGTCGGAGAGTGTCAGGATCTCGTGCCGGGGCTCGTGCCGCCGTACGACGTACTTCTCGGCCGGGAGGTGGCCCGTCCCGTACTCGTAGATGTAGTCACCGAGGTGGATGACGGCGTCCAGATCGGCGCGGACAGCCAGGTGCCGGTAGGCGGCGAAGTATCCGGACTCCCAGTTGGCGCAGGAGACCACGCCGAAGCGCAGGCCGGGAGCGGTGGAGTCGGCGGCGGGAGCGGTGCGGGTGCGCCCCACGGGGGAGCGCGCGGTGCCGGAAGCGAACCGGTAGTAGTAGGCGGTGGCCGGGCTGAGCCCTCGTACGTCCGCCTTGACCGTGTGGTCGTCGGTGGCCGTCGTGGTGGTGCGGCCTCGGGCTACGACACGGGCGAATTCCTTGTCCTCCGCCACCTCCCAGTCCACGTCGGTGTCCGGGCCGCTGCCGGAACCGGGCACGGAATCCGGGGTTGGGGTGACCCGGGTCCACAGGAGCACGCCGTCGGGAAGCGGGTCCCCGGAGGCGACTCCGTGGAGGAACACAGGGGCCGGTTCGGTTGTGAGAGCGGAGGAGGCGGAAGCGGTGCCGGTCATGACTGACCCGGCGATTGCGGTGCCGGCAGCGGCCTTGACGACCGTGCGGCGGCTCGTGGTGGTGCTGGCTCCGTTAGTCACGTCCGGTGAGGCTACTGACTGGTTAAGCCAACTGGTAGGCGTTTTATGGGAAGTTCATGCTTCTGTTGCCGGGCGGGGTGCCCTGAGGAACTGTCAAGATCGGCATAGGAGTCCTTTCCGACGTGTCATGCCGGCCCGATAGTCGGGCCGGCATGGAGGCGAAGCCCCAGGCAGATGGGCCTCGAGTACCATGCGCGGGCCGTGGAGGAGCCCTGGCAGCGGCGCTTCCTCCGTCGTGTCCGTGCCGCACCCGGAGCCGACCCCCGGGATCCGCAGCGGTGACGCGCGCCGGGGCGGGATGCTGGGCGTCTGCCCACAGACCACCGCGGGAAGGGTTCGCCCGTCTCCGGCTCAGTCGACCTCCACAGCCGTTCCGTAGCGGATGCGCTCCAGCCGTCTGCCCTTCGTCTCACGCACCCGGACGTACACGAAGGCGAGCGACACGGTGGCGAACAGCGCGTAGAGGCCGTAGGCGAGCGTCAGATTCCAGGTCGACAGCGGCGGGAACGAAACGGTGATGGCCCAGTTCGCGGCCCACTGGGCGGCCGTGGCCACACCGAACTCGTCCGCTCTGATCCGGCCGGGGAAGATCTCGCCCGGCGGGACCCAGACGACGGCACCCCAGGGCAGCGCGAAGAACAGCACGACCGGTCGGCCAGCCTGCCGACGGTCGACGCCCCGACGGCACAGCCGACGAGAGCGGCGGCGACGACCTGGCCGAGCAGACCGGGAGCGATGTCGTGCCGGCTCTGGATCGCCTCCACGGCACCGTGGACGACCGAACTGTCATAGTCGAACAGGAACCCCCGTGGAGGCCGCCCCGGAGATCAGCACGACCCGTCTCAGACCACCTGGTGGCAGTCGGACGTCCGGTGGGACGCGGGTGGAGGCCATCGGTGTCCCTCCCGTCTGTCGGCCCCTCGCCGATGTCGGATCCGTCAGGCGGGCAGAAGGCCGCCATGCCGGGCTGTGCGCAGGGCCTGAGCCACGATCGTCAAGGTAGGGTTGACCGCCGCGGACGAAGGGAAGAACCCGGCATCCACCACGAACAGGTTCCGCACGTCGTGGCTGCGGCAGTACCCGTCGAGGACCGAGGTGAGGGGATCCGTCCCCGCGACGACCGTGCCGCACTGGTGCCCGACGGCCGCGAGGCCCATGGTGCGGAACGAGGTCAGCGGATACCCGGCGTCGCGCATGTGGGACCGCACCGTCGACACCAGCCGGTGGTGCGCGCGGACGTTCCTCGCCCGCCGGTCGACGACGATCCTGCCTCCGCGGAGCACGACCCGGTTGCCCGGGTCCGGCAGGTCCTCCGACATGACCCACCAGTCCACGCTGCGCCGCAGCAGCCAGGCCAGGACGGGACCGGGCACGTAAGGGTAGAGGCCCGCCACGGCCGGCGGGTAGACCTTCCCCATGAGCTGCAGATTGCCCATCGGGTAGGGGAATCCCGGTCCACCGTGGTAGAAGTCGTTCACCGCCAGCGTCTTCTGGTAGCGCACGGTGTTCCTGCGTCGAGGGTCGACGGCGAGGACCACGCTGTTGTTGTGCAACATGAGGTTGCGTCCGACGAGCCCGCTGCTGTTGGCAACGGTGTGGTTCCCGGCCCCGGCGGGAGACCGCAGAAGCAGCACGGCGCTGTTGACGGCCCCGCACGACACGACGACCACGCCGGCCCGGACCCGCACCGTGCGTCCGGCGCGCACAGCACTGATCCCGGTGACGCGTCTCCCCGTGGGGTCCGTGTGCAGGCGTGTGGCGCGCGTCCCGGTCAGGAGCCGGACCGTGTCACTTCGCAGGGCGGGCCGCATGGCCACGACTTCGGCGTCGCTCTTCGCGCTCACGAGGCAGGGGAAGCAGTCGCACGTGCCGCAGCGCACACAGGGCTCGCCCGGTCCGCGCTGTATCCCGAGTTCGAGGTGGTGCGGATGCAGTCCCCCTCGCTCCAGCGCAGCGGACAGTTCGGCGATCACGGGTTCGTGCGCCAGGGGCGGATACGCGAACGGAGTGCTCCGGGGCGGCTCCGTCGGGTCGACACCGCTCCGCCCGTGCACCTTGAAGAGCCGCTCGGCTTCCCCGTAGTAGGGCTCCAGATCGGTGTACGCGAAGGGCCACGCCGGTGACAGGCCGTCTAGGTGTTCGACGACGCCGAAGTCGCTCTCGCGCATCCGGACCAGCGCCGCGCCGTAGATCTTCGTTGCTCCCCCCACGTTGTAGTAGGCCATGGGCCGGAAGCGTTCTCCCGAGGGAGTGCTCCAGGTCTCGGTCGTGTCGTACCGCCGCTGCCCGAGGACGGCCTCAGGCTCCCAGTTCTCCGGCTCGTGCGGGAGGAAGTCGCCGCGCTCCAGGACGAGGACACGCGCCCCGCTGTCGGCCAAGGCCAAGGCGGTCGTCGCCCCGCCGGCTCCCGATCCCACGACGGCGACGTCGGCCCGGTACTCGTCCTGGTCCGCGACCACGACGGGAGGGGTCCCGGGACCCCAGACGGCGCTCACGGGACCTTCCCCGCGGATGTCTCAGGGTTCTCGGGCCGGAACAGACGGGCAGGGGTGTCCTCCTCATAGGCCAGTCCGGTCGGCGCGGAGACGAGTTCGAGGTACAGGCCCACCGGCGTCGAGAAGTAGATCCAGCGGGTACCGGCAATGGGTCCCCCGTCGACGACGTCGGACTCCCCCAACGGCACCACCCCTTGCTGCCGTTCGAGGTAGGCGAACGAGGCATCGAAGTCCTCCGTCCACACGGCCAGGTGATGACCTCCCCAGTCGCTGTTCCTCGGATGGCGGCGTCGCTGGTCGGGGGCCCGGTACTCGAAGAGTTCGATGTTGGTGGTCGGTCCGAACCGGAGCATGGCGATCTCCATGGCTGCGTGCTCGTGCACGTGGAGGTGGTCGGACATCCACGAGCCGTCGGGGTCCGAGACGGTTCCCAGGCGGTACAGCACCTCGGCTCCCAGGACCTCGGTGAAGAAGGCGACGGCGGACGACAGGTCCGGGACGGTCAGCCCGAGATGGTGCACCCCGGTGGCCCCGGGTATCCGGATGTACGGGGGCTGCGTCATGGATGCCTCCTGGTGTGGGAGGGTCGGATCGGTTCAGGCGTCCCCGAGCACGACGGAGACCTTTACGTCCTCCGGGTGGTGGCGGATGGCGTACTCGGCCTCCTCCAGAGGAAGGCGTCTCGTGACGAACCTAGGCAGCCAGTTCACCGGGGCGGCAAGCAGGGCGTCCTGCGCCTGCTGGAAGTGCCGCGGTCCCGCGCTGACCGAACCGAAGACGGACTGGTTGCCGAGAACCATGGACCGGCTAGACACCGGCGCGGCCATGCCGTCGTCGGCGGCGATGCCGAGCAGGCACAGGACGCCGTGGGGCGCCAGCCCTCGGGAGATGCCGGAGATCACCTCCGGAGCCGCGGTGGTCTCGACCACGACGTCGGGTCGGACCCGGCGTGCCACCTCGTCGGCACGGCCGGAATGGAAATGGGCCCCCAGGTCCCTCACGAGAGCCGCCCGGAGCCCGCCGTCGCGGTCGAAGACGTGGATCTCCCGTTCCCGCTGACGGGCGAACAGCGCTGCGAGCAGACCGATGGGCCCGGCGCCCGTCACGAGCACACGCTCGGATGCGCTCCAGAACCCGGCTTCCAGCTGGGCGATCGTCTCCCACGCCTTCGCCACCACGCTGGCCGGTTCGATCAGGATGCCCACATCCCGCAGGTTCTCGGCGACGGGGACGAGATGCTCGGGCCGGGCCGTCCACAGCTCGCTGCCGTAGCCGTCGAGCGCGGTGATGCCCGTCTCGGTGTAGCGGCCGTTGAGGCACCCGTGGGCCTCTCCGGCGGAGCAGGCCGCGCACGGCTCGGGGTCCGGCCGTCGCACCACCCCGATCACCAGGGTTCCCTCGCGCAGGGGATGGGCCGAGGGGGGCGCCCGACTCACCCGGCCCAGGCCCTCGTGGCCGAGGACGAACCAGGATCGTCCGGGGGGCGGTGTGCCGAAGTGTCCGGAGCAGATTTCGCGATCCGTCCCGCAGATTCCCAATTCCAGTCCCGACACCAGGACTTCGTCATCCAGGGGGCACGGATCTGGCATTTCACTGATCCGCATACCGGGTCTTCCGCTCCCGCATACGGTGATAGCGCGCATGACATCACCAGATCGAAAACACGGTGTACTCCGTTTTTCACCGTACGCCGCCGTGCCGTGCTCCTCAAGGGTTCGCCCCCCACCCGGACGGCCGCGTCGCCGCTCGCGGGGTGCCGAGGATACCAGACGTCGGGTGGCGGGGTTCCTCCGCGGCCGGTGTCGCCGCCGACCTCCGCCAGCGGCCTGACGCGCCCGCACGTCGCCGTGCCCCGATCCCATCCGACGGCCCCGTCCGGGAGGCGCCGACCGTCTCCGGCTGCGGTGCGGGAGCTCCAGGCGTGGCCACGGGAAGTCGGGCAGCTGCGGGGTTGGGAGGCAGGGGTGGCGCTGCCGGTGACCGGTCCGCTTGCCACGTCGGGCAGTCTGCGTGTGGACGCGGTGTTCCGTGCCCCGGAGGATGGGGTGCCGTTGCCGGTCGTGGAGGTGGACTGCCACAACGAGCCGGCTGCCACGGTCGCGGCGAAGATCGAGCGGCTCCGCGCGTACTTCCTGGAGACGCGCCAGGAGCGGGACTCCGCACGTGATGTCTGTCCGCCGCTGGCACTCGTGCTCGCCAAGGGCGTGGGACTGGATGCCCTGACCGATGCCGAGAGTGGGCTTGAATCCCGGCGCGCGATGTCCTGGGCGTGTCCGTCATGCGGCAGGGACGTGGACCCCGCCTACCCGACACGGCCGGCTACCAGCCTCCTGAGGGCGGCCCGGGCACGATACGCGAGCGGGCACGATGCGAGCTGGAGGCTGCGCGGGAACGCACAGGCATCATGGGCCGACTGCGTGCCCGGACCGCCGACCGGTAGTCGGGGGTACCGAGTTCGGTGTTCCTGCGGATGGGCGCTACACCATGACGCGTGCCGGTACGGTCGGGAGGGTGACGTGAGAACTGAGGCTGATCCTTTGGAGTGGACACACCCTGACGAGATCTTGATGGTCCAGGGGGGATGTCCGGGTGGGACGCAGGTCTCCGTATCCGGAGAAGTTCAGGAAGGACGCTGTCGCGCTCTATCGCGCCGCTGCCGGGAAGCGGACGTACGCGGTGGTGGCCGCGGATCTCGGTATCACCGCCGAGTCGGCGCGGACGTGGGTCCGAAAGGACGAGGCCCAGGCCGCGCCCGAGGGCCGCGACGGCAGCGTCAGCGCGGCAGAGGGGCTGGCCCGCCTGCGGGCGGAGAACGCCAGGCTGCTCAAAGCCGAGCAGGAGTGGCGGCCGGAGCGTGAGATCCTGCGCAGGGCAGCCGCCTATTTCGCCCGGGAGGTGAAGTGAGCCCCCGCCGCTGGCCCTTCATCTCCGACAACCGCGCCGACTCCGGCGTCAAGCGGATCTGCCGGGTGCTCGGGGCATCCCGCGCTGGCTCCTACCGGCACCTGGCCACCGAGGACGCCCGCGCCGAACGCCAGGCCGACAAGCTGGCGTTGCGACGACCGGTTGAACCTGAGCAGTACAGTGCGGCCGCCTTCGCCGACATCTGCTGCCGACACGGTATCCGCCGCAGCATGGGCCGAATCGGATCGAGTTATGACGCCCTCGCCGAGTCGTTCTTCCAGGGCCTCAAGCGCGAGTTGCTCCACGGGCGCCGCTGGACCTTAAAGGCGCAGACCCGACTCGAGCCGTTCCGCTGGCTTTCGTACTACAACCGGCGCCGTCGCCACTCCGCGCTCGGCTACCGCACACCAGCCGAGTTCGAACAACAACTGATCACGACACGTACGCTGACACTCGTCGCATGAAACCCGGTGTCCACTCCCCGGGATCAATCCCATCCGGGGCACCGGCCCCAACGGGCGGGACAGCCCTGACTACCCGTCGTGGGCCGCCCTGTCCGCCAGGGCCGGCGGCCGCCCCGCGCCCGGGGGTTCGGGGAGGGACGTCCGCGGTGTCAGCCGTGGGCCCGACCGTGGCCGCCGCCCGGGCCCCAGGGCAGGACACCGCTCTCCGCGGCCTTGAGGATGGCGTCGGCTTGCTCCTGGGTGAGCTTCCCCTCGGACACCGCCTCCTTGAGGCGCTTCTCGCGCTCCTCCTTGTGCTCCTGCTGCTTCTCGCTGCGGATCTTCTCCAGCGCCGCCTTCACCTTGTCCTCTGACACGCCCAGTTCCTTCGCCAGAGCGGCCGCCAGTTCCTCCTGGCGCTCCTCCATGCGGTCTTTCCGGGCCTCCCTGTGCTCCTCACGCGGCTTCGGCGTGCCACCGGAAGGCGCGGTCGACTCCGTCGCAGTGGTCGGAGCGTTGTCCGCCGCGAGCGCCACGGCGGGGAACAGCAGCCCCACGCTCGCGACTCCTGCGATAGCGAGACCCACTCGAGCTCTCTTGGTCACCATGGAACATTCCTCCGCTTCCGGGATCCGTGTCGTCTTCGAAGATCGGACACGAGGATGTGGCGAATCTGGGAGCGAGATGAGAATCCCCTTTGAAGCTCGCAGCTCCCGCGCCGTCACGGTCCGCCTACCGGCCGGCCGGGCCGTGCGCGAAGGACGTGGGCAACCGGTCGAGGGCAGCTCCCGCAGGGCGGTTGCAAGTTCCGGGAGCGCGTGTGGCTGGTCGGGTTGTGACCAGTTGGGGCGCATAGCAGGGCAGGCACGGGCTTCGTGATCATTGTGGTGTCTAAGCCCGATGATCACGAGGTGGCCCGTGCCTGCTGCTGTATCTTCTCCCATCCCTGCCGTGTTGGTGAAGCTGGGGCCGCTGGATGCCGGCCGGATTCGACATGGCCATCTTCCCCACCGCGGGTCATCTGGTCTCCTGGGCCAAGCTCTCCCCGCGAACCATCCAGTCCGCCGGAAGGAATCTCCCCGGTGGCATCGGGCAGGGCAACCCCTGGCTGAGGGCGGCGCTGGGCGAGGCCGCGATGGCTGCCGCCCGGACCGACACGTTCCTCGGGGCCCGTTACAAACGGCTCGTGAAGCGCCGAGGCCACGGGAAGGCCCTGGTGGCCGTCGCCCGCTCGATGCTCGTGATCGTCTGGCACCTGCTCGGCGATCCTGATGCCCGCTTCCACGACCTCGGATCCGACCACCACCTGAGGGTTCTCGATTCCGCCGCCCGGACCAGAGGGCTCGTGCGTCAGCTCCAGGCTCTCGGCCACGAGGTGACCCTCACCACGAAGGCCGCATAGATGGAGCGCCCAACGCGTACGGCCTCGGGAGGAAGACCGCGATGAAGGTGGTTATTTTCGGGTTAGATCACGTGCTTCCAGCCGCTGCTGGCTCCGCTGGACCTGACCGGCACCGTTGTCACCTTCGACGCCCTGCACTCGGTCAAGGCGAACGTCTCCTGGCTGGTCGAGACCAAGAAGGCCCACTACATCGCCGTGATCAAGACCAACCGTCGCACAGATCCTCCAACGCAACGGCAGACCACTGCCGCCCAGACGGGGCCATGGCCGGTCGACCCGGCCGAAGCGCCCCGGGAACACGAGTGGTGGCTGGGGGACCTCGCCGCCCACCTCGGCTGCACCCTCGGCACAGCCCGAAAATGGATCACAGACGGGCGCCTCACCGGACGACAGGAGACACGGCACCCCTACCGATGGATCATGAACACCCCACCAGAGAAGATCACCGAACTCGAAGAACGCCTCGCCAAGACACGCGGGCGACGCACCCGCATCCACCCCCGCTTCGCCGAACTCCTCGGCGAAGACAACCCATAGGCGCAGCCTGCTTGACGCATCGAAAACTCCTCCCACCACATCAGGGACGTCACCTTCAACGAGGACGCCTCCACCGTCCACACCGGAACCGCACCCCGCGCCATGGCCACCCCTCGCAACCTCGCCATCGGAGTGCTGAAAGCCCTCGGCGCAGACAACATCGCCAAGACCACCCGAGCCATCCGCCACGAACCCGAACAAGCACTCCCCATCCTCGGCATCACCAACGATCCAGACACTTACGGAACTTGATCAAACCCTGCAGCTCCCGGGGTGCGGGCCTGCCCGACTCCGCGACTGAACGTACGAGCGATGCGGCACGCTTGGGGCCGGCATACGGGGTCTTCGAAGTTAAGCGGTGCGGCATGGCCATGCCAATACGACGGTCGTCGACCGGGGGGGCGGTCAGGCCAGTCATTGCACGGGCAGCGCACCGCGTCGGCCGTCCGCCCGGAAGCTGTCATGTACGCACGCACCGCTTAACTTCGAAGACCCGGCATACGTCCAAGGGCACCGAGGGAACCATCAGTGAGGGGGCAGGCAGAGTGAGTGCACGGGGTTGGGGGGCGCAGGCTGCGATAAACCTCGCATTGGAGACGGCCGAGTGGTTACTCGTCCCAGCGGCCGGAGCCGCCGGCACCGGAACGAGCCACCGACGACGCGCTGGCCAGAGCGCTCGATGCGGCCATGCTCGCCGAGCGCGAATGGCTGAGCTCGCTGTCAACGGGCTTCGGACCAGACCGTCGAGGCGCTCCCGCAGATCGTGGAGGATGAGGGCCCTCCCGCCGTGTTGCGGGCTAGGTCGGCCTCGGCCTGGGACTGCTGCTGTGCAATCAGGTCGGGACGGGCGGCACCGGGTGGACCGGGTTGGAGCGGGCCTCCGCCGAGATTCGCATGGAGCGCCCCGGATTGTCTGCACGCGCCACGTCGGCGCTCGCAATGCCGTATTGGCCAGGCTCCTCCATCGCCGACCGCCGCGCCTGGCTCGAGGGCGCCGCAGAGGCTGCGGGCGAGAGCGGTGACGAAGTCGTCCGCACGGTGGTGCGGGCCAACCGCACCGAGCTGGTGATGAGTTGCGGTGACCCCGAGGGGGGAACCTACTGAAGTCGCCGCCCACCGACCACCCCGCCCCCGGAATCCGCCGGCACACCGCCCGCGGGGTGTACAACGCCGCCGACTCGGCGGTGTGGCCCAGGCACTTCGCAAGGGCCGAGGATCTGCTGCGTGAGGGGCTCGAGCTGTCGGCACGCAGTGGTGCCCCGTACACCGAGCGCACCGCCCCGGGCGCGAGACTGCTGCTGAAGTTGTCACCGGGCGCCTGGGCGCACGGGGCCGGGTTCAGGGGTGGTCCGCGTCGCTGGGGAACGCCGCGAAGAGCACGGCGAGAACGACGGCGGCGACGAGCGCCGCGACGCCCAGGCTGACCTGGCCGGCTTGGATGAAGTTCCGCTCCGCGATGTCCGCGAGGCGCGCGTCGAAGTAGCGGATCTGAGTGCCGGAGGCGCTCATCGACACATGCGTGTGTGGATCCGCATGCAGAATGATCTCCCGGCTGGCGTCGATGCTCTCGGCCGGATCGGGAATTACCTGCTCGATGTCCCTGCCGAGGGTGACCCCCAACCACACGGTCATCACCGTCCCGAGTGCGGCGAAGCTCATCGCCCCGCCCAGAGGCTGCTGGGTGTTCACGATTCCGGATGCCATGCCCGACCGGTCCGGCGGCATGACCTCCAGCACCAGTGCCACAACCGGAGTGATGACCAAGGCGGAAGCCATACCGACGACGGCCATGCCGAGCAGGACCGTGCCCTTGCCTACGGGAAAGCCGAACACCATGGCGAGCAGACCGAGTAGCAGACCCGCCTGACCTGAAAGGAGCAAACGCCGCAGCCCGAACCTCCTCCGCAGCCTTGCGACCCTTAGAGCGACCGCCGCATATCCAGCCGCGAACGGAAGGACGAGAAACCCGATCACCACTGGGGAATACTCTCGAATACTGTGGTAATACTGCATCACGACGAAGAACGCCCCTTCGTTGCAGAAGGCAGCGAAGAACACCGTGGCCACGGCGAGCGAGTACAACCGGCTGCGGAACAGTGAGACGTCGAGCATGGGGTGACGGGCACGGGATTCACAGACCACAAAGGCGAGGAATCCCAGCAAACTCAGCCCGAGCAGCGAGAGCGTGACGCTCGAGCGCCATCCGAAGGACGGCCCCTGGATCATCGCGAAGGCCAGTGACGCCACTGTCGCGACGAAGAAGAACTGGCCCGTCCAGTCAAATCTGCGGATGCACACGTATTGTGATTTGGATACCCAGCGAAGTGTGATGACCAACACGACGACGCACAGCGGAACCGTGGCGACGAAGAGGCCGCGCCAGCCCATCAACTGGACCAGGATTCCTCCCACGGGCGGCCCCATGGCCACTGCCACGCTTCCCACGGCAACCCAGTTTCCGACAGCCTTCGTTCTGGCCTCCCGAGTGGCGCTCACCCTGCTCACCAGGGCGAGCGAGGTGACAATGACCGCAGCGGCCGAAACCCCCTGAACTCCTCTCGCCACCACCAGGACAAGCACGCTTGACGTTACGGCGGCGACCAACGAGCAGGCGACATACACGACCAGGCTCACCACGTAGACTTTTTTACTGCCGAATGCATCCGCCAGCGTCGCGCTGATCATCGTGGCCGATGCCATACCGATGCTGTAGACCCCCACGAGCCATTGCAGATCGGATTCCCCCATGCCTAGATCAAGCTGCATGTCGAAGATCCCGACATAGGTGATCAGGACGTTTACGTTGACGACGAACAGCCCGAGATATGCCGCGAGGAGAGTGCTCAGTTGACCTTTGCTCCAATAGGGGCGGGGCGGCAGGGAAGGCATTTCGAGCGACATGGCTGGAGCGTATCAGCGTGCTTGGTCATTCGATAAGACATAGCCTCCGCCGTCGCGAATCCGCGGCTGTGGAAGATCGGGGGCGCGCTACCGGGCCAAGGGATCCGAGCCGTAGGGTAAGCATTCAGAAGGTTGTTCGTGCGTCCGTCTCCTGATGATGTGACAGGTGCGGGGCGGGTGCGGCAGGATCCGGGGTCATGTCGTCTGCTCTGGAGTCTGCGTCGTGTGAGGATCTCCTCGTGCTGATCGGATTGCTCCAGCGGCAGGTGGCGGCCGCAGAGGCGCGGGTTGAAGCGGCAGAGGTGCAGGCGGCCGAACTCGCGGTGGCCAACGAGCGGTTGACCGCTCGGGTGGCGGAGCTGGAGCGGCGTCTTGGCCGGAACTCGGGCAACTCCTCGATGCCGCCCTCCTCGGACACCTTCGGGCGGCCGGAGAAGAAGCCGCAGCCCAGGAGTGGACGCAAGCGAGGCCGTCAGCCCGGCGCCGACGGGTCGGGCCTGGCCATGACCGACAAGCCCGACGCCACCGAGGACCATGTCCCGGCGGCCTGCAGCGGCTGCGGAAGCACACTGGACCAGAGCGA
The DNA here is from genome assembly GCF_037023745.1 of Streptomyces sp. SCSIO 30461. NCBI lineage: Bacteria > Bacillati > Actinomycetota > Actinomycetes > Kitasatosporales > Streptomycetaceae > Streptomyces > Streptomyces sp. SCSIO 30461. The sequence goes on from NZ_CP146101.1 coordinate 3,943,180, forward strand.
CAGCGTCAGCTTCGAGCGGCGCCAGGTCCGGGACATCCCCCTGTCCACGGTAAAGATCACCGAGCACCGGGCCCACCGCTGCCGGTGTGCCTGCGGCACGGTCACCGCCCAGCCGATGCCCGGGCATATCGCCGGGTCCCCGTCCTCCTACGGTCCGAACCTGCGCGCGCTCGCCGTCTACCTGCTGGTTTTCCAGCACATTCCCGTCGAGCGGACCGCGCAGCTGATCAAGGACGTGACCGGGGCGGAGGTCTCCACCGGCTGGGTGGCCTGTCTTCTTCCCGAGGCCGCCGACCTGGTCGCGGACTCCGTGAACCTGATCAGGGCCTTGCTGGTGATGGGGCACATCCTGCACGCGGACGAGACCACCACCCGCATCGGCTCGTTGCGGCGCCGGCTGCACGTGGCCTGCACCGACTTCCTCACCCTGCTCCACCTCGCCCCGCGTTCACGCGCCGGCGCCGACGCGGGCGGGGTGCTGCCCAACTACCGCGGCGTCCTGGTCCACGACTCGCTGTCCCTGTATGCGGGCTACCCGCACCGCACCCACCAGTTGTGCGGCGCCCATCCGATCCGTGAACTGACCGCCGCCGAAGAGGACTTTCCCCACCAGAAACGGCACCAGCAGATCCGGTGGGCCCTGGCCGGGCTGAACACCCAGGCGACGCGTGTACGTACCGGTGAGATCGGGGAGATCACCCCCGAGGCCCCGCTGCTGCACCTGGACGCCTTCCACCAGGGCATCACCGTCGGACTCTCCGAGCACCCCCGAGCGCCGGGCCGCAAACAGTCCCCGGGCCGCAACCTGCTCGAACGGCTGCGGGACCAGGCCCACTCAGTCCTGCACTTCGCAGACGACCCCCGGCATGTGCCCTTCACCAACAACTGCGGCGAGCGGGCGCTGCGACCGGTCAAGACCCAGCTGAAGATCTCCGGCTGTCACCAGTCCGAGACCGGTGCGAGGGCCTGGCTCGCTGTGCGCTCCTACCTCGACTCCGCCCGCAAACACGGGCTGAGCGCCTTCAAGGCCATCCACCGCGCCTTCACCGGAAACCTCTGGATGCCCCCGATCGAGCAAGCCGCCTGACCAGCACGTCTCACATACCGTTACTGTACCGGCCAACCGCATTCCTCCTGAATGCTTACGCGCCACCGAACAGCAGCTCCAGAACATCGCCGCCGAAGGCCTGCAGGAGATCTACTTCAAGGACCGCGGCCGCCGCGCCCAGGGCCTGCTGGTGGAGTTCACCGACATCGACTACGTCGAGTTCGATCTGTAATCCGTACCGGCCAAGGCCCGGCCGCCACTCGTGTGATGAGCCGAGGCCCGATAGTTGTCACATAGGCAGACTTGTTGTCACCGTGGCCGGGGTTGGTGGGCGTTGTAGCCAGCTCAACGCTGACGCCAATTGAGGCAGCAGTGGACTGTCGGTGGCTGGTGGCAGGATCACCGGCATGGTTTTCGTACGTACTACTCCGCCGAGGCCCGTCCAGGTGACCGCGGTCTTTCCCGAGCTGGCTCCGTTGGCGCGGCCTGCGGTGCGGCTGCATCCGCGTCCGGGGTCGCCTTCGGTAGGGGACAGCTCGGTCGGGGGGCCGTTGCTGTGGCCGGCAGGGGAGCCGTGGCCGCACTGCGAAGACGCGCACCTGCACGTGGACACCGGATTCCGCGAGTCACCGACCGAAGTGCGGCTCGGAAGACGCTTGCGGTCCCGGTGGCGCCCTGACGGCCGGGCTGCCACGCTCACACCCGAGGAGGAGGCGCTCAAGGAGCGCGATGCCGCGCGGCTCGCCGAGCGGCTCGACGCCGGCCCTCCCTATCCCGCCGAATGCCCGGTCCCGATGTTGCCCGTGGCTCAGCTGTTCCTGCGTGACATACCCCTGTTGCGGCCGCCCGGGAAGGCCGATCTGCTTCAGGTTCTCTGGTGCCCGTACGAGCACGAACCGCATTACAAGCCGTCGACCGCCCTGTTCTGGCGCTCGGCAGCAGAGGTCGGCGACATCCTCGCCACACCACCGGAACCGTACGAGGCGGACTATCCGGGTTACGTGCCAGAGCCGTGCGTGCTGGCGCCAGAAGCGATCACTGAGTACCCCAACAGCCTGGATCTGAGCCCGGAGCTGCAGCTGATGCTGGATGACTGGAGCAGGTGGCAGGCAGCCAGCGCTGGCGTGGACAGCTCCTACGCAGCGTATCCGCGCGAGTTCTACCACGTTCACCTGGGCAACGCACCCGGCTGGAAGGTCGGCGGCTGGCCTCTGTGGGGCCGCACCGACCCGTACCGTCGCTACTGCGCTGTGTGCGAGGTGCAGATGGTCCCGCTGCTGACGATCGCTTCCTTTGAGTGGGGCGGCGGTGAAGGTCGCAGCTGGGCGCCGCAGGAAGACCAGGCCGCCCTGGCTGACTCTCACTACCGGGGCCAGAGCCCCTCGCAGCCGACGCGGGTAGAAGTAGGCAGCACGGACAACATGCAGATCTACGTCTGCCCGACCTCCCCCGAACATCCACACACAGACCTGGTCCAATGAACTGTCGGCCTGTCACACACCCTCCTGTAGACGGGGACAGGAATGCTGCCGAGTCAGGGCGTGTGACGAACCGCTTGCCTCACCGGTGACAACCAGGCTGCTTCGTCCGGTCGAAACCGCAGGTCAACGGAGGCCGATGATGACAACTATCGTGCTTCGGCTCATGTGATCCGGCTACCCGCACAACTCGGTGTGATTGAGCGTTCCAGCTGGCCAGTTGAGCGCATCCGTCGGAGCCGCCCGCCCCGGTGACCGGATGGTGTCCCGCCGAGTGGTGTAACAGCGGTCTCCGCATAGCCCCTGGTCAAGGCGCGGATCGGGGCGGCCGATGGCCCACCCCCTTCGGACGGCATGTCAGCAATAGGGGCAGCGAGCGTCCGCCGCGTTCTTGGTCGCGATGTAGCCCGAGGTCAGCCGGATGAGGTGCGCGGCAGCTGACATCAAAACTGAGCTTGATGTTTAACCTCGCAGGTCACCCGACCTGCTGATCTGCGGTTTTTCAGGGGACAGCGGAGACGGCCGTTCTCCACGCTTCGAGATGTCGAGTAACGAAGCACGAGAGAACGGCCGCTGCCCATGAGTGTCCCCGTCGACGCGCCCGCAGGTGACGCGTTGGGTATCTTGTCCTGCTTTCGGGTTGAGTTCTACGACTGCCTCTACTCTCGCGCGGACGCGCTCTTCGACCTGACGGACGCCGTGCTGTGTGTGGACGGTCCGGTGGTCTCGCTGCCCGAACTCACGCTGCTCGCCGAGCATCCGCGCGGGCACGGCGCGATGTACGGCGCGTTGAACAACGGCTGGCTGGAGCCGACCCGGCTGCGTCGGCTGCTGGCCTCCACCCCGCTGCCGAGGGCCGCCGACGGACGGATCGTCCTCGCGGTCGATGTGAGCAACTGGCTGCGCCCGGACGCCCCCACCAGCCCGGACCTGCTGTTCTGCCACGTCTACGGACGTGGCCGCAGCTCGGACCAGATGATCCCGGGCTGGCCGTACTCGATCGTCGCCGCCCTGGAGACAGGACGGACCTCCTGGACGGCGGTGCTGGACGCGGTCCGGCTGGGCCCGGCCGACGACGCCATCGCCGTGACCGCCGCCCAGCTCCGGGAAGTCCTCGTGCGCCTCGTACAGGCCGGGCACTGGCAGCCCTGGATGCCGGACGTCCTGATCGTGACGGACGCGGGCTACGACGTCTGCCGCCTCGCCCACCTCCTGTCCGACCTGCCCGTCGAGCTCGTCGGCCGGCTGCGCTCGGACCGGGTCATGCTCCGCGACGCCGGCCCCCGCCGCTCCGGGCCGCGCGGCGGGCAGCCGCGCAAACACGGCGGCGTCCTTACCTTCGCCAAGCCGGACTCCTGGCACAGCCCCGACGCCACCACAACAAGCGACACCACGCGCTACGGCAGGGCCGAGGCCCTGGCCTGGGACCGGATGCACCCCCGGCTGCAGGCCCGCGGCCCCTGGCTCGACCACGAGGGTGAACTCCCTTTGATCCACGGCACGTTGATCCGCCTGAAGGTCGACCACCTACCGGGCGACCACGATCCGAAGCCGGTCTGGCTGTGGTCCTCGCGCACCGGCATGACCAGCACAGACATCGATGTGCGCTGGCAAGCGTTCTTGCGCAGGTTCGATCTTGAACACACCTTCAGGTTCTGGAAACAGACCCTGGGCTGGACCACGCCGAAGGTCCGCGACCCGGCCGTCGCCGACCTATGGACGTGGCTGATCATCACCGTTCACACCCAGCTCCGTCTCGCCCGCCCCCTCGCCGAGGACCTCCGCCGCCCCTGGGAAAGACCACGCCCGGCACACCGACTCACCCCCGCCCGGGTCCGCCGGGGGTTCAGGCACATCCGCGCGACCACCGCCCGTCCCGCAGCCGTGCCGAAACCCTCAAGACCCGGACCAGGACGACCTCTTGGCTCAAGAAACCGCAGACCGGCTACTCGCTACGAGCCCGGGAAGACCGTGAAGCGCCTCGAAACTCGAACAGAACATCTCCGCTCAAAACGGGAGCAATGTTAAATATCAAGCTGAGAAGCCGTTGTCGTACCGATCATGGTGGACGTCGGTTCGACGGGGACGCCTCGGTCGGGTGATCTGTGGCGGGTGTGCGCATGAAGGCAGGGCCTCCTGTGCAGCTCCGGGTTGTTGAAGACGCCGAGCTGCCCAGGAGGCCCTTGTGTCGCAGTCTTGCGTTTCCGTGTCCGTGTCGTCCAACTCGGCTGCCCGGTCGTGTGACTGCCTCGCGCACCGGTTCGGGAACGCGGGGGACCATGCGGACCGCGAGCCCAGGTATCCGTCGGACATGTCGGACGCGGAGTGGGCGGTGGTCCGCGACGCGCTGCCGGTCCCGGCGTGGCTGGAGGGCCGTGGCGGTCAGCCGGAGGGCTACTGCCACCGGCAGATGCTGGACGCGGTGCGCTACACGGTCGACAACGGCATCAAGTGGCGCTCCATGCCGGTCGACTTCCCCGCGTGGGACCGCGTGTACGCCTTCGCGCGCCGGTGGGGCGCGACCGGGCTACTGGCCGAGCTGCACGACCGGCTCCGAGGCCGGGTCCGTGAGGACGCCGGCCGCGATCCGGAGCCGACCGCGGGGATCATCGACTCGCAGTCGGTGCGGGCCGCCGCCACCGCGCCCGCGTCCTCGCGCGGATACGACGCGGGGAAGAAGGTGGCAGGGCGCAAGCGGCACATCGTGGTCGACTGCCTTGGCCTGCTCCTCGCGGTGATGGTCACCACCGCCGGCGTCCAGGACCGGCACGCGGCCGTGCCACTGCTGCGGCGCCTGCACGACCGCTACAAGAAGATCAGCCTGGTGTGGGCCGACGGCGGCTACGCGGGAGCCCTGATCTGGTGGGCGAAGCAGAAACTCCAGCTCACCGTGCAGGTCGTCAAGCGGTCCGACGACGTCAAGGGGTTCGTGGTGCTGCCGCGCCGCTGGATGGTGGAGCGGACGCTGAGCTGGTTGTTCCGCTCGCGACGACTGGTGCGCGACTACGAGACGCTGCCCGTGGTGCACGAGCAGATGGTGCTGTGGTCGATGACCATGCTCATGAGCCGGCGCCTCGCCCGCCGGGGAACGTGAACCGGCCCGGCACCGGCTCGGTCAGCCATCCCCGCGTCACCAGCCGCTTCGCCCGGTGCCGCACTGCCTCGACACGCGCCGGTGTCGGCTCCAGACCGAGTCCCGCCGCGATCTCCTGACAGCCCGTCGCCGAACCGCCGTCCGGTCCGACCTGCTCGGTGACCACCCGCATGATCTCCCGGTATCCCTCCGGCAGGGTCTGCGGATCCGATCCCGGCTGCCGCACCGGCACCACCCGACCCCCGACCGAGGCCGCCACGGCGGGTCCTGGCTCCTGCTCCTGCACGTCATCTGGGGCCTCCACGACAGCCGGCTCCCGCGGGGCTGTCGGCGTCGCGGAGAGCACCTCGCCGACCCGCTGCCGCGCGATCACCCACTCCTGCCAGCCCGTCTCCGCCTCCGCGAGCAGAGCCAGGACCCGGTCGGCCTCTGCCCGCAGCACCTCCACCCGCTCCCGAGCAGCCAGCTCCCGCTCTTCCAGCAGACCTACGACCGACGCCATCCAGCACCTCCACCGACGAGACAACCCGACGGTTCGAGACTGCCTCACCGAAGGCGACACCATGCCTGAACTGCGGAAACTCATCGTTCACGTTCAGTACGACAACGGCTTCTGACTGCCCATCAGGCATAGGGTGATCGCGGACGGGCCGATTGTGGCCGCAACCTGCGCTTTGGCGACTTACTCGAGCGGGACCTCGACGGCCTCGCGCCCACAGCAGAGCCGTACCGTGGGTGTGCGGGTCTGCTGTGGGCGCTCCACGCTACGTCCTACGCCGTCACCGGCCCCCACCGGCTCATCCCCAGCTCCCACCCGTAGGTGCGGCCTCCGGCTTCCCGCCCCGCCGGACCGCAAGGCCCGGGAGACTGGATGACGTGTGGATGGGGCTGGAGATGAAGGACGCCAAGGCTGCGCTGGAGGGCGTGATGCCGTGGCTCGCGCCGACGGGGAAGCTGACCACTCCGCCACCCCAGGCAGAGAAGGCGTACCCGGCCGCGCCCTGCAATCCCCCGGTAGAGCGCGGCCGCGCCGCCCTCCCGGTCCTCCCCACGGGAGGCCAGGCGCGCGCCCGGAAGGGCCTCGCGCTGTCAGTGCCGGTTGGCAGACTGGCCGGATGAACGGCGATGAGCAGCTGCTGAGCGGCCGTGTCTACGGCCGCGACCACGAGGACCCCAACCCGGGCCCCCTGCCGCACCGGACCTACGCCGAACTGGTCGACGGCCCGCTGGACGGCCTGCTGCTGGACATCCACGGCTGGCGCACCGAGGAAGTCGACGACGGCGTCGCTCTGATGACTGAGCTCTCCCGGTGGCCCGGCGGCCGTGCCCTGTACGACCTGCGTCCCGGCGAGCCCCGCGCGCCCGGCCCGGGAGTGAGCTGCCGCTTCTACTACTCTGGTGACACACCCTGACCGTCGGCACCACGGTGCTCGGTCAGATGGGCGGCGGTGTTCTCGACCCGTAGCAGCGTCCACTCGACACCGGCCCGGCAACCCGTCCGGTCCAACTTCTTCGTTCCCACGGGGGAGCGGGTAGGCCATTCGTGTTGCGCAGCCCCCGGAATTGTCGGAGGCGCGCTCTACGTTCCGGGCCATGACGGATTGGATCGAGCCCTGTGCTCGTGAAACAGAACTGGCGTACTCCTCTGAGCAGGTGGAACTCGGCCGGAAGCTCGTAGCGCGTGATGATCTCCTGACGAGCGAGAAGCAACGGACGCGTCTGGAGATCGGAGACCTCCTGCTCGACGTCGCGCCGATGGGCAACGAGGAGCCCTCCAACGGCTCCCGCGAGCTGATCAGGGCGTTCGCTGCGGACATCGGTATGACCGCCGAGATGGCCCGTGAGTACCGGGGCGTGGCCGCAGGATGTGACAGCGCGCTCAGGCAGGTGCTGGCCGAGTCCGACGTCACGGTCTCCTACTCAGTCGTCCGCGAGGCCGCTTTGGGGTTCTCCCTGCCGAAGGAGACCCGGGAGGCCGAGAACGCGCTTGGGAGGGAGGGGCGCGCGCGACGGCGCCAGGACCGCTGGGAGATCCTGCTGCGGATGCTCCAGGAGCCTGGCCGCCGCCGTGTGACGGCGCAGGAGTTCCGCGCAGCGATCGGCGCGCGGCCGATTCCGAACTCGGCCTCCGCGATGACCGCCGAGAAGATCGTGGAACAGCTCGACCGCCCCGACGTCAGGTCGGCGGTGATGGCGAGCGTGATGGAACCGGCGTTCCTCGTAGAGGCCTTCGCGGCCGATCCGATGGCGGAGCTGAAGATCCGCGACAGTCTCGCCCAGGTGGCCCAGGTGACCGGCAACAGGGAGAGCGCTTCTGCCCCCGAGGAGACCGACGAGCGGCTGGTCCTGCAGTTCCGGCGCCGGGTGAACCTGCTGTACGGCCTGGTCGAGATGCACCCCGAGCAGATCATCAACATCGCCGACGAGGACATGCTCAACGACCTGGAGAAGGCCTGTGAGGGCGTCGTGCACTGGGCGCAGCGGCTGCACTCGGCCCGGACGTCCGGACAGGCAGGTGTGCGGTGACCGCCTCGCGCCTCAACTCACTGTCGGTTGTGACCCGTCAGTGGATCACGGACAACTACGGCTCGCTGTTCGCGCAGCACAGTGACAAGAACCGGCGGACCGGCGAGTTCATGGACCTCATGCTCGACGCGGTCCAGGCTGGCGAGCTGCCCGCGATCGAGTACTTCAAAGTCGTCTTCGGCCCCGTCCTCGGAGCGCTGGACCATGACCTGATGGTCCGCTTCGCGCACAGCGGCCCCGATACACCCCCTGCCGGGGGAGGCGGCACGGCCGGCGGCACGAAGGAACCCGGCGGGACGACGCCGCCGATTCCGGGACTCTGCGGCGGCGGAACGGTGCCCGGCCGCGCCGGCGGCTGCGGCACCGGGACCGACGGGGAGGCCAGCATCCCCGGGCAGCGCTCGTTCCTGCCCGCCGACCTGGTACACGCCCGCATCGTGGAGGTGACCAAGCAACTCCTCGCCATCAAGTCCAACCAGAAGCACCTGCGCCAGCAGGAGAAGGACAGCCGGGAGTTCCGCAAGATCCTCGCAGGCCAGTACAAGGAACTGGAGAACCAGCTCCACGCTCTCCAGCGCGCTCACGAGCGCATCAAGGAGAACCCCAAGATCGGGCTGGACGCACTGGCCGCGATGGGTATCGGCGCCGCGGAACTGGGCATGAGCGAGGCCGACCTGGAGACCCTGGCGGGAGCGGTATGAACCTCCCCCTCATCTACTCCTCGACCCAGTGGCACGACTACTGGAAGCTCATGGTGCCGGCGTCCCAGCGCGAACAGCGGCGCGGAAACCACATCGCCGACCTGATCGCGGCCGACGGATGCGTGGTGGAGATCCAGCACGCGAGCATGTCCCCGACGAAGATCATGGGGCGCGAACTGGACCACGGCCACATGGTGTGGATCTGGGACGGCCGCTCCGCCTACGCATCTGGCGCCCTCCTGCTGACCGCCTTCGCCGACGGCATCGTGAGCTTCCGGTGGAAGAACCAGCGCCGCAACCTCCGCACGTGCCGACGCCCGTACTTCCTGGATCTCTGGACGCTGGGGGAATCCGGGGAACGGGTGCTGCTGAGGGTCGACATCCTCAACGAGGACGGAACGGGCTCCGGGCAGCTGGTCACCCACGACATCATGCGCCTGTGGATCGTCTCCGGCCTCCCCCGTCGTCCCCTCGCTGAGCTCCCCGTGGGCTCTGGCATCCCGTCGGTGAAGTTCGCCGCGGCAGTCGCGTAGCACGACCGCCCACCTGCTCAGCGACGTCGAGCCTGGCGAGATCTCGGACACCAGCAACAGGACACGGGCCTCGCCGCCTGCAACGACTCCCTCCTGAGCCGCCCCGCACGTGCTCCCGCACGGTGGGGCGGCTTCGTGGGCAGCACAGGCCGGCGGGCAGAAACCGGCCGTGACTGTCGGAGGCGGGATTCATACTGGCTGATTAGCCACATCGCGCGGTCGCACCTGTCCCGTCTGGCACAGGCCCCCACGCTGCGCGGATCACACAAGGGCAACGTGGCCCTTGGAGGGGAGTGCCATGCTGGTGACGTCCGTGGAGGGGCCTTGACCCCGCGGAGTGGACACCTGTTCGTGTTGTTATGCAGCGAGTGTCAGGGTAGCTGACTGCTGTTCGTAGACGTTCGGTGCCTTTTGTTCGTTCGCCGAGTGCCGTCGCCGGGTGTTGTAGCGGGTGGTCCAGCGGAAGACCGTCAGGCGGCAGTCGTGGGCTCCGTCGAAGCGGCGGGCGCCACGGAGCGTCTCGCGTTTGAGGGCGGCGTTGAACGACTCGGCGAGTGCGTTGTCCGCGCTCGTACCGATCGCGCCCATGGACTGCCGCACTCCCAACTCTGTGCAGAAATGGGCGAATTCGCGGGACGTGTACTGGGCTCCGTGATCGCTGTGGAAGACGGCGCCGGCCAGGCTGCCGCGGGTCGCTTCGGCGGCCCGGAGTGCGTCGGTGACGAGCGAGGTGCGCATGTGGTCGGCGAGCGACCAGCCCACCAGGCGGCGTGAGAAGCAGTCGATCACCGTCGCCAGATACAGGAACTCGCCGTCGCCCACCGGCAGGTAGGTGATGTCCCCGACGTACTTGGTGTTCGGCGCACTCGCGGTGAAGTCACGCCCCAGCAGGTCCGGCACTCGGGTGGCGGACGGCTCGGGCACCGTGGTGACCTGCCGCTTGCGCAGCCGCAGCCCGGCGATGCCGAACTTCCGCATGACCCGTCCGACGCGCTTGTGGTTCACCGGCTCGCCTTCGTCTCGGAGCTCGGCGGTGATGCGGGGGCGGCCGTAGGTGCCGTCCCATTCGGTGTGCACGGCCCTGATCCGCATCGCGAGCGCGGTATCGGCCCGCTCACGCGCGGCACGGGCCTGGCGGCCCGCCCGCCACTTGTAGAAGCTGGAGCGGGCGACCTCCAGCACGTGACACAACCGCTTCACGCTCCAGGCGCGGTGGTGGTCCTCGATGAACTGGAAGCGGCTGGTCACCAGGTCATCTCTTGTGCGAAAAACTTCGTCGCCTTGCGGAGAATGTCCCGTTCGGTGGCGAGTTTCTGCATCTCCTTGCGGGCTGCCGCCAGCTCCCGGCGCAGGGCCTCGTTCTCGGCCTGAAGCTCCTCGGCCGTCGGCGGGGAATCCACCGTGCTCTTCTCCGTGCTCGTCGTGCTGCCCCCGCCGCGGCGGGCCCGTTCGGCCCGCACCCAGTTACGCAGCGTCTCGCGGCTGATCCCCAGATCTTTGCCGATGCCCTCGAAGGTGTGGCTCGGGTCCGACAGGTACAGCGCGACAGCGTCCGCCTTGAACTCGGGCGAGTAGACCTTCATCACCATAAAAGATGCCTCCTACCCGGCCCCTGGCGGGGCCGGGCTCAGAGGTGTCCACCACTCGGGGACAGGTCCCACCCTCGCCGAGACCATCGAGCAGTGGTGGGACGGCATCGAGACCTACCTGACCACCGGCATCACCAACGCCGCCTCCGAAGGCAACAACCGCCTCATCAAGCTCGAAGCGCGTAACGCCTTCGGCTTCCGCAACCGCGCCAACCAGCGCCTACGCTCACGCTGTGCGACCACCCGCCGGAGCCGACGGCAGGCGCACCCCCACTAAATTCGAAGACCCGTTATGGAAGGGCACAGACCTGATGCGCGCCCCCCACAACCGAGTGCTGCGCTTCCTTGTCGCCTCGCTCGTGCTATTGATGGCCGGGGAGCTCCTGAGCCTGCCCGAGATCAACGAGGCGATCGACAGAGCCACGGCAGTCGGCCTCGGCAAGGTGGCGTTCAACGGCCTCTACATGTCCGGCCTCTTCGCCCTCGCCCTGGTCTTCGTCTCCGCCATGCGCGGCACGGAGGCCGGATACCGTCGGCACCTGCGGATCAATACCAGCCTGCTCGCCGGTGTCCTGATTGTCTTGGCCCTCTCCATGATCGCCACACCAGCAGGGTTGCGCGGCCACTCCTTGAACACTCCGGACATGGCACATCCAGCCATCGCCTCGTTCTATCTGGTCGGCAACGCCTACTTCGTCTATGCCTATCTTGTCTCCGGCCTGTGGGCTCTGCTCTATGCGCGCAGGGCGTCCCGACATCTCGGGCTGGGCCTGCTGAGCATGGTCGACACGACCGCGATAGATCTCTTCCTCGGTCTGGGCCTGGGCAAGGAGTTCCACCACGCCCACGGCCGCACCGGGGACGGCAGAACCGTGCACGACAAGCGCCTGCCGAACACCGAGCCGAAGTTGTTGGAGCTGTTCAGCAAGCTGGTGGCGAAGTTCGGCACGGTTCTGGTGATCGTGGACCAGGTCGCCAACATCGGTGCGCTGCCGCTGACGGTGGCCCGCGCGGCGGGCTGCCGGGTGGCCTACCTGCCCGGGCTGTCGATGCGGCGGGCCGCCGACCTGTATCCCGGTGAGGCGAAGACCGACGCTCGCGATGCCTTCGTGATCGCCGAGACGGCCCGCACGATGCCGCACACCCTGCGCGCGATCGACCGGGACGACGAGACGCTGGCCGCACTGACCATGCTCACCGGCTACGACAACGACCTGGCCGGCGAGGTCAACCGCACCACCAACCGGCTGCGCGGCCTGCTCTCCCAGATCCACCCCTCCCTGGAGCGGGTCCTGGGCAAGCGCCTGGCCTACCCCTACGTCCAGGCCCTCCTTCAGCGGCACGGCTCTCCTGCGAAGATCAGGAAGCTGGGGCGGGCCCGGGTCGAGGCCCTGCTCAAGGCACACGGCTCGCGCAAGGCCCACCACCTCACCACCGAGATCTTCGAGGCGCTGGACGAGCAGACCCTCGTCGTCCCGGGCACCGAGACGTCCGCGCTGATCATCCCCGGTCTGGCCGCCCGGCTCGGCGCCGCCCACGCCCAGCGCGGGCAGGCCGAGCAGGAGATCGCCGCCCTGCTGGAGGCCCTCCCTCTTTTCCACCTCCTGACGTCGCTGCCCGGCCTGGGCGTCAGGACCACGGCGGCCGTGATCGTCGCGATCGGCGACGGCACCACCTTCCCGACCGCCGGGCATCTGGCGTCCTACGCCGGTCTGGCCCCGGCCACGAAGTCCTCGGGCACCTCGATCCGCGGCGAGCACGCGCCCCACCGCGGCTACCGGCTTCTCAAACGGGCCCTGTTCCAGGCCGCGTTCGCCGCGATCGGCTGCAAGAGCGACCCGTCCTCCCGGATCTACTACGACCGGCAACGCGCACACGGCAAGACCCACACCCAGGCGATCCTCCGCCTGGCCCGCCAGCGCGTGAACGTCATCCACGCGATGATCCGCACCGGCGCCCTCTACGAACCACGCGTCCCCGACGACGTCGACCTCGCCGCCTGACGGCTTCACCGCCCCTGCCCACCAGGCCCCATCACACCCACGCACCGGCACGACCACTGGTCCTGCCGGCCACCGGGCTGCCCATCAGCCACCCGATCCGCCGGGAACGCCCCGCTGCGCGGGACGTTCCCGAAAACCAGGATCAACCCCTACAAGCCGACCCCACCGGGGTTGACGAAACAGATAGGGCCCCGCCTCCAACTGAGCGACGGGCTCGTCCGCTGGGTCTAGGCGTGATCCCCGGCGGCGGTCGGGGCCGGAAGGCCGCGAGGCGCGCGTTGAGCGTACGGGATTCATGGCGCGTCTGTGTGCCCGTGCGGCTGAGCACTGGTGAGTAGCGGTGTGGGGTGAGGGCCCCTGGCCGGGCGCGGCAGGGGCCCTCGGCGCGCTTCCGCGGAGGACGGAATCATGCACGCGTCGACTGGGCAACGAAGCCACCACTGCTGAGATACGGGACGGATGCTGTCCGGGTACGTAGCCGTTCTGCTCCAGCAGCGTGTCGATCACCGACTATCGGTGCGTTGGTGCCGGTCGTTAGCCTGTCGGTATGTCAGAGCGTGTCATCCCGGGGTGCAGGGGCGGCCTGATCACTTTGGGCGTCGCGGATGCTCTGTGGGCTGGCTTGACGGCCGGCGGCGCTGTGCCGACGGTGTCTGCGGCGTTGACCTGTTCTCCTGCCGACGCCCGGGCGGGGTACGTCCTGCTCGGCGGCTGTGTGGTGGCGACAGCGCAGGCAAACGGTGGCTCATGGGGTGTTCCGGAAGTTGAGGTGCGCCGGGCGGCAGCGGAACTGAACGCGGTGGAGATGGACCGCCGGGATCTGGTCCGCATCGGTCCGTTCCGTGGCGCGCCGAAGCAGGAACACATGGAGGGGATGACGCTGGGGTGGCGGCGGTGCATCACCCGGGAACTGCAGGAGCCGGGTGCCCCCGAGCGGGCAGCACGAGGTGAAGGCGGCCGGCCGTACCATCTGGCGGGGATCGACTGGCGGCGGCTGCTCGTGGAACGAGCCCGTGACGATACGGCGCGGACATGGTGGCTGCCGCGCGCCGTGGTCAAGCTGCTGGACGCGGCCGAGCACGCCGAAGCGCAGTGGCTGCAGGCTGCGCGGACCCGCCAGGAAAGCGCAGCCGTCACCGAGCCGCCTTCCCGCCGGGGGCAGGCCCGACCCGCTGTTGGCGGTCGGCAGACAGCGGGCCCCGACGACCCGACCGTCCCACTGCGCCCCTACAACGGGGAACTGCAAGGCCACTTGTACTCCGCACTCAGCAGGAAACCGGGCATGTCCCGCAAGGTGGCCGGGTGGACGTGCGCCGTCTGCCGCACCGCACCCGCCGCCGTCCTCGACCACTGCCACGAGCACGGCTACGTCCGCGCCCCCGTCTGCCACTCCTGCAACACGCAGGAACGCCCCGACCACCTGTACGGCAACGACATCCGCGTGGCTGACCACTACACACGCCTCTTTGACACCCACACCGCCGACTGGCTCTGCCACTGGCACCGCTGCCCCGGCTGCCGCGCCCGCACCACTCTGCCGCTGCCGCATCTCGCCGCCTGGACCGCCCACACAGCCTGCCGATCACTGCGCCCGACCCACCGCGACCCCTGCGGCTCCCGCGCGCGCAAACCCTGCGGCGTGCTCCGCGTGTCCTGGACGGGCAGTCACAACGCGCCCCGTTCCTGCCTACTCACGGTCGCCGTCGACTTCTGCCCCTCCGGCGAGCACCGTGTCCTGGCAAGGGTCCCCTACCGCGAAGCCGCCGAGCGGTTCGGTACGTGGCTGGCCGAGACCGCTCCTGCCGTGGCCGCCGCGGCCGGACCCGACCGCCTGGACGGCCTCCCCACCCGGTCCCGGCCAGTCATCGCGGACACCAGCAGCGAGGGCCTGGCGCTGTTCTCAGTGGGAGGCCCGACAGCGTCTGACCACAGTTCGAGTCCTGCCGGTCCTGCTGGGAGCACTGCCTGACGCCGTCCGCGCGTTCACCATGCTGTTCTGGTGACGGCCGGCGGGCGGGCTCTTCTCGGTCTGCGTCCGCGTCGTCACTCGTGTTGCTCGGCGTTCAGGGTTCCCTGTCTTCTTTCTCGTTGGTCGTAGGTAGGTAGTTGGCGGCTCAGTCTGGGATGCGTGGGGGTGTCGGTGCCTGTGTCTCTTGGCCGGGGGGCTCTTTGCGGTCGGTGAGGGATCCGGCCGCTCCGCATTCTCTGCATGCCGCTGCGCGGGGCTGGTGGAGTGCGGTGAGGGCTTGTTCCCGGTCGAGCGTCTGGGTGCTGGGTGTGCAGCCGATGACGTGGATGAGGGTGGCGCCTGGGTGGCCGGGGCGGTGGGGCAGGTGCTGGACTGTCCAGGCTGGCTGGTCTTTGCGCGGCGGATTACTGCCTATCTCGGACGCACGGAGGGTGGGCACGTGTTCGTAGGAGATGCCCGGGACGGGGCGCGCGTGCGTGGGGCTCACCCAGGCTCGGTGCTCGACCGGTTCCACACCGCCATCAACGGCGTCCTGCCATATGAGGACTCCCACCTGGTACCGCCAGCCGTCTTTCGTCTGGCGCCGGGCATGAAGCCGCGCCCGGATCTCATGACCGCCCGGCAGCGTGACCATGATCGGCGCCGCACCGCGATTGTCCTCTCTTTGCTCCCCGGTCACCGCTCTACATTCCTGTCCTTCGCGACATTGTCTGCCGCCATCATGCCGAGTCCTGACCGGTCGTCGGGTGCTCATGATGTCCATACCTTGATCTCGGGCTGATCCCGGTCATTCGTAAGATCGGAACACCCACGGTGGGGAGCTGAAGTGGCCGCATGTGCCGCGCAGACGTCACCACGGCGGGTAGACGCCCGAGCAGGTAGCCGGCCGCGAGCGCGGCGGTGACGGCGACGCCCATCACGACCACCCGGCAGGACACCCGGTGCGGGACGCCATGCCCGACCCTCTGGTTACCGATGAAGGCGACCACTGCCTCCGGAGCGTTCTCGGTCACTTCACCCAGAGGGGTAGGGTCGGCCCGGGACGCGGTACTGGCCTTGCGACCAGCCCGTTTCCCCGGGCCGCCCTCCGCACCCGCCGTGCCCGTTCCCGAGCAACGGGCGCTCCACAAGCCCGGTTGGACGGTGTTTCTCAGCCGGTGCTGGGCCACGGAGTGGGGATCTTCGTTCCCCGGTAGAGGTAGCGGACGGTCTTCACCCTCGCGGGGTCGAACAGTCGCACCTCCTCCGTGACGGGCCACCAGCGTCCACCGCAGTAGCGGCGGCGCAGGTCCTTCCAGTTGCTCCGGCGGAACTTCCTTCGCAGCCACTTGATGACCCGCTGCCAGACGAAATGACGCAGGTATCGGAAGGTGGCGTGCGAGACGCCGAAGCGGAAGTAGGCGGTCCAGCCCCGCAGCACCCGGTTGAGGCGGTGCAGCAGGACCTCCAGCGGCAAATTGGTGTCCTGTCGGCACACGTCTCTCACCTTGTCCTTGACCGACGCGAGCGCCTTCTTGGACGGATAGGTGTAGACGTAGTACCGGTCACTGCCCTTCTTCCGGTGGCGCTGGAGACGCCAGCCGAGGAAGTCCAGCCCCTCGTCGATGTGCGTGATCTTCGTCTTCTCCGGCGACAGGCGCAGGCCCATCGGGGAGAGCACCTCAGCAACCCAGGCGCGGATGGCAATCGCATCCTCACGGGTCCCAGCGACGAGCACCAGAAAGTCGTCCGCGTACCGGCAGATCCGGTAGTTGGGTCTTCCCGTCGCCCGCCGGTGAGATCTGCGGCTTGGAGTCGACTTCGGTCCGCCAGGTCCCTCCGCGATCGCCTCGTCCAGCACGGACAGCGCGATATTGGAAATCACGGGCGACAAGATCCCGCCTTGTGGTGCACCGGCCCTGGACTCCTTCAGTCCCGAATCCTCGGTGAGGATCCCGGCCTTGATGAACGCCTTCACCAGGTCCATCACGCGCTTGTCCCCGACCCGAGCCCGCATCCGTTCCAGCACGGGTGCGTGTCCGATGTTGTCGAAGCACGCCTCGATGTCGCCCTCGACCACCCACTCATAAGAGCGGGAGGCCAGGTAGTGACTCTCGGCGATCGCGTCATGAGCCCGGCGCCTGGGGCGGAACCCGTAGGAACACGGGAGGAAATCCGCCTCGAAGATCGGCTCCAGGACCAGCTTCAAGGACGCCTGGACCACCCGGTCACGGATCGTGTTGATCCCCAGGTAGCGGACCTTGCCGCCCGCCTTGGGGATCCCACGCTGCCGCACCGGCAGGGGCCGGAAAGTACGGGCCTTCAACTCGGCCCGCAGCTCCGCAAGGAAGCCTTCCAGCCCGCGCACGTCCTCGATGTAATGGGCGGTCACGCCGTCCACTCCGGCCGTGTGCGCACCCTTGTTGCTCCGTACCCGCATCCACCCTGCAAGCAGGAAGGCCGGGTCGCAGACGAGATTGTGCAGGTCATCAAACCGGCGGAGAGGATCCTCCGCCGCCCAACGGTGCAGCTTGGCCTGGATCTTCAGTACCCGGCGTTCGGCCACATACGCGACCTCCTCCAGCTCGTCGGTATTCACCAACGACCTCCTGGCATTCCAGCTTCCGCACTGCCGACTTGCTGGACCCCTTCGCCATGTACGCGCCTCTCGCGCGCTCGGACTACTACGGGTCCTCCGCCCCACCACGAGACCACCAGCCGGCGACGGGCCTGCCCCCACTTCCGGCCTGGAAGAACGGTGCGGGGGCGGTCTCGGATGGTTCCCACGTTCCCTGTGTGCCGATCGGCCAGGATGGGTGCCCTGCTTTGCCCCGACAGCCTCGCCGTGCCTACGCCGCAGTCCTTCGGCACGGCCACCGGACCCGAATACTTCTCGGATTCCGGAGTCGGCGGCCCGCATGTAGGGCAGCCGCGTACTGCTTCCCGGCCCAGATCCACCAGGTTGGAGCCGGTACAACGCTTACGGAGCTTTAACCGCAGGTTCCTCACGTACACCTTCTGGCCTCGCTTGCCGGACCCGCACCGTCTGGCAGTACCGGCGCGTCCCGTCGTTGTCGGGGCTGCTTCCCGCCCTCCCCGGCGTCCCCCGGGTCGGACTGCCCCCAGCTTCTACCGGACCGCTGCGACGGCCCGGCGGCGGTGGTCTTGCACCACCACTCGGTCACACAGAACTTCGTGGCGCACCCATGCATCGCTTGCACACATCACGCCCTACCTTTCTTCTCGGGTCTGAGCCGGCCACTCGTAAGATCGGCGGACCCGGGGACCCGGGGTATGGCTGACATCACGCTGTGCCACTTGGATGGTTTATGGAGCTTGGCCGCCCGGGGTCCTGCGACGACTCGACCGCCACCGCCACTGGCGGCTGTCGGTTGTACGGGCCGGTCCGAGGACGTCGTCCCGTTGCGCCGCCACCGCGACACCCAGCTGTGCAAGGTGCCCGGGTTGATGCCGAGCTCCTCGGCGACCTCCCCGGCCGGCCTCCCGGTCTCGACCACGATGCGCACCGCACCTTCACGGAAATCGGCGTCGTACGGCGGCTTCTTCTTGGACCCCATGAATCCCAACTTCCCCTGCAATCACGGGCTCCACGCTACGAGGGGATGGTCAGATCAGCGGTGGAGCTGGCGGGCCTGAGCGCTGTACTTGACCGGCGCGGTAGGGGCTGTCGGTGATGGGTTCCCGGATATCCAGGGAGGCCACGAGAGCGGTGAGTAGAACACTCAGTTTCAGCCAGGCAGGCTGTATCCATGCGATCACTCTTTCGCGCGGCCCCTCCGCCAGGCCTGGGCGGTCACAGTCGGGCCCTTTTCCGAGTCACGCAGTGCGTGCCGTTCGTGGTCGTCTTGGTCGCGCTGGGCATCGAGCTTTCACCTGCACAATTTCTGGTCACCGGCACTTTTCTCACCGCGATGCCGGCGGTGGCCGCGTTGACGATGGGCCCGAAGGGCATTCTCTCCGTAGCGGCTCTCGCCCTGGTCACCGACCTGATGTCCCCCGCCTATGACCAGGCGTACTACAGCAACATTGTGAGTCTGTTCCTGGTGTCCCTGGCCAGTGTCACGATGAGTAATGCTGTACGTACGCGCAGGCAGAGCGAGCTCGACCAGGTCCGTCGGATCGCCGTGGCAGCGCAGGAGGCCATCTTGCGTCCGGTACCCGCCCGGCTGGGCCCGGTGCGGGCGGCCAGCATGTACCTCGCGGCTGAGACGGGGGCGCAGATTGGCGGTGATCTGTACGAGGCTGTGCAGACCCGGTACGGGGTCCGGCTGATCGTGGGGGACGTCCGGGGCAAGGGACTGCCTGCCGTGCGCGCGGCCGCAGCCGTGCTGAGCGCCTTCCGGGTGACCGCGCAATACGAGGAGGAACTCTCGGAGGTGATGAACCACTGCGCGGCTGCGCTGCGACAGGAGCGCGCCGTGCCGGGTGCGGTCGATCAGGAAACTCTGCTGGAGGGTTTCGTCACCGCGCTCGTAGCCCAGGTGTCCGACACACCCGAGGTCCAGGTGGTCAACCGCGGCCATCCGCCTCCGCTGGTACTGAGCCAGGGCAAGGTTCATGCCCTGATGCCTCCCTCGCCACTGCCGCCCCTCGGCCTGGAAGACCTCTGCCCCGGTCCTCCCGTCAAGGCGGAGAGCTATCCGTTCGCACCCGGCGACCGTCTGCTGCTGCACACCGACGGCGTGATCGAAGCCCGCAACCCTGACAACAACGACTTCTTCGCCCTGCCCGAGGCCATGGAAGCGGTGCACACCTGCACCCCACACGAGTTCCTGGAACAACTACACCGCGGATTGATCCGCCACACCGCCGGCCGCCTGGCGGACGATGCGGCAATGCTCCTCGTTTACCGTCCCGACCCGGGTTCCGCATAATTCGGGGGAGTGTCATGAATCAGGTGTGAGCCTCCACGAAGGAGTCACCTGATGAGTACGACGATGGATCACCGGATCGAGACCTCCGGCAGCGTGTCGCTTGCCGTGGCCGACAGCAGTGTTCAGGGTGCCGACGTGAAGTCGATGCCGATGTCGCCGAACGGTCTGTCCAGCGAGCTGCTGGAGGAGCTCGCCGCGCTCGCGGCCGAGAAGGTCCGCGGGGAAGGGCTGCGGCTGATGGGCGAGGGCGGGCTGCTGCCCGAGCTGGCCCAGCACCTGATGCAGGCCGCCCTGGAAGCCGAGATGGACGAGCACCTGGCCGCGGAGGCCGGCCGCGTCGGCGGGCGCGGGTCCCGCTCAGGCGGCAACATGCGCAACGGCTACCGGGCCAAGAAGGTCATGACGGAGGTCGGCGCCGTGACGGTGCAGGTCCCCAGAGGGCGCTGTCACGTTGGTTGGTGGCGTGAGATGATCTTCGGGTTGATCACGCTCGGGAGGGGATCGCGCGTGGGGAGCACGCCGCCGTCGTACAAGGGCCACCGGTACCCGGTGGAGATCATCTCGCACTGTGTGTGGTTGTACTCCCGGTTCCCGCTCAGCTTCCGCGAGGTCGAGGAGATGCTGCTCCGGCGCGGCGTCGTCGTCTCCTACGAGACGGTGCGGCGGTGGTGCCGGAAGTTCGGGCAGTCCTATGCCGACGCACTGCGCCGACGCCGCCCCAGGCCGGGCGATAAATGGCATCTGGACGAGGTGTTCGTCAAGATCAACGGCGAGCAGAAGTACTTGTGGCGGGCGGTGGACCAGGACGGCAACGTCCTGGACGTCTTGGTCCAGAGCCACCGCGACAAGGCCGCGGCCAGGCGTTTCTTCCGGAAGCTGATGAAGAGGACCCGGTCGGTGCCGAGGGTGATCGTGACCGACAAGCTCCGCTCCTACGGCGCGGCCCACCGCGAGGTGATGCCGTCGGTGGAGCACCGCTCGCACAAGGGGCTGAACAACCGGGCCGAGAACTCCCATCAGCCAACGAGGCAACGTGAACGTGCGATGAAAGGCTTCCGTAGCGTCCGCGCAGCCCAACGGTTCCTGTCCGCGTTCAGCGGCATCTCACCCCACCTCCGGCCCCGACGCCACCTCCTGACCGCCGCTCGGTACCGCTTCGAGATGACCCTCCGCCTCACCCTCTGGGACCACATCACCGGCACAGCCAGCCTGCCCACCACAGCCTGACCCGGACCCGAAAACCAGCCCCACCACACCCCGACACACCATCAGACGCTCACGCACCCGACAACGTGACAACGCCCCCGATAGGGCCCCGCCGGAGGGCGGCGAACAACCGCCCTCCGGCCCTGCGCACCACCTCTCACGGCGGCAGTGGCAGCCGCCAACCACCGGAAACCACCAACGCGACGGGCAACAGCCCGCAGAAGGGACAGAGCCATGAGCTCAGGGCCGGAGAACGACGAGCACTGCGACTGGCTCATCACCGTCTACACCGAAGACGGCCCCGCGTCCGCAGAATGCGGCGCCGCCGATCGACGTGCAGTACCCGAACTGGTCGGCCCTCGGGCACGCCGTCGACTACCGCCTCCGTCTCAGCCTCGGCGGGCGGCTCGGACTGGCCGTTGTCGCAGGTGTCATGTTCCTTGACGAGACCGGACCGCTGCGAGGCGCACCGGCGCGTGGGGCCCGCAAGGCACTGCACACGGCAGGCCGGGAGCTGCTGGCCACCGTCGATGCCTACCTCGCCGACCCCGGCAGCCTGGACGAGGACGCGCTCATCCGGCTGTGCTTCGTTGCCGGCTTCTTCGAGGACATCGCCCGCACCGGTGAGATCCGCCGCTTCAGCATGCTCAACTCTGCCACCCCCGCCACGACCCTGGACGACCTCACCGTGGCGGTCCCCGAGTACGTCGCGTGCGACATCGGCCAGCAGATGCGGCTCGCCGAGGGACCGTTCGCCGCCTTCCGGGCTCTACCGCAAAGGGCCCGCGTGTGCGGTCCGGTCTTCGCCGGCAGCGGTGACATCGGCGGTGCCGACGCCGACTACATCCTCGGCGGCCTGCTGCTGGACTGCAAAGCCACCAAGGATCCCCGCCGCTTGGGCCGCGAGGAGACCTACCAGCTCGCCGGATACCTCCTGCTGGACTACGACGACGAGTTCGGCATCGACCAGGTCGGCCTGTACCTCTCCCGCCAGGGGGGCCTGATCACCTGGGATGCCGCCGACTTCCTGCGGAGGCTCGGCGCGAGCGCCCCCCTGGCGCAGTTGCGCGCACAGCTGCGCCAGCACCTGCACGAGGCAGCCCGCCGCTGAAAGCCACGGCGGGCTGCTCAGCCCGTCAACCATCTTTCAGCCGAGCGGGCGGGAAGGGTGCCGACCTCGTTGTACGTCCGCGAGGCGGGTGAGGGCCCCATGGCGGGCCCGCGGCTGCACCTTTCCAGGCGGTGGCGCCGCTGCGGGCGTCGGCCATCTGGGCGTGGCGACGGCTGGCGGCCGCCCTGGGCTCTTCTACGAAAGTGCAGGGCACAGATGGTCAGTTGTCGCGGCGTGGGGCGTGGTCGAAGAAGCGGTTGTCGGTGTCGATGCGGATTTCGCGCACGTCGGGATAGGGGCGGGGGAGGGGGTCGTTGGTGGCGGCGATGACCTGGCAGGCGTAGCCGTCGGGGGAGGGGTCGTCGGCGATGTCGATGAGGGTGTCGATCAGGCGTAGGCCGGTGTCGTGGTCCAGGCCCTTGGCTCCGAGGCCGGCCAGCGGCGAGTCGATGACCATCAGCGGCGGCACTCGGACGTCGCGGTCGACGCGGCCGAGATCGCGCAGGGCCAGCAGTAGCGCGACGTTGGTGGCCACCTTGGGGCTTCCGGCGACTGAGCTCTCGGCGAAGGTCTTGTCGGCTGTGTGCTGTTCCTTGACGCGGGTGGTGAAGTCGGCGGGGTCGATGTGGGCGGTCTCGATGTCGGGGTTGATCTGCTTCAGCCGGGCAAGGAAGAACTCTGACCAGCGGCCGGTGACTTCCTTGCGGCGCACGTCGTGGGCGGTGACTGCGGCGTCCCGGGCGGCCTGTGCCGCGTCCATCTGTTCCTTGGCCGTCTTGATGACCTGCTCCTGGGCGCTGATGTAGTCGGCCGACTCCAGGCGTTCCTTGAGCTGGGCGACGTCGCGGCTCAGGCCGTGGGCCTCCTTCTCGGCCTGTTGCGCGGCCTTGCGGGCGGGCTGGAGATGGCCCTCGTCGTAGGTGTCGCGGGCGGCGAGCGCGGCCGCGGCCGCCATATCCGCCTCGGCAGCCTGGTCGGCGGCGGCAGCCGCCGCCTCCTGAAGGCCCCGCAGCTTGAGCAGGAGCCGGTCCACCTTCGCACGGGCCGCGGCGATCTGCTGCTCGCGCCGGTCTTCGACGCCGTCGTGGCTCTGACCGCATTGGCGGCACAGGCCCGGCTCCCGGTCGGGGAGGGGCTGTCCGCAACAGGTGCAGTCCTGCGGCGCGGGCTTCAGCAGGGTGGCGAGTTCGCCCTCGGCGCGCGCGTGCTCGGCGGTGGCGCCGTTCACCTTGGTGTGGGCGGCGACAGCCTGTTTGGCGGTCTTCCTGCGCTGGACTTCGGCCGCCTGGTGCAGGGCGACGAGCCGCCCGCGCTCCCCGACGGCTACCTTCAGTGCCGCATCAGCCTCCTGCCACCGCTGCGCCGCCGCGCGGTGCTCGCGCTGCTTCTGCTCGTACGCGGCGCGGACGCTGGCCGGATCGGCCAGAGCGCCGCTGTCCCGCAGCTTCTTGAACGCCGCCAGAGCGGACCGTGCCGCCCGGTACCGGGACGCGGTCTCCGAAGCGTTCTTCTCCAGCCCGGCGAGGTTCTCGTTCCACAGGCCCAGCAGCACCTCCAGGGCAAGGATTCTCGCCTCGTCCCTTCCTCCGCCGAGGAACTCCGAGGCGATGGTGTTCTGCCGCAGCGCCATGACGGTGCTGTAGAAGTCGTCCAGGGTGACACGCGTGGCCCCGCGGACCGCCTGGGGCAGGCCGAGCAGGTCCTGGACGAAGGCGCCGGCCGTCATCTCCCCGGCCTTCGCGCTCGCGACCGGCAGCAGATGCTCGATCTCGCTGGTGTCGTCGAGGTTCTTCAAGGACACCCGTGCCCGCGGGTTCGACCCGCTACGGGTGGCCTGCCAGCGGGTTCCGGCAACCCGGAAGATCAGCCGGACCTGCTGGCAGCCGCGGACCTCCGGCATGACGGTTGCCGTGAGAAGGCCCAGCGGGTAGAGCAGCGCTTCCAGCGCGGTGGACTTTCCGGCCTTGGAGTGGCCCACGAGGAAGGTCACCATGCCCCTGAAATAGCGGGCGTACCAGACGTCGCCCCGCTGGAATTCGAGCCGCTCGAGCACAAACGACGGGTCCACTGGGCCTCCTTGGCATCCGATGTGGTGGTCCACACCGGAAACGACCCTCAGCCGTATGGGTGACGGCCCCGGAGCGCACCTGGCCGGTTCCCTGCCACGGTGCAATCGGCCACCGGGACGACGGGGCGACTCAGCGGTGGTGCGGATCGCCCAGGAGCGGGACGGGCTGGCCGGGACCGGTCGGATGGATCTCCAGGCCGCCGTCGGCGTTGATGACAGGGCGACGGCCGGGATAGGTGCGCCGGGCCGTCTCGAGGTCCCGTTCGTCGAAATGGCCGGCGAAGACCATCACTCCGTGGATGAGTTCCACCTTCTCGGCCCCCGTCGGCCACCGCTCTATCAGCGCTTCCACGGTCATCGGCGCGGTCGCCGGCGGCAGATCCGGTCCTGACATAGGTCATACCTCCGATGCGGGGCGTGTGGTGGTCACCCGGCCTGAGCAGATCCCATGCTCCGGACGGTCCCGATGCCGCTGCTGTGTGCGCGCACCCGGGGTGGCGGTACGCGAGGCCGCCGGCACGGTGGGCGGGGCGGGTTACAGCAGCCCGCCCAGTGGCAGGATGCGCTCGGTGAGCTGTCCGCGCAGCCGTCCCCCGGCGGTGTCGGCTTCGGTGAGCCAGTCGGCGGCGACCAGCAGCCCGGAGTGCTCGCCAACCTGATCGGGGGTCAAGACGCAGAACGCGGCGACCTGGTCCAGGAGCAGCCCGCCGTCCTCGGGGTGTCCGAGGCGTCCGTCGGGACGGGCGTGGGCGGCGGTGTACAGGGCCAGGAGCCGGGCGGTGGCACCCAGCTTCTTCTTGCGGATCTTCCGGTCGCCCACGACTTTCTGGGCCCAGCCGGAGATCCTCGCGCGGGTGGTCTTGCCGAAGCCGAACGGGCGGGGCCGCTCGGGCAGGAGGGTGGAGACGGTGATGGCGGTGGGGTCCTCGGACCGGGAGGCCATCACCTCGGCAATGGTGCCGGGCAGACGCAGCCACCCGTCCGCGACCAGATGCTGAAGTACCCGCTCGGCATCGCCTTGGAGCCAGCCTGTGACAAATCCACGAAGGATCACTGCATGAGTGATGCGTTGAGCTGCTGATCTAGTGATCGTCGCAGGATCCCGAGCCGTCGTGGCGGATTGATCTGAGCTGGGGTTTCCGTGCAGGTTCAAGAGCCCAAGAGCCCCTGAAGTGCGAGCTCAGTGATCGTTCCGGAATCCGGTGATCGTCGAAGGATTCTCTATTGCCGGGTGGATCAGGCGGAGCGAGTCTGCGCTGGTCAGGGTGGTCTGGAGGCTTGGGGGAGCGAGGGTGGGTCATAGGGCGTGGCTGCGGGCGCGGTCGGTGGTGACAAGTTGGCTGGCTGGCTTGGTGCAAGGAGGTTGATCTCTGCGTATCCGTGATCCGGAGAAGGATCTGGCAGTGCCCGTCGAACCGTTTCCGGTGGGTGCCAGTACGCGCTCCTAAGCACGCGCCCGGTCGGTGAACTCATGGTCGATTTAGTCCGGTTGCAGTGCACTACGGTCACGGGCGTGCCGCGGAGCCTTACGACGTTGAGGACACTGATGACGGGTGACGAGGAGTGCAAGGACGAAGACGACGACGAGAGCCGTGCTCCGGCTGTGGCTGCCGAGGGTCGGGCCAACGGCCGTCGGCGGATGCGCACACGTCGTTCAGGATCGGCTGACCACGAGATCATCCAAGGTGAGCTTGACGCGGCGCCGGTTGGCGTCGAAGCCGTACATGGCCGTGGGCCGGTTCAAGGGGTCGGATTTCGAGTAGTAGCGGAACTGCAGTACCTGGCCACACATCGGTCCTACGTCCGCCATCAGGCCGTCCTGGCAGGTGGCCAACACGGTGATGCCGTGTTCCAGCGCGGCGTCCCGCAGTGCGGCGATCACTTCACGACGGTGCTCCGCGCCGAGTGAGTCACCGAGTTCGTCGAGGATGAGGACGCGCCCCCGCGCGTCGGGTGCGGCCAGCAGGGCGGCCAGGACGAGATGGATGGAGAACAGCTTCTCCTGAGCGGTGTTGGTGGGCGCATCGTAGGCCAGCAAGGAGCCGCCGGGGTTGCGCTGCCACCGGGGCACGACATGACAGATCCACTGGTCCTCGGCGCTGTCCGGCGCGCTTACGTTGTAGACCAGGTCGGCTGCGTATCCCTCTTTCCTGTGCAGCATGTTGAGCTGGTTGCTGATGCGGTCCAGGGCACTGTGCACGCGTTCCTTGATGGACTCCTGGGTTTCTTCGAGGGCCTGGCGTGACTCCTCGACGAGGTCGTGGAGGTAGCTCTGTTCGTCCTCCCGCTCTCGTCTTTTCACCTCCACCTGCTCCCGAGCTCCTGCGTCCCGCTCCTGGTACTCATCCAGCCATGTCTTCAGCGCGGTCAGCGAGCCACGGAAGATGGTGTCGTGCGGATCGTGGGTGTGCGCCTCGTGATGGTGTAGGGCGTCGGCGATCTCCACGGTGGCCACACCGGTGGTTGCCGTGTCTGCGGCGAGTCTCGTCAGCGCCGCCGCCAGCCGGGACCGGCTCTCGCTGCGAAGGTCTGCACAGGTACGGGCCTCGGGCGGGCGCTCGGTGTCCCGTGGTACGACGGCGTAGGAGTTGATGCCGTCGGCCGGCTCCGCGCCGGGCTCGTCCTCGGGCAGGCAGCTCCAGTTGAGCTCCTCCAAAGCCTCCTCCTCAGAGCCTGTCCAGATCATCCGTGCCCGGTCGGTGCTTGACCCCCTGCGGAGCTCCTCCAGCTTCTCCTTCCTTCGCGTCGCCTGCGTCCTGTCGTTCTTCAGCTTCCGCAGTTCGTCCTCGAGCTTGTCTGCGCGCTCCTTCGCGGTGAGGAACGCCGTCTGGGCCTCATGCGCTGTCTCGCTTGCCTCTTTGGCCAACGTACGCAGCCCGGGCAGCGCGGCAACGCACTGGGCGTGTGTGTCCTCGAGGTCGCGGATCTTGGGAACGAGCCGCTGTGCGAGCTCTTGGGCCTCGGCCCGTTTGATGTCGCGGCGCAGTTCGGCGATCCGGCGACGGTGCAGGTCGGCTGTGGTCTCCAGCGCAGCGCACTCGGCCCGGGCCTGGTCCCGCTGCCCTTCAAGGTGGGCGCAGATGTCTTCTTGGCCGGCGATCGGCTTCTCGAAGCCTCCGATGACGCGGACCCCCAGCCCAGGCAGCCAGGCATGCGGAGGAACCGCCACCTCGGTGGCATCGGCCAGGGCATGCAGGAACGGCACCGCCAGGGGGTCGGGACCTGTCCCCGAGTGGTGGACACCTCTGAGCCCGGCCCCGCCAGGGGCCGGGTAGGAGGCATCTTTTATGGTGATGAAGGTCTACTCGCCCGAGTTCAAGGCGGACGCTGTCGCGCTGTACCTGTCGGACCCGAGCCACACCTTCGAGGGCATCGGCAAAGATCTGGGGATCAGCCGCGAGACGCTGCGTAACTGGGTGCGGGCCGAACGGGCCCGCCGCGGCGGGGGCAGCACGACGAGCACGAGCACGGAGAAGAGCACGGTGGATTCCCCGCCGACGGCCGAGGAGCTTCAGGCCGAGAACGAGGCCCTGCGCCGGGAGCTGGCGGCAGCCCGCAAGGAGATGCAGAAACTCGCCACCGAACGGGACATTCTCCGCAAGGCGACGAAGTTTTTCGCACAAGAGATGATCCCGCTGGCCAATTCGACTCAAGCGGCGAGTGCGATGCCGAGGCGAGTGAGGTGGCTGGTGCGCTGACGGTCGAGAGGTCTGCCATTCCACCAGGCGTCGAGCCTGATGAGGTTGAGGGCGACGGCGCTGTAGACGTGTTCGAGGTGGGTCTTGGCCAGCCCTCGGTAGCGCGCGCGACGGTTGCCGGTGACGTGGACGGCTTGATGGATGGTTCCCTCGATCCCGGAGCGGAGGGCGTACTTGGCTCGCCAGCCGTCTGTGTCCTGGGAGCCGCGGTGGGCCTCGATCAGATCATGGACCTCGCGAGGGCGGAGTGCGATCTGCCGCCCGTAGCGTTTGCCGACGGCGGTGGTGCAGAGCGTGCGGGTGGGACACGAGTCGCAGTCGGCCGGATCGAAGCGGACCGCGATCATGGCGTCCCCGCGGCGAGTGCAGGGATGCCAGTACTGGCTTACAGCACCTTGCGGGCAGGTGACCTGGCGGTTGTCCCAGTCCACGATGAAGTCCTCGCGACGGTAGCCGAGGTTCTCCCGCTGCTGCCGTGACACGTCGGCCATCAGTGGCGTGACCATGGTCACACCGAAATCCTTCCGCGCGTCAACGACCATGGCCGCGCTGGCGTATCCGGAGTCGAGGTAGTGCTCGCCGGGAAGCACATCGCGTCGTCGCAGTGCCTGATGGACTGGCTCAACGAGTCGGATGTCCGGCACGGTCGCTTCGGTGGTCTCCACGTGGGTGATCAGGTTGGGGACCGCGGCCACGGTCTGCGGTTTCCCGCGCGCTGTGGTCGAGTCGGCGGTGGGTTCCAGGCAGGTCTCGCTGACGTGCAGTTTGTAGCCGACCCAGAACTTCTCGTCCTTCACGCCGTAGCGGGCATCGAGATCGTACGGAGAGGTCAGTCGCGATCTGCCGGGCGGCAGACCTTCCGCGTCCGCCTCCCGCCGCTTGACCACCTCCCGGCCATCATGATCGGTCACCACCAGGTAGTTCTGCACCAAGATCTGTCGCAGAGCCTGCACCGCGGGCATTTCTCGAAGCCATCCCGGCGAGCCGACGCAGTAGACAGCCTGCAGCAGACCCAACCCGTCCCTGCCGAATTCGAGCGCCATCGCCGCACGCTTGGCCTTCGACGACGGCGGACGCCACGATTCATCGACCTTGCGTCCGTAACGCAGTTCCCACGACGGAACGTCCACCACGGCGGCGAGCCAGCCCGGAGCTGCGGCGGAGAGTGCCGCCAGCGCCGCCCGCACGGCCTCTCCGGCCAGCTCCAGCCGGTTCAACTCCCGCACCGCAGCCACCACCTGCGTGGAGTCGGTCCGCTGTTTTCCTCCCGCCTTGACCAGCCCTTCTACCCGGAGACGGGCCACCAGCAGATCCAGAACCCGCTCCTCAAGGCCGTGTTCGACCAGGCGCGTGCGGAACTCCGAGAGGACCGAGGCGTCGAACCCGGGCTCGTCAAGCCCCAGGCCCAGGCAGTACTTCCAGGAGATGTCGAAACGAACCCGATGGGCCGCGGCCCGGTCCGAGAGGTTCTCCGCCATCTGTAACACCGTCACCATGGCGAGTCGTCCCGGTGACCACCCGGGCCGCCCACGTGTGCCGAACGCCTCGGTGAACTCCGCGTCCGCGAACAACTCTCCGAGTTTGTCCCGTACGCGCATCGCCAGCGGCACCTCACCCCGACGCGCGGCCAGCCGGGCCACACGCGCGGTGTCCTCCGGTACCTCCGGCCAAGGCTTCGGCTGCACGGACACCATGACTCCCATGCGGCCGGGGACGACAAGACGACCGCACCGTGCCCGAACGCTCCGAAGGCCCTGAAGGTCACGGCCCGGAATTGGCCAGCGGGATCAGAGATGACCTGGTGACCAGCCGCTTCCAGTTCATCGAGGACCACCACCGCGCCTGGGGCGTAAAGCGGTTGTGCCAGGTGCTGGAGGTCGCCCGCTCCAGCTTCTACAAATGGCGGGCCGGCCGCGCGACCCGCGCCGCGCGTGAACAGGCCGACGTCGCTCTCGCCGAGCGGATCAGGGCCGTGCACACCGAATGGGACGGCACCTACGGCCGCCCCCGCATCACCGCCGAGCTGCGCGAGGACGGCGAGCGCGTGAACCACAAGCGCGTCGGACGAGTCATGCGCAAGTACGGCATCGCCGGACTGCGGCTGCGTAAGCGCCAGGTCACCACCGTGCCCGAACCATCCGCCACACCGGTCCCCGACCTGCTGGGGCGTGACTTCACCGCGAGTGCGCCGAACACCAAGTACGTCGGGGACATCACGTACCTGCCGGTGGGCGACGGCGAGTTCCTGTATCTGGCGACCGTGATCGACTGCTTCTCACGCCGCCTGGTGGGCTGGTCGCTCGCCGACCACATGCGCACCTCGCTCGTCACCGACGCACTCCGGGCCGCCGAAGCGACCCGCGGCAGCCTGGCCGGCGCCGTCTTCCACAGCGATCACGGAGCCCAGTACACCTCCCGCCAATTCGCGGCCATATGTGCCAAGTTGGAGGTGAAGCAGTCCATGGGCGCGATCGGGACCAGCGCGGACAACGCCCTCGCCGAGTCGTTCAACGCGACCCTCAAACGCGAGACGCTCCGTGGCGCCCGCCGCTTCGACGGGGCCCGTGCCTGCCGCCTGGCGGTCTTCCGCTGGACCACCCGCTACAACACCCGGCGACGGCACTCGGCGAACGGACAGCAGGCACCGATCGCCTACGAACAGCAGTCAGCTACCCTGACGCTTGCCGCATAACGACACGAACAGGTGTCCACCCTTCGGGGTCAAGGCCCGTCGGCGTCCAGGATGCCCTCGGGCAAGCCATCCGGGGCGCCGGAACCTGCCGCTTCCGGTTCGCTCGACGGCCCGCAGATGAGGATGGTCCCGGGCAGAGTGCTCACCGCACGGCTGGCATCCTCCAGGGCATCGGAGGCGACACACACCGCCTCCCTCCACGGCGCCAGGCGGGCCTCCCACTGGGACCGCGCCTCAGGACGGACGCGAGTGGTGGCAATCAGCCCCACCCTCCGGTGGGACGTTGCCCCCTCCAGGGCCCGCAATGCCGCCCCCGCCTGGCCGGTGCGCCCCTCCTGGGCCTCGGCCAGCTCTCCCTCCAGCGCCCTGACACGTTCCTCGGCCAGCAGGAGTTCGGCTTTCACCTCGAGCTGACGCGCCTCCTGGTCGCTGACGTGCTGGGCGAGCTCGGTGGGGGAGGGGCCGGCGTAGTCCTCGGCCTGCTGCCGCGCCTGGCGGTGATCCTGCTGCGCCCGCTTCAAGTCGCCTCGAAGCAATCCCACCTTCTCGTTGGCCTCCTCCACCTCCCGCTGATGCTCGTCGCTGCGCAACTGGGCGGAACGGGCCGATTGCCGGAGCTGGCCGATGTCGCGGGCTTTGGTGAGCTGGCCCTGCACTGCATCATGCCGCGCAGCCAGAGCTGCCAGATCATCCTCGACACGGGCGAGGCTGCTGCCGATCCGGCGCTCGTAGACGACGGCATCAAGGGCGGCGCGTGCCGATGCCAGTCGCCAGAAGAGGTGAGCCCGGCCGGCCTCCACCCGGGCCCGCTGCCGGGTTTCGACAGAGTGAAGGATGATTTCCTCTTCGTGCCAGGACTTCTCGGCATCGGCCCGTTTGTCGGCCAGGTTCTTCTGCGTCCTAGCCAGATCCTTGCGGGCCTGTACGTCCGTGGCGAGCATGCCGGCCTTGCCGGTGAGATCGAGCAGTGCCTCCCCGATCTGCACGGGCGTGAAGGTGCCCGCATCCAGCTTCAGCAAAGAGGGCCGCGACCTCATACCGCCGCGGCTGATGATGTAGGCCAGCAGACGCGGGGCGCGGCCGTAGAGGACCTCCGCGTAGTCCGTGGCCCCCAGGGGTTTACCACCGAGGGCGCGGAAGAACCCTGGAGCCAGCTCGTGCTGGGTGCGATCGTCTCCGCCGAGTAGAAGGTGCACCCCTTCGTTGTGCCGTACCTCGATGTGCGGTGACTTGGCCGATACCTGCAGCCACACGGTGTGTGCGCTGGCCAGCGGATCGTCGGGGTTGGCGAAGACGCCCACCACATAGCCGATTGAGGCAGCCTCGTTCACCTCTGGCGACGCGCCGGCGGTGACGGGCTCGAACAGCAGCTTGGGTGCGTGCACGGAGCCACCGCCCGTCATGCGCCATTCCGGGTCTCCCAGCAAGAGGGCCAGGGCAGACAGGAAGCTGGTCTTTCCCGACTCATTGGAGTCCTTCGGCCCCCGCCCGGTCACCGCGACGAATGTGCCGGGGACGATCGCCACCGGGTGGGAGGTCAAACGGGCAATGGAGAACGTCTGGACAGCGACCAGCTGACGGGTACCAACCACTCCCCGCTTGCCACGTGCACTAGGGATCTGCTGACTCACATGCGGTCCGTCTCTGTCGGGATCTCAGATAACTCGCCGCGAGGCGCGGGGACTTCGATGCCACGCCGTCGGCGGATGGCGGCGGCCAGCTGCCCGCCGGGTCGACCGACCAGGATCAGGTCCTCCCAGAGCAGGTTGCTGCGGGCCTCGCTCATGCGCTCCAGCGCGGGGCCGGGCAGGTAACGGCCCGTGGTGGTCTCAGCGACCATGCCTGCCGCCCGCAGCCTGCGCAGCGCCGTTCTCATCGCGGCCTTGGAGATCCGCCGGTTGGAGGCGAGCTCCGCCAGGGTGACGGTGTGGGCTTCCCCCGTCCAACGGCTGTGCCGGTGCCGTCCCCGAGCTCTCGGAATCGCCACCGTGTGCAACAGGACCAGGGCCAACACGGCCCGGTCCACCGGGTTGAGAGTCCCGACCTCCTCAGCCACCAGGGCATCGGCGAGCGGGTCACAAAACCCGGTGACCCAGTTGCCCTCCGCTGTCTGCAGCAGTTGCCGCCCGCACCGCAGCAATGCCTGCTCCACCGCGGCCCGTATCGCCGGATCAGCCAGCATCGGCAGCTCACCCCGGGGCACCGGCCGACGAGCCGTCTCCAGTGTGGCGATCACTGACCGCACCACATATCCATCGGACATCTCAAGCGCCGTTTCGGCATCGGCCCGGACCTCATGCGGCGGCACCGCCGAATCCGGCTCCCCGCTCGCCTGCTCATCCGCCATGGGAGCCGGCAACAGATGGTGTCCGCGGCGCAGGCCCTCCACCACCACAGCAGGAAACGCCGCAACGGCCGCCCCCAGCCGCAGTTCGTCCCCGTCCACGGAGATCAGGCCGGCCTCCGGCAAGGTCCGCTCGAGTGCCCGCTCCACCGCTTCGCGGTCCGCGCCCAGTTGAGAACACAACGCCACAATGGCGGCACGCCTAAACGGCCCGCCCGGAAACGGCGCGCGCTCAGGCCGTGGCCACGCCGCGCGCAGGCACGCCGCCCATACCAGGGTCGGCACCGGCGACAAACCAATCCGGAACGCCGGCGACAGACCGGCAACCGGTGCCGTCTCACCGTCCCACCCCAAGACCAGCACATCGGCCAGCCGGCCTACCCCGTGCACGCGGATCACCCGGCGGCCGATCCGGGCGGCCGCGGCCGCAGCGGCAACCGCCACGGAACCGGTCGTCTCGGCCGACGTCACTCCAGCGGCCCGCAACCGCCCCAGAAGCAACGCTGCTTGAAACGCTCTGTCCTCATCCGCCTCACGGATGGCGTCCTGTTCAGAAGCCACCCGAACCCCCATCGGACCTCTGAGGCACATTCTGGCGCCGAAGACGCAGGGGGTGCAGATAGGTGACGGAGGCCTCCGGATCGGCTAGCAAACCGTCCTCCACCACGACCGCATAGGGCTCGTCAGGATCGTCACTCAGCGCCAACACATCGGTGATGATTGACGCAGCCGCAGGCCATCCCGCTTCGTCCAGCGCCTGCGTGAGATCGACTTCCTCGTCTGCCGCCAACAACTCATCGGCCCGCAGCCGACGCCGCTCCCGTAAATGCGCATGTGCATCCTCGGCCCACTGCAAAGGATCGTCCTCATCCTCGTCGTCGCCCTCGACCACGAGAGGCCGCACGCGTGCCCGAGAGCGCGGGGCGAACCCCTCCACTGTTTCCAGAAGCTGAGCCGGCTCGATCCACACTGTCGGCACGTCGGCGACCAGCGCCGTACCCACCTGCGACAGCAGCTCGACGTCACCCTGGACCGCGGCGTGGTCGTACTCCTTCACGGTCAGCACGTCAAAGTTCAGACTGCCGCCGCCCTGCTCAAGCACTTTGTCCGCGGCGGCCATGACCTGCAGACGGTAGAACTGCTCCGCCTCGATCAGAGCCGAACCAGCCTCCTCCAGCGCCCAGTCACTACTGAACCGGTCCGTGACCAGCTTGTTCAGTTCCTTCACCTGGCGCGTGAACCCCTGATGATCATGCTGTCGATGGGACTCCATCAACTCGGCCGTTGTGCCGGTAGCGATCTGCCGCTGCAAATCCAGAGCGAAAACCCGCAGCGCGTTCCGGCACGACACCAGATAGTCCAGAGCCGCCTCGGGGTCGGGATTGCTGCGATCGAACACCGCCCTCGCCCGATCCAACAGCAAGATCAACTCGTCAACACCCCCGTGCTGCGCCAGCCGTTCAGCCGCCAAAGCACCCGCCAGCCCTGCAGGCCGCACGACATACCGGTCCTGATGGGACTTCAGAAGATAGGGCTCAAGGAACCCCAGCCGGATCAGGACAGCCAAACGTCGATCGATCAGCTCCTCCGGCCACCCCGAAGGATTGCCCTTCAATGCCTGCACGACCTCAGCCTTCGACAGCCCGTGTGCCCCGGCATGCTCGGCAAACACTTTCAGGATCGCAAGCGCCACCCGCGCCACCTCCGGGTGCTGCGCCACAGCACCAGCATCCTCAGCAACGGGAGCCATGAACGCCCGCCAGTTGGCCAACTGAACAGCCGCCGCCAGATCCTCCTGATCGCCGTCCCCGAATGCGAGCTGTTCACCCACCGGCCGGCACCGCCTCCAACAGCCCAACCAAGCGAGGCAGCACCTTCCGGTGCAACGGCTCCTGCTCACACGATTCGCCCGAGACCGCGATCTCCGCCGCCAGGGCCCGCAGTTCCACCGGCCCCTCCGCCGCCATCCTCTCCGCCAGCGCGCGCGCTTTCGGATACTGCTCCGGCTCCTGATCCCGGTAGGGGCCGGCACGCCACATCTCCACTTCCATACCCACCGGATGCACCTTGCGGTCCAAGCGCCGGGACAGATCATCGATGATGGCAATCCCATCGGCATCCAGGTCTCCCCAGATGGCCATCCGCTCCGGACGCATCCACTCCAGCAGGGCAACCAGCTTGTTGGTGACGTACCCCCTGCCCCAGATGCACAGCCACTGCGACGTGACCTCCGGGATCGCGCACACGCGTTCGAACGTGTCGGAGTTCTCAACCAAGAAGACGCCCCGCCCGCCGTGCTCGACTTCTCCCACCAGCCGCAGAGCGCCAGCAGGCAGAGCGATCCACGGCTTGGCCACCGCAGCGTCGGCAGCCACCGACCCCACCCGCCACCGCAAAGGCCCCCGCATCCGAATATCGACATCAGCCTCATCGAGCGCCAGGTCAAAGCTCATTCCGACCAGGTTCTCGAAAGCCGCCTGCCGTGGAGGGGTCCACTTCTTCGACCCGCTCAACGCAAGGCCAGCCAACTCCTTGGCGGACAACCGCTCCCCGTCCCGGTACGCCGGCCACCACACAGACGCCGCGCGCACCGCCGCCTCATAGGCAGTCCACGCCTCGGTCGCGATCGCACTGTCCTGCGGCACCCTCAGCGGCGAACCCGCCGGACAGGCATCCAGCAGCACCTGCTCCCGCTCCAACTCCGGTACCGGCGCCATCAACGCAAGCAGTTCCTTGCGTACCTCATCGGGATCCCGCCATCCGCGCAGCTCCTGCAACAACTCATCCGCCTGCAATGCCCACGAATGAGACAGACGCCATGCCATCGGACCGGCGAGCTCGAGATCGTCATCAACCGCGCAGCGTAGGACCACACCTCCGCACCGCACCAGCGCCAGAGCTACATCCCACGCCCTGTCTCCGAAACGGGACTCCACCGTGGCCCAAGAGCGCCGCTGCGCCGAGAGCACCCACACCAGATGCCGGCTATCCAAAGTCTCCGGAGGTTCATAGGCCGGCTGCTCCCGCGCAGTCACCAGGTCGACTTCCTGAATGCGCAGCAAGCCCCGGCGATTACGCGGTGCGCGGTTCATCCCCTCACGACGTACCGGCACGGACAGAGCATGTGTGCCCTCCGGCACTTCAGCCAGCGATACCCGGATGCGGCCTTCCGCTTCACTGAACAACAGGGCCATAGCGCCCGCCCCGGCACTCACATGCCCTCCCCAGAGACACATCGGACCTTGGACCCAGGCAGATCCACTCTGTCAGGAAGGCATACACAAAGCCCCTTGCGCCCCACAAAAAGACAAAGTGAGTCCAATCCAACACTGGCCCAAAACTGGCACGGTGACGCACCGTCATCTGCTACTCGCCCCCATGCTGGAGTCGCTGTGGGAACTGGTGCCGAGAACCTGCAGTGGTTCGCCTGGGACCCGATCCTGCGACCACGCTGCACGCAGGCTTAGGCGGGCGCGCCATGCTCGGCTTTCGGTAGCCAGCCGGACGTATTTCCTTGCTGCCTTGCTGGGGCGTCGAGCGATGACCAGCCCGCAGACCAGATGACTGTCGGCGTCGTCTGAATCGTGACCCTCTGGCGGCGGGCCTGGACGAGGGCATGGCCCCTGAGAGCGCCACCCAGTCGGGTGAAGACACACTGCGGCGGAACCCTCCCCGGGGGCACCCGGCGTAGTGCCGTACATAAACGAAGTGCACGTAAGCCGGCTGGCGTGGCCGGCGACGCGGCCGCCGCCGACACCCCGCGCTCGCCTTCCAGCAGCTGCTCGCCGACTGGTGGGCGACGACGAGCAGAGGAGTACATGACCCGGAACGCTGGCGAGCCCGGCGTTCGGCTGGCTGCTACCTGGACCTGCGCCACCAACTCACCTACCACGGTTGCGGGGAGATGTCCCGGGGCGAGGGCTGTGAGCACCCGTTCACCTCCGTGGGCAGCCGGAAACCCGCCTCCGACGAGGCCCAAGGCCTCAGCTGTTCATTCCCATGGCTGTGCGGGAGTGCCATCCGGGTCCAACCCATGTGGCCAGCGCTCCTGCAGGAACTGCCAGAGCCCGCCGAAGTCGGCAACGCATCGATAGAGGACTTCTGCGGCGTCTTGGTTTCCTGAAGCCTCGCGCATCTGCGCCACAGCGACCAGAGCGCTGGTGTTCCCAGCCTCGGCGGCCTGCACAGCGAGGGCCTCGGCGGCCTTTTTGTCTCCAGCCTGTTCGCGCATGCGTGCCAGGGCGACCAGAACGCTGGTGTCGCCAGCGTCTGCGGCTTGTCGGGCCAGGGCTTCGGCCGAGTCCCGGTCTCCGGCTTGCTCCCGCATCCGTGCCAGGTTCATTCGGCCGTCCGGAATGCCAGCGTCGCTCGCCCTCTGATAGAGGGCTTCAGCTGTGACAAGGTCGTTAGAACTCTCGCGGATCCACCCCAGCGCCACCAGTGCGACTCTGTAGCCGGCATCCGCGGCGCGCTGGTAGAAGGCCTCGGCAGCGCCTATATCCCCGGTACGCTCTCGCCGTCTTGCCAAGGCAAACAGTGCCTCCGGGGTGCCGTCGTCGGCGGCCTGGAGAGGTAAATCCTCGGCCGATTCCTGGTCCCCGGCCCTCTCGTGCAGCTGCGCGAGCAAAAAGAGAGGCACCTCGCTGGCGTCCGCGACCTGTCCACCGGAGCTTTTGGTTGTGCTCTCTTCGTGTGGCTTTCTCCGTTCAGGTGCCACCACGATGCTGGCGAGATTCTTGGCTCGTTCAGCGAGAGCAGGCCCGTGCCTGCGGGCCTGATGTCGGAGGTGCAATGCCCAATGGTTGCGGTAACGGAATCGCGCTGCTTCAGCGAGATTTAGCAAGTCGTCCATGTCGGTGAGATGGGTGTGGGCAGCTTGCCAGAAAGAGGCGGGTGGGCACAGGCGTCGGCGGGTGGCGCGGCCGTGTTG
Organism: Streptomyces sp. SCSIO 30461; assembly: GCF_037023745.1. NCBI lineage: Bacteria > Bacillati > Actinomycetota > Actinomycetes > Kitasatosporales > Streptomycetaceae > Streptomyces > Streptomyces sp. SCSIO 30461. The sequence continues at coordinate 3,981,044 of NZ_CP146101.1, forward strand.
TTCGAGGTAGTCAGCAAGTCGGAATACCGGCCCCGCTGTCGGGTGGGGGGGCGTGGCGATTGGTGGAGTTCCGGGCGTGCGGCGCTGGGGGCGGGGGCTGGCGCGGCGTAGGGGGGCTTGCTTCCCATGAACCAGGTGTGCAAGTTCAGCGAAGGCAGCTTCTGCCCAGTCGTCGGTGAGCTGGTCGTGGTCGATGTCGGAGAGGTAGTCGAGGGCGGCGTCGGTGAGGAATGCCTGGGGGAGGTGGAGGGCGACGCCGAGGCGGCGTGCGTCCATCGCCGCTTCCAGTACGGCTTTGGCGGCCGGGGTGCCGCTCTGGTAGCGGTGCAGGAGTTCGGGGGCTCCGGCCAGGTCCTGTGTCAGGCGTCCGTCGGCACTGGCGCGGTTGAGGGCGTCGGCCAGCAGCCGGTCGCCGCCCTTGGCGAGGACGTTCGCAGCGGCCAGAGCCGGAGCATCGAACGTGTCGGGGACCGTGAGGGTGCGGCCGGTAAGCAGTTCCCGGACCCGGCTATGCGGGTCCGGCCCGTTTGGGGTGGGCAGCGCGGTGTACTGGGCGGCGTACTCGGGCCACAGCGTGCCCAGCACCAGCACCGGCCCACGCTCCGGCTGGACGAGCAGACTGTGCACGGCGGCCGCGATCCGTTCGCCGGTCCTCGGGTCGCCGAGGTAGTGCTGGGCCTCGTTCAGCCAGACCACGGTCCGTGGCCGGACGCGGTGCAGGTCGTCGAGCGCGGCCTCGGCGCGGGTCGGGTCGAAGGGATGCCACAGCCGCCACCCCTTCTCAGCCAGCGCCTGTGCGGCTTCCCAGCAGGCCCGTGTCTTCCCGGTGGAGGATGTGCCGACCAAAACCAGCATCCGGCTGTGGCCCTCCCCGACCTCGCGCACGGCGTCCGCCAGGACCCGGTCGTGCTCGCGGGGCACATAGCCGGGCAGGGCTCGCTGCTCCGGCGAGCCGGAACCGGGACCGGCCGGGGCGGGACCGGCCGGGTGGACTTCCAGAGCGTGCGGCTCCCACTCACCGATCGGCCTGCCCGGCCCCGACCCGGACCCCGCATCCGAGGCCGTCGCGGTCCGCTGCAGCTCCAGCAGCTCCTGCACGGGGAGTTTCAGCGCGCGGGCCAGTGCCGCCACCGTCTTTTCGGACGGCACCCGCCCGTCGGCCCCGAACGCCTCCGACACGGTCGTACGCCCCAGCTGTGCCCGGGTGGCGAGTTGCGTCTTGTCGAGCCGGGCCCGGGCCAGTCCACCGTTCAGTCTCCTGCGCAGCTCGGTCAGTGCCGGATGGTGTTCGCTCTGCTGCACGTGCTCGCCCCCGGGCCGTGATGTGTTCGCCGCTGTTCATCTTCCTCCCGGCGAACCCCGGCGCACACCGATTCCGCGACCTTCGACCATGTCAACACCTCACCGTGCGCAGGGAGCCTGCCGTGAACGTCGCCGTCGTACTGCTCACCACCGCCCTGGTCGTCGTGATCGCGCTGCTGGCCGCCGTCGGTGCCGCCGTACTCGCCCGCCTGGACGGCGCCAGCTACCCCACCGCCCTCAAGCAGGCCGCCACTACGTTTGCTGCGGTCATCACTGTTGCCGCAGCCATGACTGCAGCCCTCGCCGCTGTTTGTACATGAGCGGGTCCACCGGTGCAGCGACTCCGCGTCATAGGCAGAAAACTTCCGCGCGATGGCTCATGTGGGTTCGGGTGCAGCGATTGCTTCAGTGTCGGGTGGCAGTGGGTCAGCGTTTGACGCGGTTGCGGACGGCGAGGACCGCGAGGCCCAGAAGGACGGGCTCGGCCAGGCGGGAGGTCATCTCGATGTAGGTGCCGGCGGTGGTCAGGTCCTGGTCGGCGGAGCGGAAGACCACCGAGTTGAGCGTGACTTTCAGGGCCTTCTCGAAACGCTCGCCGGTGAACCGGTTCCCCGTGGGGTTGTGCGGTTCTTCCTTGTCGATCTCGAAGGTGACCGTGCCTCCGCCGACGGGGACGGTGCCGGTCGCTTCCTGCTTCGGGGCGTCCCTTGGGGAGGCCGACGCTCATCAGGAGCACGATGGTGACGAGCATGGCGGCGGCGAGCCAGCCCAGAGCCCGGGGAGGCGCGCAGGCCGTAGCCGGACAGCGCCCAGTAAGCGGTCAGAAGGTTTCGCTCGCTTCGGGGGATGTCGTCGGCGTGGCGGCGCATCTCCATCTCTCCGTAATAGAAGTCTGCGGCCCCAGGCTCATGCTTGCCATCCTCGAACGCTTTGCGCAGCACGCGGTACACCGGTGCCTCTGTCGGTGGGCGTACGGAGGATGACCAAGTGGCCGCCGGAGGCACGTGACCTGTGGCAAGCTCCTCTCCCTGGGGGAGAGGAACAACTGATGACCCGTTACCAATGCGGATCGTGCTCGTATCAGAGCGACCATCTCGGCGAGGCTCAACAGCACTCGCACCAGACGGGCCACGTTTGTATCGGCAAGGACGGTGCCGGGCCAGCCGGAGGTAAGTTCGGCAAAGCCAAGGTCGCGGTTAAGGTCGGCGCCAGCATTTTGGCCGCCACCACCATCGGGGTCCTCACCTGGAAGTACAAGGAGCTTCAGGAAGAGCACGAGGAGCTCCAGACGAAGCACGAGGGGCTCCTGGCTATGGCTGCCGGACTGGTCGTGCAGTTGGCGGAGTCGACGGCGGAGAACGAGAGCCTGAAGTCGGAGAACGACTACCTGAAGTCGGCCACCGGTGCCTCGAAGACGCTCAAGAGCTACGACAACTGATCGCAGCGGGCCAGCCACCGATCAGCGCAGCGGTCCGAGTTGCAGAACAGCGCGGGAACGGTCGCTCAGGCCGGGAGCTGTGACCTGGTGGTTGGGTCTGGCGGGCGGCGAGGGTGCGCTATTTTCGTGCCGTATGGAAGACACCTCCCCACTGCGTCAGGCCGTCCTCGCCTGGCTCGAACAGGCTCGGGACCTGCCCTCGATACCCCAGGCAATCACCGATGTAGCACTGTCGATGCAGCCAGAGTTCGATGCCGTGATCAACGCGGTGGCGGGCGCCGCGCCGAAATCCGAACACCGGGACCTGTACGGCAAGGCCGATGGTGACTGGGCGCCCCGATGGTCCACGCTCCTGAGCGGATCGAGGCTGGGGGACGCGACCCGTCTGGTTGCCCAGGGGGCGACGGTGCCGGTGGAAGAGGTTGCGGACAGCTTCGTCGCCTTCTGCACGGCGCCTGCGCCGGCAGTGGAGGACTGGCTGTTGCTGAGCGGCGACCTCCCCGAGGGGGCACGGATCCCGCTGGGCCGGTACACCCTGCAGACCTTCACCGCCGACGAACTGAGGCAGTTGAGCCCGATGCCCGCCCTTTACGGCCTTCAGCCGGGCGGGCTCGACCTCCGTCTCCTGGCTGGTGCGCCGTTCGTCCACGCCCCCGATCCGGACCGTGCCTCGGACCGCAGTGGCGCACCCTGGTTCGATTTCACCGGCCCGCGGCCGGAGGCCGGGCACTGGAGGGCGCTGCTGCCCCTGATCCTGTGGAGTCCCGAACTCCTGCATGTCGACGCGGTGTTCGACGTCGAACGCGGTCGCGAGTTCGGGCTGCACCCAAACCACGTGCCCACCACCCTCCAGATCTACGAGGACCATGACGGCAGGCAGGAGGAAGTCGAGGTCCGCGAGACTGGCACCTTCCACGTCACCCAGGCTCAACTCCCGCGCCTGCAAGCCTTCTGCTCCGCCGTGACCGCAAAGATCGACGCCGTCATGGACGGCGCCACCAGCAGTCGAAGGCTGCCCAGGAGGCGCGCCCTGCGCTTGGAGCGCGCGGCCCGGCACCTGCTGCAGGCCCACCAGCGCACTCACAGCGACTACGGCGGGTGGGAGCAGGAGGCTGACGAGCTGCACCTGGACTACGTCATCACGCTGGAAGCCCTGATGGCTAGCCCCGACGACAAGCACGAGGGCGTCAGCGAAAGGATCCGGTCCCGTGCAGCCGCTCTGTTCCTTACCCCGTCCCTGCGCCAGCAGGTCGAGACAATTGTGCAGGAGGCGTACAGCGCGCGCTCCAAGTACGTGCACGGGGACGTCCTCAAGGACCAGGAGGAGAGCGAGAAACTGGCCGCCCTGCGTGACCTCAGGCTGATCGTGCGGCAGGTTGTTCTGCGCTGGCTCGTCCTTACCCCCTGCGACACTGAAGACCTCGCACCCCTCCTCGACGCCGCTGCTGTCGGCACCGGCCGCGAACGCACCATCGACGAACCCCTGCGTGCCTTCTTCCGCGCAACGCCGCCGCAGGACCGCCTCGGGCTCTGAGCCGGACCACAATGCCGGTCGTGAGCAGTGCGACACGGCCCGCTGTTCCTCGGCAGGCGAATGGCAGCAGTGCGAGGGCAGTCGCCGGCGGGTGGTCCGCGTGCTGGGGCCGTACTCGGTCCTCCTCGCTGGCCCGGGCCAGGCCGGGATGTGGCAGGCACCGGCACCGGGGGGAGTCAGGTGGTGTTGAATTCCGCTACCGCCGCCGTGGCTCGCTGGTCTGCCTCTGCTTGCAGGGTCTCCCAGTCGGCGGCTGCCTGGCGTGTTCCCGCCGCGAGGACCGCGGCGCGTACGGCGGTGCGGACATCGCCGGGACCCACCTGCAGCCCGGCTCCCCTAAGGCCCTGGATTTCCGACAGCGCCTGCGCGGCGGCCTGGCCGAGGTCGGGGGCTGCCCCGGCAGACGTGCTGGTAGCGTCCCGGCACAGCACGATGACGTCGATGCGGTTGGGCTCCGCCGCTGCGGTCTTGGAGAGACTGGTCGCCACTTCGGCGACCACGGCGCGGGTGGTGGTAACGGTGAAGCCGGCGTCGGACAGCGACCGCATCAGAGCGCACCAGCCCGTGGTCTGCGACTGGTGGAAGCTGAACAGGAGGCAGCCGCCTGGCTTGAGGACGCGTCGGCACTCGCGCCAGACGCGGGCTGCGGTGGCTTGGAATCCATCAGGGGCGGCGTTCTGTACTTCTTGGACGGCCCGGGTGCTGGGCATGTCCGGGTAGCCCTGGTAGGGGCGCATGGCGCTGAGCCAGGCGTGGAAGAAGTCGGCCAGTTCCGAGTAGTGGACGTTGTCGACGTAGGGGGGGTCGGTGACGATGAGGTCCACGCTGTTGTCGGGGAGATCCGTTCGCGAGGCGTCGCCGGTGGTGGTGTAGGCCGTTGCGGGATTCCGCACGAACTGCTGCCACGTCGTGCTCAGGGGGCGGGCGACGGGCAGCGAGGACTGGTCGACGGCGAGGATCCGGTCGGCCTCGGCCTTGAAGTCCAGCGGGGTGCTCTTGTACTGGGCAGCTTTGTGCAGCCGGGTGAGCACCCCGGAGAATCCGGCCGATCCCCCCTGGGCGCCCCAGGGGTCTCCTTCGACGCTGCACCGCTCCGGTCGCAGTACGTGGTTGTGGAAGACCGAGCGGACCGGACCGGTACCCTCTCCCTTGTAGGAGCAGAACAGGTTGTGGTGTTCGACGGTTCTGCCGAACGATGCGATGAGCGCCTCGCGTTCCGCGGACGCCCCGGGCAGATCGCGCAGCGCCGCGCCGATCAGTCCGAGGCTGTAACGCTGGCGCTCGTTGAAGAACCGCTCCCAGGAGTCGTACCCCCAGCGCAGCGCCTGGATGGTGCTGACGCCTTCCTCCAGCGCGCCGAGCGGGCGTACGAGCTCATCGGGGGATGTGTCGGCGAGGGACTTCGCCGCCTTGTCGTACAGGCAGAGGTCGAAGTCGTCGATCGCCCGGTACTCACGGATGCCGTCGGCGCGCAGCACCAGCTTCGCGTACATGCGCCGTTCCGGGGCGGCGCCGTTCAGCGCGGCGATGACAGGGGTGCGGTGTCCGTGACGGCACGTCATGAACCTTCCGCGGGCGGCTCCTTGGAACGGGAAGGTGATGCCGCAGGCGGGGCAGTGCCCGCTCTCGTCCTTGCTCAGGTCGGTGACGCAGATGCCCCGGCAGCCCGGGCATATGGCCTGGGCGCGCGGGTGCCTGCGCGGGTAGGCGTGGCGGGCGAAGACCCGGGTGGTGAAGAGCTCCACGTCCTCGCCGCACTCCGGGCAGTACGCGAGGGCCACCCAGAAGTAGTGCAGGACCGGTTCGTTGGAGGCGGTGCGGTGCAGTCCCTGGACGGGGCGGGCGCACTTCCTGACGACCTGCCCGAAGAGGTCCGCGAGCACCTCGAGATTCCATGGCTGCAGCGCCTGCCGCTGGGTGAGCGTCGCGACGGGGTTGATGTCGCGGCCGACGATGGCGGCCCCGAGTTTGGCCGCCTCGACAAGGGTGGTGCCTGATCCGGCGAAGGGGTCATAGACGACGAGCCCCCGCAGCCTGGCCGCGGCGTCGGCAACGGAGTCGTCCGGCCCGGACACGGCAGCCAACAGTAAGTGGCGTGCGACGCTGCCCAGGCGCCTCGCCCACCACTTGTGCACGTAGGTCGCGGGCCGGTGCACCTCCTTGCGCCACGACTCGTGCTCGGCGATCCGGCTCCACTCCACTGGCGCCGGCCCGGCCTCGAGGAGTGAGACCGGGGGGAGGCCCGCCCCTGGCTTCTCGTTCATGTGTACGCCCCCGGTGGTCCGAACCCGGATCCACCGCCCTCGGATTGGGCCAGGAGCAGGTGACGGCCTGTCAACGTGCGTTACTGTAACGGCAGGTAGTGGGGGGATACCAGGTGGGTGATGGCGCGCGTGACGTATCTGGACTGTCTCGTCCCTCCCGACGCAGACCCGGCCGACTTCTTCGAGCGAGTGCAGGCCCTTCGCATGACGGACCGCGGCCGCACCGTCGATCTCGGCCCGCTGGACCGCGCCACCCTGACCCTGTTGTCCCACGCATTATCGAGTGATCAACGCAGCGTGTACCTGAGCCTCCCGCGCGGGCGCCACGACATGGCCGTGCTGATCGGGATCTACCTCCAGCTCATACGGCGCGGGGCAGAGCTGACCGGCGGATCACCTTGCCCGGTCCCTGACGGACCGGTGGTGATCGTCGGACTGCGCACCAACGTCACCGTACGGCTGGCACAGCTGGCGATCGGCAGGCAGAACCTCTCGCGAGCCCTGCGCATGCAGAGAATCCGCGGTGACGGGCGGGTCGTCGACCTCCAAGGAAAGATCACCAGAGCTGTCGACTCGCCCTCGGGGCTGTTCTACCTCAACACCGCGCTCGGCAGGCCCTCGCTGGGGACCAGCGTCGGCACTGTCGTCATCGACCGCACCAGCATGGCCAACGACCAGTCCTGGGAACGCGCGTTGGCCTGGGCGAGTGAGCACGACGCCGCCCGCGTCGTGGCCGTGGCCGACCTGGGCACCCAGCCGGGCAGCAGCCGGGCCTGGACGCAGTGGCCGTGGACTCCCGCGCTGCGCACCGACGTGCGGCACACTCTCGGGCACCGCCCCGCATACGGCCCCCTGACCAGCAACGCCCTCCTCGCCCACCGCCCGGCAGCCGCACCAAGCGCGGCGGTATACCGCCACGAGCAGCTCGCCGAGCTGTACCGGACGGTCGTGATGGGTGTGGTCGCAGCACGACGTGTCCACACGTTGGAGCCCTGGCCACAGCCGATCGCCGACGCTGTGCGTCTGCTCAACCTGCTGTGGTCCAGCTGGGGCTCGATCGGGAGGCAAGACGCCTGGCAGGTGCTGATGGGGCGCGGCAGCGGCGCACGGGCGCTGGCCCGCTCGGTGTCCCGCGGGACATTGGAGGGCCGCGCCGGGCCGTGGGGGCTGTTCCGCGAGACCCAATGGCCCGACCTCCGGCGTGCCGTGCTGGACTTGTATAAACTGCTGTACGACGGCAATCCGCGCTGGGACCTGCTGCTTGCGCTGATCGATTGGGCGCGGGCCGATCGGGCAGGCGTCCCCGTTCTCGTCCGCACCCGCTCCCGCTCGGCCGCCGCGGCTGTCGCCGAGGAGCTGGCAGACGCACTCGGCGGTGATGTCGACTCCCTGCTGCTCGCCCCCTGGCCCGGGCCCGCCGCCGGCGGGAGAGCCGGTGCGCTGCACGTGATGCCCTATACGGAACGCCTGGCTTGGGACGCCTCGCCGAGGTTCGAGCTTCACCTGGGTGTCCCCTCGACCTTGCGCACCGGCGTGCTGTTCTCCGGTGCTGCCGATGAACACGTCGCCGTGGTGGAGCAGAGCGAGTACACGTGGCTGGAGCGTTCATCCGGCCGCGCGCTGCAAGACTGGCACGAGCAGGTACGCCAGACCGCCGCGGTGCTCAGGCTGGGCGAGGTACCGGAGCCGGCGACGCTCCCGCTGCCCATCGCGTACGGCCCCGTCGACCTCTCCAGACCGTCCACTGCACCAGAAGAGCAGCCCCAGCGCGACAGTCGGCTCGCCCTCGACCTCTCGGCGCTCTTCGAGGACTACGACGCCCCGGCCAGGGCCATCAGCACCCCGGCGGCCCCCGGCCGCGGTGCCACAGCGGTGGCGGCGGACGGCCCGGTGCCGGCCACGGCCGTGCTCACCGAGCCCGAAGGGGCAGTGCTCTGGCTGCGCAGTGACGAGCAAGTCGATGTCCTCATCGGCCAGCGCTACGCCAGGGTGCCCGTGGCCGCGCTCACCCCCGGCAGCCGGCTCCTGCGCGCACGCGGCGACGGGCAGTCCAGACTCCACGACCGGCTCGTCATGGTGATGCACGACAGCGCCGAAGTGACCGCCATGGACACGATGATCGGCTTCTTCCGCCAGGCCATCACCACCGTGCACGAGCAACGAGGGTCGTGGCCAAACGTGCTCACCGCCCTGAAGAACCTCGGGAGCGAGGTCTCGTCATGGCAGGCCGTGAGCAAATGGGCCGACGGCAGCGTCATCGCCCCGGAGGACCCGCAAGACATCCACCGGGTTGCCCTGCTGGCCCGGGACACCCGCCTGACCGCAGGAGGCACCTGGCAGCGCCTGGCCCGTATGGCGGAGGAACTACGCCGCTTACACCGGGCGCTGGGCCACACCGCGGCGGCGGCGATGACCGAGGCCGCACGGGGCACGGAAGGCCCCGCGCTGCGCCAGCTGAAGACACTGTGCTCCGGGATCGACGTCTCGGAGGTCCTCGAGGAGTTCGACCTGGTCGTCGTCCGCAGCGTCGGCGGCCAGAAGAGCGTGTCCACAACCGTCCTGGGCCGCGTGCCAGGCCCCCGCAGCGCAAGCAGCTCACCACAGGAGGCGCCGTGAACAATGCCCGCAACAACCCGCTGGCGCCGCACCCCGACAGCGCTGCGGACAATCAGCGGGAGACGGTCCTGATCGACCACCTGACGCAGGTCCTCGCCGACAGGCTCGCCGACCGCAGCGGCGCCCCGCACAAACCCCCGTGGACACCACGCGACCACGTGGTCGTCGGAGTGCTGCCCGCCGTCGCGGTCCCGCCGCCACAACCCCCGGCACCAGACGAGGCGACGGCCGACCCGGGCCGCCGGCCCGTCGAATCCCTGCGCGGCACACAGGCGCCCCCGGTCCTGGCACTCGACTTCCGGCTGCGCACCGCCCCCGGCCGCAGGACCGCACAGCTCGCCGTCCACTGCCGATTCGCCCTCTACCTGGAGGACATCGCCAGCTACGCCGAGCACATGGAGTACCTGTGCGGCGACGAAGACGCCTCCGGCGCACAGGCCCGACCGGGAGAGCTGCTGGGCGTCTGGCGCCGCCACGACGTCCACGTGCCCGACCTGGTCATCGAAGTGCCGCTCGGGGAAGGCGACCTCGATCCGCACGCGCTCAGCGAGGCCCAGCAGGTGCTGGACCGGGCGGTCCGCCGCGCGGTGGACGCGCACTTCGCCCGCCCCGAGGCCCGTCGCCCGCTCACCGCGGGGCCGCAGAGCCGCCAGGGGCGGCGCAGGCGCAATGTGCTCCCCGCGGAGGCCATGGCCGACGAGGAGGCATTCCACCACCACGTCGCGGCACTGCTGGACCGCGACGCGGCTCCTTGCGCACCCCAGCTGGTGCTGTCCGCGCACGCCCAGGCCCTGGACGGCGGCGACCACCTCATACGCGTCTCCCTGCACAACCAGAGCGACACGGCGCAGAGCGACTGGCAGGACCTCTCCGTGTACGACTGCCGTTTCGCGGTCCTGCCCGGGGACGGCATCAGCATCGTGCCTCAGCGCTTCCACCTCGCCCCACGTGACTACCGCCTGGAGGAGCTGGCGGAGGTGATCGGTCGCGGCACCGGCTGCGCAGCAGTTCCCCACGGCGTCGGCCTTCGGACCGAGACCCTGCCCGTCCACGTCCAACGCACCGTCGTGCCTCGCCAAGCCGGGGTGCGGCACCCGCGGTGGCGCGAGCTCGCCGACGACCCGGCCCCGATCCTGGACTCCGTCGAGGTCGCGATGGCCCGCTACGCCCGGGAGTTCGCCACAGCCTGCCGTGCTGCTGAGCAATTGCCGCACCACAAGGCCATCGAAGCCGACCGCGCCCAGTTCGACGACGAGGCCAGGCGGTTCGGCCTCGGCCGCGAGTGCCTGGACCTGGACCCGGACCTCGAGCGCGCCTTCCAGCTCGCCAACGAGGTCTTCGCCCGCGTCAACGACGGCCGCCCATACGACAGTTGGCGTCTCTTCCAGCTGGTCTACATCGTCTCCCACCTGCCGGCCCTCGCCGTGCGCGAACACCCGCAGCGGGCAGACCTGCGCGCTGAACTCGACCACACCGACGTACTGTGGTTCCCCGCAGGCGGCGGGAAAACCGAGGCGTACCTGGGACTGATCCTCACGGCCCTGTTCTACGACCGGCTGCGAGGAAAACACGCAGGGGTCACCGCCTGGCTGCGCTTCCCGCTGCGCATGCTCAGCGTGCAGCAACTCGACCGCACCCTGCGCATGCTGATCGCCGCCGAAGAACTCCGCGCCGAGCGCGGGATCGGATCCCCCCACGACGACCCCTTCGCGCTCGGCTACCTGGCTGGCGGGGCGGGCAGCCCCAACGACCTCCACTGGGAGCGGGGCTGGTGGCGCGGCTGGGAGACCGAGGCCGCCGCCACCCGGACGGGGACCTTCGCCGAAGACCACCTGCGCGACCGGCTCGTGATCACCTGCCCCTACTGCGAGCGCGACAGCGTACGGCTGCGCCTGGATACCGACGCGGTCCGTCTGCACCACGAGTGCGCCGCCTGCAAGCGGATCCTGCCCCTGCACGTTAGCGACGTCGAGGTCTATCGCACCCTGCCCGCGATCGTCATCTCCACCGTCGACAAACTCACCGGGCACAGCTGGTTCCCCGAGTTCACTGCGTTCCAGCACGGACCGAGACACCGCTGCGCCGAGCACGGCTACTTCTCTTTCCCGCGTTTTGGAGCCTGCCTGGCCGGACCGAGCCACTGCACCGCGCCGAGCCAGGGCTACCCGCCGGCCCGCCCGATCAAGGACCCGGTACCGGCACTGACGGTGCAGGACGAGATGCACCTCCTCAAGGAGGAGCTCGGCGCGTTCAACGCGCACTACGAAGGCATGATCGCTGAACTCCAGTCAGGAGCAGGCAGCGGCCTGCCCAGCAAGATACTGGGCGCCTCCGCCACCATCGAGCAGTACCAGGACCAGCTCCGCCAGCTCTACGGCCGCCGCCCCCGCGCCTTCCCCGCACCGGGATGGACACTCGGCGAGAGCTTTTACACCACCACCCGGCCCGACTTCCGGCGCGTTCACATCGGCGTGCTCCCGCACAAGCGCCGCAAAGCCGACGTCGCCGCGATCGTGCAGGGCGAGCTCCTCACCGAGATCGCCCGGCTCCAGGAGGAGCCCAAGGCCCTGCGCGAGCGCCTCGCCCTGCACGGGCTACCCGACTCGGATCTCCCACGGCTCCTCTTCCCGTACGAGGTCTCCTTGGCCTATGTGAACAGCAAGCAGCACGGCACCCAGCTCGACGAGGAGCTCGGCCAGCTCTCCGACGACCTGCAGCACGCCGGACTCGACCGCGTCGAGCACGCGGTGCTCACCGGCGAAGTCCCGGTCCCCGACCTCGCCGCGGCCATCGCCCGGGTCCAACGCGAGCACCTGGACACCCCGCGAGGAGAGCGGCTGCGCGCCCTGGTCGGCACCAGCGTGCTCAGCCACGGGGTAGACCTCGAGCGCCTCAACCTCCTGGTCCTGGCCGGCATGCCGCCGACCGCCGCCGACTACATCCAGGTCACCGCCCGGGCCGGGCGGACCCACGCAGGCCTCGTCGTCACCGTCTACGACCCCGTCTCGCGCCGCGAACGCTCCATGTTCTCCAACTTCCTGAGCTACCACCGCCTGCTCGACCGCATGGTCACCCCCGTGCCCGTCAACAAGTACGCCTACTTCGCTGCCCGACGCACCCTGCCTGGCATCGTGCTGGCGCTGCTCCACGACGCCGCCCGCGACCCCGCGCTGAAGCCACCACCTGAAGGAGCCGACTACTCCAAAGACTTCAAGCGCTGGTGGAGCGCCCAACGACCACTTCTCGACCCCTGGCTGGAACGACGCATCCCAGCCTGCTACCGCGAGCGCGTGGAGGGCGTCAACGGGCGCGGCCTGGAGAACGACCTCGTTGCGCGGATCATGGACACCTGGCGGCAGGAGGAACGCCCCAACCTCAACAAGGGCGCAGAGGAAAAGCGCACCGCCTACCTGTTCCTCCAACAGCCGCTCACCAGCTTCCGCGACATCGACAAGAGCACAGCGTTCCAGTCACTGACCAGCAGCCAGGACGCCTTCAAAGCGCTCGCCACCAACACCTCCGACAGCAAGGGGGGCGAGGATGAACCGCAGCCGTAGCCAGGCCATGACCGCCTTCCTTCCCGGTGCCGTCTTCCGCCACGAACAGCGGCTGCGAGGCAGAGTCCAGGCAGTCGACGGGGACGTGGTCAAAAAACTCAACGAGGACGTCATCTACGACGAGATCTCCCGCTACCTGGAGCGCTGGAGCGAAGACGCCAGAGCCGCCCTGCCCGTGCCGCAGGGCCGACTGCGGCAGAACTTCGTCCTGGTCAGCCCCGACCTCGTCCGCTTCGAGGTGTTCCCGCTCGTCCTCGAATGCGTCCGCCGCTCCTGCCGCCGCGTGCGCACCTACGCGAAGGCCCAGCAACTCGCGGCCGACCCCCGGTGCCGCACCTGCAGCGCACCGCTGCGGCAACTCCCGTACTTCAACGCGCACAACTGCGGACGCATCCGCCCCATGTACGTGCCCAAGTGCCGTGTTCCCGCGCACGGCTACGACCACATCGTGTTTGAGAACACGGGAAGCTTCGTCACCGCCCTCTGGCGCTGCGTCGGCCCAGGCTGCGGCGGCGCGAAGCTCCAGGGCACCTCGCAGTCCCCCTGCGGCTGCGAATGGAAGGACGCCGCCGGCCGAGCCATGATGCGGGCAAGGACGTTCAACGACACCCGCGCCTACCAGGTCCACGCCCTCCAACTCGTCAACATCGACAACTCCGAGTTCCGGCAGTACCAACGCCACCCCCAGCGCGGCCGGATCGCGGCCGCCCACTACCTCAACCTGATCGACTCCACGGCCCAGGGCCTCGGCGACGCCGCCCAGACCGTCACGGTGCAGCGCCTGTCCCCGCAGGAATGGCAGCAAAAAGAACAACAACTGCGCCAGATCCACATGGGGGAGGAGGCAATCGAGCAGATCCGCAGAATGATGGGCCCCGAGCAGAGCGGCCTGGCTGCTCTGCCCAGTACGGACGCCGACAACGCGCGGTGGGAACTGCTCGGTGCAGACCGCCCCTTCGTGGAACGCGCAGCCGTCTTCGACCCCGCCCAGATCCAGCGCATCACCCTCGACGACCAGTGTGCACGCTTCGCCGAGCTCCAGGACCGGCTGGCCCAGCAGACCACGGAACGCGCCCGCGAGCAGGCCCGCACCCTGGGGATCGCAGAGATCGCCGTCACCTGGGAGTTCCCCGTAGCCCGAGTCGCCTTCGGCTACACCAGAGAAGAGCACGAGCCCGAACGGGGCGTCCTGACCGGCTTCCACAACAAGTACCACCACGACGGAAAGTACCCGGTCTACGTCGCAGCATCAGACACCGAAGCCCTCCTGGTCACCTTCTCCGCACGTTCCGTCCTGTCATTCCTGAACGCCAAAGGACTCACCGCCGGGGCGGCCGAAGACGAATCGGCGGCCCGCCGGCGGCTGCTGGAACTGTTCACGGACCAGGACGACCCGGAAGCCGCCCGCGCGGCAGCAACCGTGCACACGGTCATCCACACCCTCGGCCACCTCCTGCTTCGGTCCCTGGACGACGGCCAAGTAGGACTGGCCGAGAACACGCTCGCCGAATGGGTCGTCACGAAGGCACTCACCGTCGCCATCTACGCCGACAACGTCCGTGAATTCACCCTCGGATCACTGTGGACCCTGCTCAGCAACCGCGTGCTCAGCTGGCTGGAGAGCACCGCCGACTCCGTGCTCAGCTGCGAGAACGACCCGCTGTGCCATCAGTCCTCACCACGCTGCTGCGAACGCTGCGTCTACCTCACCTTCGGCTGCCAGCTGTTCAACGACGATCTCGACCGAGGCCTCGCCGCTGAATTCCTCCGCCACACCGCCACCTCGAGCCACACATGACCGACGACCTGCGACCGCTGGTCCCGCTCGCCCAGCTCCTGGAGCGCCTCGCGGGCAGCTACGCCACAGCCGCCGAATGGACACGGCAGGTCGCCAGAGCCGACACCCTTGACGCCCTCCGCGTCCACGGGGTCGCAGACGATCACGCTACCGCCGTACGCCAGCTCGCCGCCGAGTGCGGCCTACTGGGCTCAGGCCGACACGCAGGGCTCGTCCCCGCCCGCCTCTCCCAGCTCCAGGTCCTCCTGGACATCCTGGACGGCCTTGACCCACCGCCCGCAGCACCACCATCCGAGCGCCCCCTGGTGTTCACCACCCCCCGAGCCGCCGCCCACCTCGTAGCGCCCCCCGTCCGACGCCTGGACCTCCTAGTCCAGGACGTCATCGCCGGAGCCAACAGCGAACTCCACATCGGCGGCCCCTTCTGGAACCGCCACGGCTGCGACCTACTGCGGGAGGTCCTGCTGCCCGCCGTCGCCGAGCGCCAGGTCGCCGTCCACTTCTACGCCCACGACCCGAGCAGCCGGGCCCAACCCCTGAACGACCTCGTCAAAGACTGCGCGGACTACGGAAGAACGTCCTTGTACTGGTGGACCGGGGCCAACCCCGGCATCATGCACGCCAAGTTCGTGGTCGCCGACCGCGCCACCGGCTACTTCGGCAGCGCGAACCTGTCCTCCCTCGGTCTTCAAGAGCACTTCGAGATCGGCATGGAACTGGGAAGCACCCAGGCATCCTCACTGGTGGACCTGTGCACCCGGCTCCGCCAGGAAGGCTTCTTCGCCCAGGTCACCGAGGGGCCGGGACGCGCCCCGGACCCGCCCGTGTTCGTAGAGGCCGCCGACGGGAAACGTCGCTTCGGCCAGTTGCGATCCTGGCACACCACCAGGGACGGCCGCCGTGAAGCGGACGTGCTGTGCCGCCTCTCGGACGACGCTCCCCGGTCGGCCAGGGTCCGCGTCGATGAGAGCCGCATCCGGCTCTTTCCCGGGGTCGATTACGCCAACGTGCCGACAGACGGCGCTCGTGCGGGCGACGGCGAAACCGGATCCACTGGGTAGTTCATGCCACGAGGCGAACGGCCCGCTGCCCGCCATGTTTCAGGGGCGAGCGGGGCCGTTGCGGCGTCGATCCCCTCCAGCGCGATTCGCAAGCAACTGCAGCGCTTTCGGATCGCGGTGACGGTGGCGGCGGTGGAGGCCGGCCCGGCTTCATGGCTGGTTTGCGGCTGGTTGCCAGGGGCCGAGCTGGGCTGTCGCTGCTTTGAGCTCTTTCTCGGTGATGTTCTCGCTGCCGCTGTGGATCGCGATGACGGCGGCAGTGGAGATGACGTAGCTGAGGGCTTTGAAGTAGCCGCCGGTGAGCTGGTGCAGTTGGGCGGCGTGCTTACTGAGGGCGTTTTCTTCGAGCCGGTACAGCCTCAAGTCGGCCTCGAAGCTAGCCAGTACGCGCCGGAACATCTCCTGTTCCTCGGCCTTGAGGCCTAAGGGCAGGGGGTGCAGCCAGGTAACGGGCAGGAGCGCGGTGGGGGAGGGGGAGGGGGAGACTGAATCCGCCGGGCGGCCCGCCTGTGCGAGCCGTACTCGGTTCTCCGCGCTGACCCGGGTCAGGTCCTGGGCCAGGATGCGGGCCTGGTGCAGGAGGTGGCTGGCGCCGGTGCCGCAGAAGATGAGCGAGATGCCCAGCTTGTCGCGCAGGTAGTCGAAGTAGGGCAGCACGTTGGCCAGTTGCTGTGGCGAGGACCGGTCGATGTCGTCGACGAGCAGGAGACGGGTCTGCGCCGTCTCCAGGACGTAGTTGACCGACAGGGTCACATCCTGGTGCCTGCGCATCTCCAGGACTTCCGTGAGGCTCTTCGGCTCGGGGTTGAGACCCAGGTAGGAGCCGATCTCCCAGATCCAGTTCACCCTCGGCTCCGGGTCCGCGGGGGTGGTGATGTGCACCACCGGGATCGTGTTGGGCTGCCGGCCGTTCGTGGCGACTTCGATCTCCTGTTGGGTGGTGCGTCCGATCGCCCGCAGCAGGCAGGTCTTGCCAGTGCCCGCGGGCCCGTCGATGACATGGTCCATCAGGCCCTCGCGGCTCCCGCTGTTGCGGTGGACCGCCTCGACGACCGTCTTCTGCATGTGCGTCATCGCGTCGGTGGGCACCATCCGCAGGTGCCGGTGGTAGGCGATGGCCTGTTCGTCCGTCTTCCTGTCCTCGGTGGGACTGTTGCCTGCCGCCAGGACGGGCGGGTTCACCTCCTCGTCGACGAAGTGGGTCCAGCCGGTGAGCTGGAACAGCGGCAGAGGCCGCATCGGGGTGTCCCTCAGCTGCTGGCGCAGGCGGGCTTCACGCTTATCACGCAGTTCGACGGATGCCTTCATCACGCTTCTCCCTCATCACGGTTCCTGCCTCCAGGCCGGAGGACGCGTCCGCCCCACACGGGGGCCGGACTGCGGCTGCGTCGTTCACGGCCCTTGCCCCAGGTCGCCTACACATCCCATACGTCGTTCTCGGCCTCGTCATCGTCCGGATCGGGGTCGTCGAGGAGCTCTGCGTCGACGACCTCGTCTGCAGATGCCGGTGCTTCGGCTGTGAGGGCCTGCGGCCCGCTGCCGTCGCCGTCATCGGGGAAGAGCGCTGCGAGCGGATGCGGAGCCCGCCCGTTGTCCGAAGTCGGCCCCACGTCGTCGCTGCCCACGGGCAGCGACGACGTGGCGGGTGCAGAGGGGGGTGCCATGGGGGAGATGGGCAGTGCCGGGTAGGGCCGCAGGGTCGACAGGTCGAACTCCTCCAGACCCGCGTACGGGTCCTGGGACGGCTGCTCCGTCTCCAACTCCAGACCCTGGAAAGGCGGTTCGGCCCCGGCGCGCTTCGGTGGCGGCCTGCGACTGCGACGACGCCGGTCGCGCTGCGCCAGGGACAGGGCGATCGCCTCCTCGTCCTGCTTGCTGCCGCCGGCCGCCTGGTGCCGCTCGGCGTGCTCCTGCCACATGTCCGCGGTCCACGGGTCGTGCAGCAGGTGCCGGAGCCGGAAATCGCAGGTCACCCAGGTGTCGGCCGTGTGGTCGTACAACCACACCCGCTCGGGACGGTAGGGGTTGAAGCGGCATTCCCACTGCTTCTCCCGGCCGGGCAGCTTTGAGTCACCACGCAGGAGGATCTCGCGGTAGTGCCCGGCGTCCTGCGCGATGGGCTGATAGGTCCGATAGTCGATCATGAAGCCGCCCTTGCCGGGGATGACCCACTGCCGCAGCAGGAAGAAGCGGTTCTGGGCGGGGGAGAGCGGCACCGCCCGGTAGCCGCTGCGGGCCACCTGGACCGCGTACATCTCGTTGGGCGACAGCACGACGCCTGGCCGGAACGGGTCGCGCAGCCCCGCGTCGGGGGTCTGCTGGTACTCCAGCGCCACCCACTCCTGGGCCATCTGCTGGAGCTCGGCGATCGTGTACAGCGGCATGCGGTCGATGCCGCGGCCGCGTTTCTTGTGGCTGCGGCCCTGCCAGCCGTGCGTGACGTGCTGACTGAAGCGGTGCGCGAGGGTGACGAAGAAGTGCTCGGGGAGCGGCTTGTCGGTCGGGGTCTTCTTGCGCGCCGGGCGGCGGGCGATGCGCAGCCGGTCGCAGACCTCGGTGAAGTGCTCGCTCACATAGGGGCTGCCCTGGTCGTAGATGATCAGCTCGGGGCGGATGACCGGGCGGGCGGCGGTGGCCTCGGTGAACCGCTCGTCCGCCGCCCTAAGCGCCCCGAACGGCAGACTGGAGGCGGCGGCCGCACTGAGCGGGTCCCAGCCGGGCATCACCGGCCAGGGTGCGAGAGCCTGGGCCAGCATCAGGGTCAAGTCGATCGCCCGGGTCGCCTGGCCCGCCTGCCCGCTCTCGGCGTCCCGGGGACGGCTGGGCGTGATCATCAGCGCGCACGCGCTGTGGTTGGCCACATCGATGAGCGTGGTCAGCTCCGTGGCGGTGGGCCGGCCGTCGTTGCCGCGGGCCAGAATTCGCAGCGGCGTGGTGTCTGCCTGGGTCACCTGTCCCGGCCGCAGCACGACCTCGCGCCCGCCATGGGGCAGCGGCGGGGTGGAGGCCAGAGCGGCCCGGGCCCGTGTCGGCTGGCCCAGGGCATCGGCCAGGCCGGACTCCTTCATCCGCAGGTAGAAGGTGGAACGGGAGGGCAGCAGAGCCGCCACGGCAGCCGAGCCGAGTTCCTCGGCGTACCGCGAGTGCAGCAGGTCCTCGACTTCCTCGCGGATCACGTCGATGGTCACGTCCGACGCGTGTGCGCGCCGGGCCACCACCTCCTGCATGGCGGTCAGACACCGCGGGTCGGTGAAGCCCCCCGGCCGTTTGTCCCGCGGCCCGGGCAGCAGGACGACCGGGTTCTCCCCGGCCGCTTTCCACTTGCGCCGCTTGTCGGCGAGGGTGTGGGGGGAGCAGCGGACGCCGTCGGCGGCCAGCCGCGCCGACATTGCGGCGCACCGCTGGGCCAGCGTCGTGCCCGGCCCGAATCCCCGCGCATGCTCACTCCTGCCCGGCGCCAGACCGGTGTCGATCTCCACCATGCGCGCCTGCCACAGCGCGGCCTCCTCCTCCCGGCCCTCCTGCCGCCCCCACCCGCCAAGGGCCGCACCGTCCGCGGCCGGTGCCCCACTGCCGCTGACGACGGCGAAGTCCTCCGCGCCCACCAGCCACCGGTACGACACCGCCCGGGGCACCTCCTGGCCGCCGTCCTGCGGCATCAGCGTGACCTGCGCCCCCTGCCACGCCACTACCTCCCACTCGCGCCCCTGCCAGCGCACCCCCGCTCCGATGGACAGCGACCCCGCAAGCCGACCCTCACCCGATCCCGCCATGCGCCCCCTTCCGGTCCTTCAGGCCGTCCAGGCCACGGCGTCGGGCAACAGCGGCCGCGCGATATCGAACAGCAGCCGCCGCTGCCACAGCATCCGGTATGCGAGGTCCAGACCCGTCAGCTTGTCCAGCCCGCTCGCCGCCACCCCCGCCCGCAGCCCCGTCGGCTCCCTGAACGCCTCCAGCAACGCCCGCCCCTGGCCTTCCTCGTCGTCTACGGGGAACCGGTAGCCGGCCAGCCACCCCAGATTGCGTCCATGTAGCCCCGACGGCTCGCGCACCTGCCGCACCCGCCACCCGGCCGCCTGGGCCACCTCCTCAAGCACCTGAAGCCTTGCCACGGGCAGGCTTTCCTGACCGGACGGCTTCAGCACCAGCACCTCACGCACGCCGTCGGCCGTGCGCGCCAGGAAATCCGGGCGCCACCGGCGAAGACGACCCCCCGCCCGCCACCGCAGTTCCACCGGTCCGGCACTGAACGCCGCCCAGGCCGACTCGAAGTCCAGCTCCACCGCGAGCCGCCACTGCCGCAGACTTCCGCACACCACGGTCTGCTCTCGGGTCGCCACCGGCCAGTAGGTGATGATGCCCTTGCGGCCCCGGTAGGGCACCGGCTCGCTCACCGGCCCGAACTCCTCCAGAGCCACTCCCCGAAGCCCGGACGCACCGCACGAGTGCACCGGCCCGTACGGCTCGCGGTACAGAGCCACGACACCCTGCCCGGTTCCTGGTACCGCCTCGCTGTCCAGAAGGTCGCAGGCGCGCACCGTTCTCACCCCGGCCACCTCTTGTCGCGCCGCAGCACGGTCTCGCACTCCTGCCCGGCCGCCAGTCCCAGTTCCTGACCGGGTGCCAGCCGACGCCCGAATCCGCCTGCCGCCGTCGGCCTCCGTACCGGCAGCGGCCGACGAGAGCCGGATCGCCAGTCTTCCGCCACCTGTTCACCCATCCCTGGCCCCTTCGGGGCGATGACCGCTGCCGCAGCAGCCCGGCATCCCATGCTGTGCTGCTTCCGCGCTACGAGAACTTCACCGCCCGCTGGATCCACCTGAAAGGGTGAACAAGCTGGCGATAAGGCAGGACGTCGGGTACTGGCCGCCCGCGTCCTGCGTGCCGGTCTGGCCGTTGAACTCGCTTGCCAGGAAGCCGGCTTCGCTCTCCAAGAGGTCTCCTGCGCTGATCGCTCCGGGGGAAAGAGCGAAGAAGCCCCTTGCGAACGAAAGCACCTGCGGTTCCGGTCCAGGGCGTGTTGCCTGGTGTGACTGAGAAGGCAGGTGTATGCAGGCAGGCAGCCTGGTTCACGCGGTCCAGGCGGGTCGGGGGGTGAACCGGTGACGGGTGGAGCGTACGAAGAGCTGTCGCAGACGGGCGAGCCCGGGCCGAAGACGCTGGAACTGCTGCTGCGCATGGTCCACCAGGTGCGCCGTGCGTCGGGGTTTCCCCCGCCCGAGGGATACACGCAGTGGAGCGACGACGCGGTCTACGACGTGATCACGGCCATGTTGACCCGCGAGGGCTCAGGCCAGAAGTTCGTCACCGCCTGCTTCGCGCTGGCCATCAGCGATGCCACGCTGGAGCGGCTGTTCCTCGCGTCGATCAAGAACTTCCTGATCGATGAGGCGAAGAAGACCCCGCGGGGCAAACTGCGCCGCCGCATCGCCCGGCTGATGAGCGAGGACACGTCCTTCCGCCGCAGGCCGGGCTCCCCGCCGAGGTGGGCACTGAGCGGCCTGCCCGAGGACGCGGTGTGGCAGGGCGACCTCGACGATCTCATCGCCGAGGCCACACGCGTGGACGGTGTCGGGATCACCCGCTGGAATCACTCCGGGCCCACACCCCGCAAAACGGTCCAAGCCCTCATGACCGTTCTCACGCGGGTCCTTGGACACGCTCAGGGGGCGGTGCGGGAGGAAGACCTCGCCAAGGTCCTCGAGTCACGGTTCGAGCTGTTGGCCCCGGCCCGCTTCACCACGCTCTTCGCCGACGACGGGACGCTCGTCGATCCGGCCGAAACCGGCACGGCGGCGGCCCCTGCCGACTCCACGGGCGTCAGCGGCAACGCCGAAGACATCTGGCAGCGGCTGACGGCCAACGAGCGCCTGCTGCTGCCCTACCTGGACGAAGACGTCCATCATGCCGCGCAGCTGCTGGAGATCGGACAGGCCCAGGCCGGGGCTGTTCTGGCAGGGCTGAAGACAACGCTCCGCCTTGCCCTGTCCGAGGACAGTGACCGGGAAGCAGTCATGCGAGCACTGCTACGACGCTGTGAGGATCCGCCCCCTGAGCCGCCCCTGTGACGTCGTCCGTATCCAGTGAGAAGAGAATGCGCAGATGGACCACAGCCGAGGAGAGGGGGGAGACACGATGAACCCTGCCCAGAGCAGCGCCTACGAGCGGCTGGTAGCTGCTGCGGCGGGACTGAAAGTGCCCGACGCCGTCCGAGAGGTCGCCACTGCGCCCCCTCGAGATCCTGAGCCCAGCCAGATCTGGAGAGCGGTCTGGGAAGACACCATCCAACTGCAGGTGATCACAGCAGTCGCAGACGACACGGTGCAGGCTGTTCCGGTCTCCTTCGAACGCTACGCCGACACGGACACGCTGCTGCTGCCCGCTGGCGCCTCCACACTGGAGCAGCCGCTGGCCCTGTGGTGGGGACTGCAACTGCCCCTGCCCTGGTACGTGCTGGACCGTCAGGTCAGCCAGTTGACCGTGCCGCTGCCCGCCTCCACGGGCCCGGCACTCCCGCACGAAGTGCCGCCGGGCGCGACATGGGGGAGCACCGCGCCGCACCCCACGGCCGCGGCGGCGGAGTACCGGGGCGTCCTGGCCGACAGCCTCGCCGAACTGAGCGCTGCGCAGTGGGTGCCACAGGGATCGGGAGCCCTGCCCGAACTGCTGCAGCGGCGGGGCATCACCATCAAACAGCTGGCCTCACAACTGAATCTGCAGCCCCCCCACGCCCTGGAGGTGTGGCGGGGACAGGCCCCCCTCACACCCGAGCAGGCAGAAGACCTCGCCACAGCGCTCGGCCTCGGCGCCGACAAAGTCCTGGCGGCCAATCCGGCCCTGCCCGCCCCCGTGATCCACGAGCTCAGCCGCCCCTCGCGCCGCCCCCAGGTACGCGCCCTCGCCACCCGCACCGCGACGAGCGAACCCGACGCCCGCCGCCGTGCCGCCTTCGGCATCTACGCCCTGGCGGCACGCCAGGAAGGCAGCACCACCGACTGGAGTGCGAGAACGGACCGCTACTTCGAACTCCATCTGCACTAGTAGATTGTCGCGGCTTAGTTTTGCTGTGTGGTTGGGTAGAGGTGGCGTAGTTTCACGCGTGCGTCGTCGGTGGTGAAGTGCCAGTCGACTTGGCGCTGGTTGCTGTTGGTGTGCTGCTGCCAGGCGGCGAGTTCGGTGTTGAGCACGGTGAGGTCGTCGATGCGGCGGTCCAGGCACTGGCGGGTGAGCGCGGAGAGCTCGATCTCGGCGATGTTGAGCCAGGACCCGTGTTTGGGGGTGTGGTGGATTTCCAGGCGCTGGGCCAGCGCGAAGGCTTTCCCCGGGTCGAACGCCTCGTAGAGCGAGGCGGTGGTGTGGGTGTTGAGGTTGTCCATCACCAGCACGACCGTGGCGGCGTCGGGATAGTCCACGGTCAGCAGGTGTTCGACCTGGTGCGCCCAGTCGACCTTGGTCCGGCGGGGCTGGGCATCCACGCGTCGCCATCCGCGCAGCGGTTCAACCCAGCAGAAGATCGAGCAGGTCCCCGAGCGGACGTACTCGTTGTCCTCGCGGCGGTCACGGCCGGGCCGCGGGGGAAGCGGATCGCGGACGTGGCCGAGCAGCTGGTACGGCTTCTCGTCCATGCACACCACCGGACGCGCCGGGTCATAGGGCCGGGCATAGACGGCCAGCACGTCTTCCATCCGGGCCGCGAACTGCGCGTTCGCTCGTGGCGGGATGGTCCAGCACTTCTTCAGGTGAGGACGCAGTTCCGTTTTTTTAAAACCCGGCCGATCGTGGAGTGGTCCAGGTTCGGGATGTCCTCGATCAGCGCCACGTGCCTCTCCAGCAGGCGCAGCGACCACCGGGCATGGCCCTTGGGCGGTGTCGAGCAGGCCAGCGCGATCAGCCTCGCCTCGACCTCACCGGTCACCGGGGAGGGCACCGGGGGGCAGGCGCGTTCCTTCCGGCCGACCGTGGCCCACACATCGCCGCCGGTCTCCGCGTACCGCTTCGAGACCAGCCGGACCGACTCGCACGACACCCCGACCCGGTCCGCGATCACCGCCCGCGGATCGACCTCGCCGACCGACGTATCCAGCGCGAGCAACACCCGCGCCCGTCTGATCATCGACGCGCTGCGGACTCCCGTCGTGGTCACCCGCACCAACGCCTGACGATCCTCAGCACTCAAGGCAACCGGATACTTCTTTTGTGACGACATGGCACCCCCGCCCGGCCGAAGTGAAGCGACGAGGGGAGACTGCCCGACCGTCAACTCCACCAATCAGAGCCATACTTAGGTGCGACAATCTACTAGTGCCGCGTCAGGCATTGTTCGCCCTGTTGGCGAGGGTTGGGCCGTCAATGCAGACTGCACCGCATGGAGTTGATCGCGCGGGGCCGGGATGCTGATGTGTATGCCCTGGATGAGTCCAGGGTGCTGCGGCGGTACCGGCACGGGGGGCCCACCGGTCTGGAGTCACGCTTGATGACGCACCTTGCGGCATGTGGGTATCCGGTGCCGCGGGTGTATGAGATCACCGAAACGGACATGGTTCTGGAGCGGCTGGCCGGGCCGACGATGCTGGATGTCCTGGCCCGGCGTCCGTGGCGGGTGGGATCTCTCGGCCGGGAGCTGGGCCGCCTGCACGATCGGCTGCATGCGCTGCCGGCGCCGGAGTGGCTGCCCAGGCGGTTCGGCACGGCGGATGGTGACCGGGTGCTGCATCTGGACCTGCATCCAGGGAACGTCATTCTGACCCGGCGGGGACCGGTGGTGATCGACTGGTGCAATGCGGGCGCTGGTGATCCGGCTGCCGATGTGGCGATGACCATCGTGACCGTGGGCAGTGCGGAGGTGCCGGGTTTCGCCGCCCGCCTGGGGCGGGGGCTGTTGCTGCACGGTATCCGCAGCGGTTGCCGGACCGATCCGGCCGGACGGATGCAGGAGGTGGTCCGGGTGAAGCTGGATGACCCGAATCTGACGCCCGCGGAGTCGGCGTGGTTGCGGCGGCATGCCGGTGTCGGCGATGGACCGGGTGTGGGCTGCACGGATCGGTCAGGCTGCTGATCTGTGGAGCGGGTGCGGGTACGCGAGATCGATGATGACGAGGGCAGGCGGCTGCTGCGGATCATCCGCCGGGGCACCGGGTCGGTGGTGACCTGGCGGCGGGCCCAGATGGTTCTGCTGTCCGCGCAGGGCATGCCGGTGGTGAAGATCGCCGAGGTGTCGTTCACCAGCGCGGACCGGGTCCGGGATGTGATCCACAACTTCAACGTCGACGGCTTCGAGTCGCTGTATCCGAAGTACAAGGGCGGCCGTCCGAAGACGTTCACGCTGCCCGAGCGGCGCGAGATCAAGAAGATCGCGAAGTCGAAGCCGACAGAGCACGACCTGCCGTTCTCGACCTGGAGCCTGACCAAGCTGGCGGACTTCCTGGTAGCCGAGGGGGTGGTCGACGACATCAGCCACGAGGGACTGCGCATCCTGCTCCGCGAGGAAGGCGTCTCCTTTCAACGTCTGAAGACCTGGAAAACCTCCCGCGATCCGGACTACGCGGCCAAGAAGGCCCGGGTCGAGCACCTCTACGCGATCGCCGACGGCGAGGTCATACCCGACAAGGGCGAGCCCGAAGTCGTCTTCTGCATGGATGAGTTCGGGCCGCTCAACCTGATGCCCCACCCCGGCCGGCAATGGACCGAGCGCGGCGGGAAGCACAAGAACCCCGACCGCGAACCACGCCGCAGGCGGCGGGCGACCTACAACCGCTACGGCGGAGTACGGCACCTGTTCGCCGCCCTGGATCTGACCAAGGACAAGCTCTACGGCCACATCAAGCTGGTCAAAAAGCGGACCCAGTTCCTGGAGTTCTGCCGCTACCTGCGCAGCCTCTATCCGCCCGAGGTCCGCATCGCGATCGTGTGTGACAACTACTCGCCACACCTCACCACGAAGCGGTGCCGCCGGGTCGCGGACTGGGCCGAGGCGAACAACGTCGAGATCGCCTACACCCCGACGAACAGCTCCTGGCTCAACCGCATCGAAGCCCAGTTCACCGCCCTGCGCTACTTCACCCTCGACGGCACCGACCATGCCGACCACAAGGAACAGGGCAGCATGATCCGCCGCTACATCATCTGGCGAAACCGCCACGCCGGCGACCGGCGCCTACGCGCCGTCGTCGACAGGGCGAACGTTGCCTGACACGGCACTAGCGAGGTCAGCTGTGGTCAACTACGTACTCGCAGCCACTGCACGTCACCAGGCCACCGCGATGCTGGCGGAACTGGAGACGCACACCCCGGGCGCAGCGCAGCGCCTGGCGCGCTCGGCCTTCACCGAACTGCAGACCTGGCCGGAGCTGACCGTCGACCTCGTCCCCGAAAGCCAGGCCGGTTCCCGCTGCAGTGTGGCAGGCGCCTACGACGTCGGGCCGCCTGCGCGGATCTCCGTCGCCGAGGCGGCCAGTCCCGCCCGCCGGGACTTCACCGCCCTGCACGAGCTGGGCCACCACCTCCAGAAGAACAGCTTCGACCTGATGACGGCCTTCGAGAGCCAGTCCGACGGCGGCCTGCAGCTGGAGGACGCGGCCTGCGACGCCTTCGCCGCCGAGATCCTGCTGCCCACCCCGCTCGTCGACCACCACCTGGATGCCACCGGCCCCACCGCTGACACGGTCGCCGACCTGTGGCGGGCGGGAGCCGCCTCCCGCATGGCCGTATGCGTGCGCGCCGTCCAGCATCTGCCCGCACCCGGACACATCCTCCTGCTCGATAACGGCGGCCGAGTAGCCTTCGCCGCCTCCCACGGCCTGCCGCCCCTGCGCCGAGGAAGCTTCCAGGGCGACATCCCGGTCATCGACCGGGCCCGCGCCTCCGGCCGCGGACGCGCGCAAGGGCGCACCCAAGTCCGCTACCGCGACGGCATCCTGGGACGGGAACTGCACGCGCAGACCGCGCCGATGGGCAGCTACCTGGTCGCCGTCCTCGTCACCGACTCCGCCCCCTGGCGCCGCTTCACGCCCCCCACCAAGGACACCGGCCCCCAGGCAGGCGACTACCTCTGCGCACACTGCGACGAGGAGTACCGCTCCTTCGATCCCGCCTGCTCCGCCTGCCGCGTCCCCCACTGCCCCGAGTGCGGCCGCTGCGCATGCACACCGCGCGTGAACGAACGCCTGTGCCCGGGATGCTTCATCAAGCATCCGCCCGCGATGTTCGCCGACGGCAGCGACCGCTGCCTCGACTGCTCCTGACACCCCGCCAGCCCCTCCAGGACACTCCCATTGCGCTACCCGCGAGTTACGTCGTCCGTCCCAGGCGAAGCACCCCGCACCGGGGTGACGGGTCCCGGCGCCGGCTCCGGAACCCCGTCGGGCAAGGCCGGCAGAAGAGAACCATGGCCATCCAGATCACCGCGGTACGCCTGTCCGGCGGCACCATGCACGAGCACATCACCCACCTGTGGTGGACCAACCCGGCGGACGGCAAGACCGGCGACAACACCCGGGCGCAGATCGTCACCTGGATCGAAGACAAGAAGGGCCAGGCCTACACGAGCGATGCGGGCGGCCACCGGGCGGAGGTCGTCGTGGTGACCCCGCCGCGCGGCGAGAAGTACCTGCAGACCCGCGCCGACGGCCGGTTGACCAACAACCTCCTGGCCCTTCCCCGCCGCTGAGCACTCCCGCCCTGGGGCGGCAGGAGAGGGCCGGCCGGGCCGCTGCTGGGGCGCACTGCCCCAGCAGCGGCCCGGGCTTCCGAAGAACTTACGGGCCGTCACGCACTGTTTTTCGGCTGCCGTGAGAAGGCTTCGGTTCGTGCGGCATCTTCGCCGGGCGGAGAGTGTGCGGGCAGCTCCCACCGGACCTCGCCGCTGTCGTGATGATGGTGCCAGGCGGTCACGAGGCGGGCGCGGACCAGTTGGTCGAGGAGGTCCTCCAGTTGCTGAGGCGGCTGTCCGCACTGGCGGGTGAGGTCATCGAGCTCGCCACCGCCCGCCCCGGAAGCGCTGTGGGCGGCTAGGGCGAGCGCGGTCAGCCGCAGAGCAGAGGACAGGGCGGGCGGAAGGGCCAGCGGGGTGGGGCGCAGGGCCCATTGGGCGGCGCGGACGCGCGCGGTGCGTCCGGGGGCCTGCTGGAGGACGGCGGCGTCGAGCAGCTGCCCCTGGACGGGAGAACATTTGCGTCCCGATCGGTGCAGCCAGCCGGCGTCCTCCAGTTCGAGCCACAGCTCTGCACGGCCGTGCAGCCGCATGCCGCGCAGGAACCCGTGGGGCAGTCGGATCTGCCCGTGGTGATCGGCGCGAAGCGCGCACTGCAGGGCGAGCAGCCGGGCGGCGGGGGAGGAGAAGCGGGGCAGCGCTGTGGCGAGGTAGGTGAGCATTTCGCGTACGCGCTGCTGTTCTGCCGGGCCGAACACAGGCACGGTGCGCGCAGAGCGGGGCGTGCCGGGAGTGAGCTGGGCGTGACCGGTGCCGAGCAGGGTGGGCGGTACGACGGCGGTGTGGCTCATCGCCGCCGCGCAGGCGGCGCAGGCATCGGCCAGCCGCCATGCGCGCCCGCTGCGGTCGCAGGTCAGGGCGAGCAGGACGGGCCCCGCGCAGCCGCGGTGGCGGGGGTGCCAGTGGCAGCCTCTTGTCCGGCACTGGCAGGTGCGCAGATGCCCGGGCAGCGCGTCGGCGCGGGCATGGCGGGCCAGATGGGTGAGGGCGGCCGAGCGGGCGGAGGCGGCCGGCAGGACGGGGCTGTGTGCGCAGCGGGGACAGGTCAGGGCCGGCCCGCCCGTCTGCGGGCGCAGGTGCACCGTCCAGATGCGCTGCACCGTGGCGTGTGTGCTGGCAAGCCGCATCGGCTCGTTGTTCCTCCGTTCTGGTCCGCGTCGGCCTCGCGCGGTGGCCTCCCGGACGTACGCGGGAGCCGCCCGCACCGTAGTGCAGATCCCTGCACTCGCGCAGGGCGGGCATCCGGTGCGCCCACCTGCACTGATAGTGCAGAAATCCTCACTGACAGGGCAGGTGTCTGCACCGTCGGATGGTGGGGTGACGATCTTGCCGCCCGACCCTGACCGCGATGCCCTGCGTGTGACGCTGGCGCGGCTGAGGAACGCGCGTGAGTGGACCTTCGACGAACTTGCCGGCCGCAGCGGCCTGGCCCGGCGCACGCTGATCGACCTCGAACACGGCCGAGCCGCCGGCACGGTCACCACCTGGCACGCCCTCGCGCACGCCTTCGACGTCCCCATCGAGCACCTGCTCGGCCCGCTCTGCGACAACCACACCC
The DNA here is from genome assembly GCF_037023745.1 of Streptomyces sp. SCSIO 30461. Classification (NCBI taxonomy): domain Bacteria; kingdom Bacillati; phylum Actinomycetota; class Actinomycetes; order Kitasatosporales; family Streptomycetaceae; genus Streptomyces; species Streptomyces sp. SCSIO 30461. The sequence goes on from NZ_CP146101.1 coordinate 4,009,879, forward strand.
CGCCCGGATCCAAGGGGGCCTGACCTCCGCCGCGCCAGGCCTGGCGCGCGGCGTAAATCACCCGGACCGGCGAACACGTGCAGAACGCGCGTGCGGTGCATCGTGCTGGCGTTCAGTATCGCTGGGCCGCGCGGGGGACTGTCCGCCGGCCTGCCCCGCTCCTGGGGCGTGTCGCTTGGCACGGTCCTCTCTATGCGCCCCAACTCCGCCCCCACTGGCTGCCACTGGGACGGCGGCCCCCGCACGGTGCCGGTACGCCGTCCGCTGCGAGTGGCCGCCACCAGCCCCAGCCATCTGCTGCGCGCCGGTCAGAGCGGCCGCTGCCGTCGCTGCGGCAACCGCATCGACTTCTACCAGCGCGCCGACGGGCGGCCCATCGCCCTGCATCCCGCCGAACTGACCGCCGCTCACGTCCCCGGCTCCTGCCGCTGGCACCTGAGCTCCGGCATCGCCCACCCGCACGGCGACGGCAGTGCATGGTGCCGCATCCCGCACGCTGTGCTCTGCCCACAGCGCACGCTCACCTGCCGGATCGGCCCGCCTCTGGAGTCGGTGCGCCGCCAACTCGCTGTCCGAACCCGCCGTCTGATCGACACCGGCGCCTTCACCCCCACGCTTCCCCCCGCCAGTGCGGCGCCCGCCGACACCGACCGCCCCGCCCGGCCGGTCGTGCGGATGCTGCTGGGTTGCTACCTCGCCGAGGGCCCTGTGGAGGCCATCCGCTGCGTAGCCCAGACGAACCACCGCCACCGTTGCCTCCGCCCCGTCCTGGCCCCGGACAGCCCGGCTGGAGCCTGGAGACTGCTGTCCATCGGCCCTCGACGCGGCCAACTCGTCCTGCCCGCACAGACGATGGCTGTCTACGACCTCAGCTGGCTGCCTCACGCCGAGCAGCGACGCTGGCGTATCCAGCGGTGCCCCGCACACGCCGTCACCCACGGTGCCGCCGACCTGACGCTGGCCGGATGGCAGGTCTTCGATCCCCTCCGGCACGCAGCGCACATCCGCACCCGTCTCCCGCACGACCCCGGAGGCGCGGCATGACGATGGCGCACCACGCCCTGGAGATCGCTCTGACCCGATCCCTCACCGCGACCGAACTCCATCACGCCGCCCGCACGATGCCGCTCGCCGCCAACCACGACGCCACCCGGCTCATGACCGTCGTACGCGCCAAGACCCCGGGAAAGGCCCTCACCCGACTGCGCCGCCGGATCGGCACACGGCTGCCCATCGACGTCATCACCACGCACTACCCCGACCGAAGCGGCAAGATCCTCCTCAACGTGGCCTTCCCGAGCGCCGCACACACCGCTATCGCGGCGGCGGCCGACCGCGCAGCACAGACCCCTCAACGCTTCGTGGAGCTGGCCCTTCACCGGGCCCTGGCCCAGCACGCCAGCGATGAGGCCGACCGCCTCGACCGTGCTTTGCAGCAGCTGCTCGCCCACACCACCCCCGCCCATCTCGTCGCGGCCGTCGGACACGCCCTGACCCGCACTTCCGGAGCCGCGCCGTGCTGAAGCCGACCGACGAACAGGCCGCCGCGGCCGACGCCTTCCACGCCGGCGATCACCTGGCCCTGCAAGCCGGCGCGGGTACCGGCAAGACCACCACGCTGGCCCAGCTCGCCCACGCCACGCGGCGCCGCGGCCGCTACCTCGCCTACAACCGGGCCATCGCACAGGACGCCACTGCCCGCTTCCCCCGAAGCGTCCTGTGCAAGACCGCCCACGCCCTGGCCTACGCCGCCGTCGGCCACCGCTACACCCACCGTCTCAACGCCCCCCGCCGCCCCGCCTGGCAGACCGGGCAGGCCCTCGGCATCACCAAAGCCATTCGGATTGGCGAACGCGACCTGTCACAAAGAACGCTCTCCAACGCCGCTCTGCGCACGGTGGCCCGCTTCTGCCACAGCGCCGACCCTGTCATCACCCGCCACCACGTCCCACGCCTACGCGGGCTTGAAGACCGCGGCCTGCACGCCGAACTCGCCGCCCACATTGTGCCCTTCGCCAGCAAGGCATGGAACGACCTCCAGCACCCCGGCGACGGCGCGGTCCGCTTCGACCACGACCACTACCTGAAAATCTGGTCCCTCACGGCCCCGAAAATCGACACCGACTTCCTCCTCCTCGACGAGGCCCAGGACACCAACCCCGTCGTCGAACAGATCTTCCTCAACCAGCGCAGCCACGCCCAGCTCGTCATGGTCGGCGACTCCGCCCAGGCCATCTACCACTGGCGCGGCGCCAAGGACGTCATGACCGGCTTCGACGGCACCAAACTCGCCCTGTCGAAGTCCTTCCGCTTCGGCCCTCAGCTCGCCGAGGAGGCCAACCGCTGGCTGGCCATCGCGGACGCCCCGATCCGCCTCACCGGCAGCGAGAGCGTGCCCACCGACCTCGGCCCTGTCACCCGGCCCGACGCCGTGCTGTGCCGCACCAACGTCGGTGCCATGGCCCAGGTCATGGACCTCCTGGCCGCTGGGTACCGGGTGGCCCTGGTCGGGGGCGGAGACAGCCTGCGCGCCCTGGCCCTGGCCGCCCGTGACCTGAAGGAAGGTCGCCGCACCACCCACCCCGAACTCGTTCTGTTCACCGCCTGGGGCGACCTGCAGGACTACGCCGCCCACGACCCGGCCGGACGTGACCTGCAGCCGCTGGTCGACCTTGTGGACACCCACGGCACCGACGCCATCCTGGCTGCCGTCGCCCAGCTCGCCCCCGAAAACCAGGCAGAGGTGACCGTCTCGACCGCCCACAAGGCCAAAGGCCGCGAATGGGCCCGCGTGAAGATCGCCGACGACTTCACCCCGCCCCCGGACAGCGACCAGCAGGACGACACCGGCTGCGCTCTCCCAGGCCCTATCGACGACGGTGAAGCCCGCCTCGCCTACGTGGCCGTCACCCGCACGCGCAGGTGCCTCGACCTCGGCGGTCTGTCCTGGATCAACCAGCATCCCGACGGCGGTGGCGTATCAGGCGGCCCCGCGCCGGTTCCTGGTCCTCTCCCGGAGGCGTTGACGCCCCGATGTGTCGCACAGCTCCGGTAGGCATTTCGCTCCCCGGCCCATACCCACTGCCCGGTGTCGACGAAGCCCAGCGTGGCGAGATGGCGCGCGGCGTCGAAGCCGTCCGCTGTCCACAGACGGCCCCGGGCAGGCTCTTGAAGTCATGGACATCAGTTCGCCGGGTATCGCCCGGAACAGCAGGAAGATGCCGCGTTGCGAGCGTCACGATGCCTTCCTCCACCCGGAAGAGCGGTCCGAGTTGGCCGCACGATTCCCGGCCGGTCACCAGGCGCAGATGACGTTCCTTCTGGCCTGCTATGCCGGAAACGCTTCTGTGGTCGCTGCGCTCTTGGGCACCCGGGCGCGTACGGTGCACCGTCACTGCCGCAGGTGGCCGCCACCGCCCATGCCTCGGCTGCGCCGGGCCATGCGCCGCCGTGTCCTGGATCTCGTGTGCCCGCGGTGCCTGTCCGATCGTGCGGTGGAAGAGGCGCGCCGGGCGAAACGGGAAGCCCGGCGCGCGGCCCGCTTGCTTCCGCGTGATCGGGGTGGCCTGGATCGCTGACACCCACGTGCCCGAGAACCTTGAGCTCTCCCAGGAAACTGAAAGCTTTCCTGCATTATTAGTAGTGAAAAGCTGACTAAAATGCGAAAGTTGCATCAGATCGGGTAGGCTGGAGGTATGGGACTGGCCTTGGAGGAGTCGTTGCGGCTGACGGTGGCCGCATTGATGCAGGTGACGGGCGACTCGCAGCGGTCGGTTGCGGGGGTGCTGGGACTGACGCAGACGCAGGTCTCGCGCCGGCAGTCGGGTGCCGTTTCATGGAGTCTGCGCGACGTCGACGTCCTGGCCGCGCACTACGGCATCAGTGCGCTGGACCTGCTGGCGGGTCCGACCAGAGCGTGCGAGGTGCTGCCCGCCGACCGGCGCCGTTCCGCCCGGGCCGAGACGAAGGGGACAGGCCGGTGAGCGACTTCGACGCGATCGACTCGCTGCTCGACGCCGTCGGCCCGCAGGCCGAACTCCCGCCCTGCCGGGTGCGCCGCGAGCTGCGGGAGCGGGCCCGGCTGTCCAAGGCGCAGGTGGCACGCGCGCTCGGCGTGAGCCCGTCCACCCTCAGCGGGTGGGAGAGCGGCCGCGACCCGGCCGGTGAGGTCCGCACCAAATACGCCTACCTGCTAGACGGACTGAAAGCCAAGCTCGCCACCGCCACCGAGAACACGGCGATGCCGGCTGAGGAGCAGCCCGTGGCGTCGGACACTGCTGCGGCGGCCGTCGCCTCTTCGTCTTCGACGGAACTCGGCCAGGACGAGGACGAGGTGGAGCTGCTCGCCGTGCCCGAGTCGTGTGTGCTGTGCGGTCGTCCGGCCAAACAGCGTGTGGCCGGGTTTGCTCAGCATCTGGACCCCTCCGGCTGTCAGGCAACCCCTGCACAAACCCCGAAGGTCTCGCCCACCGCGCCATCTGCCCGGGCTCAAATGCCGCGTACAGCACGCCCGCCCCGCCCGTCCGGCGGGAAAGATGCGGCCCCGCGCGGACGGGCGTTCCAGGAGCCGTCCGGGCCGGGCGACGTGATCCACGAAGCGGTTCGCGCCGCGCTGGCCGAGCACCAGGGCGATATCGAAGCCGCGAGCACCGCCCTGCTAAAGCGGGCCATCCCGGACGCGATGCGCCTGTTGGACGAGACCCGCAAGGGCGCCCGCTACGACGTGATCGCCCACCCCTGGATCCCCGACATCCTCAAGAAGCAGACCTCCAAGGGCGCCGACCAGATCTGGGAGGCGCGCCCCAAATGGACCCGCACCGCCCTCCCGCCCGGTCGGCACGAGGTGACCGCGCTCGACATCAACGGCGCCTACCTCTCGGCCCTCAAGACCCACCTCCCGCTCGGCCAGCTGGAACACTCCACGGGCTTTGCCCACGACCGGCGCCGCGCCGGAGTCCACCTGATCACCCCGCCCACCTGGGAGCACGACGCGGTGCTGCCCAACCCGATCGGCCAGCGCGACGAACCAGGCCCCCTGTGGGTCACCGAGCCGACCCTGCGCCTGCTGCTGCGCCTGTCCGGCCCGAAGTACCGCCTGTGCGAGCCGCCCGAGGTCCACGAGTCGTACACCTCGGGAGCCACCGAGAACCTCCTGGAGAAGTTCCGGATCGCCCTCAAGGACGCCCGTGACACCGCGATCGCTGACGGCGACGGGCTGACGTTTGAGTACGTGAAGGCGATGTACTCCAAGTTCGTCTCCACGATGGGGGAGTCGAACTACAACCGGGAGCTCTACCGCCCGGACTGGATGCACATCATTCGCTCCCAGGCCTTCGCCAACCTCTGGATGAAGGCGCTCAAGGCCCACGACGCGGGACTGACGGTCGTACGGGCGATGGGCACCGACGAACTCCACGTCATCGGAGACTGGCGTCGTGTCCTCCCTGAAGGCCGCGGTGTTACCGAGGTCAAGGTCAAGGACACGTACACCGCCGGAACCGATGCCGAAGCCGGCACGGGGGAGAAGCAGTAGATGCCGGAGAAGAACATCGACTTCGGGAAGTTTGGTGCGAGCGGGATCAAGGGCAGCGAAGCCGTCGCCCGCCAGCTCGACTGGCTCGCCGCTCACATCGCCACCCCGGTGACCGCCAGGCGTGGCCTGATGGCACGCCTGCACTACCTGACGACATCGGACAGGGCCTGGCAGGCGGCCAAGGACGCCGGACTGACCGTGAGCGACCGGACGCTGAAGGCATGGCTGGAGGGCACCCGCCGTCCCTCGAAGGCCAACCTGGAACGCATCGACGCCGCCTACCGGGCGGTGCGGCGCCGCAACGTCGCCCGCCACCTCATCGCCCGCCTCAACCGCGAGGGTCGCGGCACTCGCGTGGAGATCCACCCCCTCGACCAGTCCGGCGTGGCGCGCCAGCTCCAGCGGGTGGTGGCTCACCGGACGATGAACGTGCGCCGCTGGGACAAGATCGTCGCGTCCTGGGCGGCCGGTGACCACCAGGGCCTGGACGACGCCTGGACCGCCGATGTCCTGCCCGATCTCGGCTCCCAGTGGGGCCAGTACGAGTACGTCAAAAACATCGGCTTCGCCGCGTAGACGCTGCCCATCTCTCGGGCCAGGGGGAGGGATGCCGGACACTCCACCGGGGTGACCGGAGCGGTCAATCAAGCGGTGGGCAGGCCCGGAAGCCGGTCGTAGGCGGGATCGCCGGGGAAGACGACGGACTCGATGTGCTGCGGCGGGATCGCGTTGCGGTAGAGGACGTCGGCGTTGGCAGGGGCGTAGCCGATGGCCTTGCCGACGAAGGTGTGCACCACCGATTTGAAGACGAGGTGCCTGCCGGGACTGGCGAGATCCACGTAGGCGGTGACCAGCGTGGGCCGGCCCAGGCTGCGCAGTCTCTGAGCAAGACCGGCAGGGTCGTCGCAGTGCTGCCAGTAGATCGCCTCGCCGCCCCAGAAGGACAGCAGCCGCCACGCCCCGCCGATGTCGTGAGAGGTGGCCTCGGCCGAGAGGGTCAGGCAGACCTGGCCCTCTCGATCGCCCATCCTCTGCCTCCCCGGGGCGACCATGCTCTGGGAGCGCAGTACCTCCCGCTCAGCGGCGGTCAGATAGCCCCGCTCATGGGCCTGATCCAGGCGGTCATCAACGAGAGCGGCATCCAGGGGTCGCAGGCCATGGGCACGAATCGCATCGGCCTCATGGTCGAGCAGCCTGGTGCAGTGCTGCGCCCGCAGAAGGTGGCCGCGGAGCAGGTCGAGGACCTGCGCCTCCCTGTCCTCCAACTCCAAGTCGACGTACAACTCCGGCTCGTCCAGTTCGGCTTCGTGGGCGATCTTGTAGATGAGATCTGCCAGCGGCCGGGGCCACGTGGCGGGGTCGTCCACGTCCACGACGGGCCGACTGGTGGCGGCGTGAGCCAGTGTCATGGCGGGCCAGTATTCCACTGCCGGACCAACAGGCTCCGGACCGGGAAATGGGTCACGGCCAGCGCGCCGGACGCCGCACCTACGGCCAGGTCAGGCCGACCTCGAGGATCAGAAAGATCCGCAACCGTACGGCCCCGGCCCATAATGGTCTTCACCGCCTGCCGCCATGGCGAACGGTGGTGTTCACCGACGCGGGGTGGAGCAGCTCGGTAGCTCGCTGGGCTCATAACCCAGAGGTCGCAGGTTCAAATCCTGTCCCCGCTACTACAAGGTGGAGGGCTCACAACCGTATGGTTGTGAGCCCTCCGCTTTTATGACGCCTACATGTCGGCAGCCGCCATGCCCAACTGCCAGGTCAGGCACGAGCGTCGGCTGACCGGACCGGTCCGGGACGCGATCCGGCTGTGCCCCGCCCCAAGCACCAGCCCGTTTCGGCCCGCCGTACCGGACGGCGCGGGCACCCCCCTACGGTGACGCCCCAGCCACATCAGCAGCGCCTGACGCCCTTCAACCACGTCCACCCCCCACCCGGCCATCAACTGCTCCACGCCCGCAAGCCATCGGGACCGGTCCGCCGTATCCCGCCGCCCCGCGGATTCGAAGTCCACCATGGCGTGCGCGAGTTCCACGGCCTCCGGATAGATCACCAGCGGGGCCGCCCGCATCTCCCAGGCGTCCAGTCCAGCCGTCCAGGCCCGCCGAACCCAGCAGACGGTGTCCGGCATCCGCGTCCACCAGTACACCGCCACCTGGAAGGCATCGGCGAACAACTCCTCGCCAGCCGGCCCCCACCGTTCGGCCAGCTGCTGCCGCACCTGGTGCGCCGTCACCGTCTCGGGCAGCTCGGCCAGCTGCACGAAGTCCGGACCACGGCCGCGGGAGTCGTCCGACCAGTAACCGTGCCGCAGACAGACCTGCCAGCTGTCCGGCGACATCAGCCACACCGTCTTGCCGACACCCAGGGCATCAGCGCACGGCGGGCAGTACCGCACGAGGTGCCCCGCCACGGGCTCCCAGCGCCACCACCACTGCGCCGCCTCTTTGCCTGGCAGCAGGTGCTCCGCGCCCAGGCTGGGCAGATCCTGCTGCAGAAGACCAGCCGCACGGTCAGCAAGGACAGCCAGATAGCGCAGCCCCGCCTCGTTCACGTACATCTCGGTGGACTGCGGGTACTTCTCCACCCGCTCGGTGTACGCGGATGCCTCGCCCTGTCCGACGCGGTCGAGGAACGCCGCCAGGCTCAGGCCGTTGGCGTGCGCGAGCCGGTTCACGAACGACCCCGTCGACTCACCCGGCACCGGCCGCACACGCAGCGGCAGCGGCCGGCGAGGCCCGTACAGACCGGGATCGTCCAACACCGCTGCCCTTCCGCCGAAGCCGTCACCACGGGTCACCGTGACGGGCCCGCCAGCAGGCGGTCAAGAGCACCGACACTCGTTCAGGTGAACCCAGGCGAACGCCCTGCCACGGCCTCGCACACTCCTTCCACCCTGTGAACCAGGTGCCTGTGCACACCGTCACCCGGGGGAGGACCATGGCCACGACGACACGCATCCGCCCGGACACGACCGTCCCCGCCCCCGCGACCGCCTCGCGCCTGAAGACCCGCCTGCGCGGAGGCCAGCAAATCGCCGTCGACACCTCCGCGAGCAGCTTCATCGAGGGCTACCGCCGTGTCAGCGTCTACATGGCCACCGGCACCGGAAAGACCCTGGTGGCCCTGCACGTCGTCCAGGAAACCGCACCCGAAGGCGCCTCCCTGGTGGCAGTCCCCTCCCTGCGACTCCTTGAGCAGACCGCCGCGAAATGGCACAGCGAAGGACGTCCCGGCCGCTACCTCGGTGTCTGTTCCTCAAGCCACCCGGCAGACCCGTACTTGGCCGACGTCCTCACCATGGTGGGCACCGCCGACGACCTGGCCTGGCAGGCAGCCGACACCCCAGGGCCGCTCAACGTGTTCTGCACCTACGACTCCTTGGACAAGGTCGTCGAAGCCCACCGCGACTTCCATCTGCCCCGCTGGGACGTCGTGGTCGCCGACGAAGCTCACCGCACCGCCGGTGACTACGACAAGCCCTGGGCCCGCATCCACCACGACGACAAGCTGCCCGCCCGCCACCGTCTCTACATGACCGCGACGCCCCGTGTTTTCGACGAGAAGAAAGCTCGCGAAAAGGGCATCAATGCGGACACCGTCATCGCCTCCATGGACGACGTGAGCATCTACGGGCCCGTCGTCTACCGCATCTCCCTGAGAGAGGCGATCGACGAGGGGCTCCTCGCCGACTACCGCATCGCCGGCGTCGTGATCAGAGACGAAGACCTGCGGGGCCTCCTGAACCGGCTTCCCGCGAACACCTGGACCGGCGAAGCCTTGCGTGCCGCAGCCGCTCAAGTGGCCCTGCTGGTCGCGCAGCACCGCTACGACCTGCGCCGCACGCTGACCTTCCACCCCTGCATCGCCGCAGCGGACGTCTTCGCCGAAACACTCCACGAGACCGCGGCCCTGATGCCCCCGGCCTACCACGCCCCCCTGCAGGTCGGCACCGTCAGCTCCAGGCAGACCCCCTTCGAACGCCACAAGAACTACACCGACTTCGCCTCCGCGCCCCTCAACACCCCCGCCTCACAGCAGCCGCCCCGCCGGGCCGTCCTCACCAACTGCCGCTGCTGCGCCGAAGGCGTCGACATCCCCGCCATCGACTCCCTGCTCTTCGCCCACCCCAAGACCAGCAGCATCGACATCATCCAGTCCATCGGACGCGCACTGCGCCAGACCCCAGGCGACAACAAGATCTCCACCATCGTCATCCCCATCTACATGGCACCCGGCGAAACCCTCGAGGAGGCCGTCAAGAAAACCGCCTTCCACCTGATCTACCGGGTCCTCATCGACCTCGACGTCTACGACGAGCACACCTTCCACCTCGTCGACCACTTCCGGTACCCGAGCGACCCCACCGCCACCCCCCAGATCGCCCCGCGCCCGGAACGCGCCGACGAGATCATCCCCGTTCTCGACCTGAACGATGTCATGGCCCCCAACCGCGTATGGGAGGCCGCCTTCGAGGTCGCCACAGACTTCTACCTCCAAAACGGCCACCTCGACGTCCCCAGCCGCTACCTCCACGGCGGCCGCTTCTACCTCGGCTGGTGGATCGGCGCACAGCGCTCCATGCGCAAGAACGGCCTGCTCCTACCCGAACGCATCGCAGCACTGGACACCCTCGGCATGATCTGGGAGCACCCCCCGCACAGCATCGAGCGCAAACTCCTCATCGCCCGCGACTACGTCACCCGCCACGGACACCTCGCCCCCCGGTGGGGCGAACACCACCAAGGCCTGCACCTGGGCCGCTGGCTCGCCGACAGCCGAAAGGAAGCCAACACCCGCCGCCTGCCCCACTGCTACCAGCGGGCCCTGAACGAGATCTACCCCTGGTGGAACACCAAAGGCAGAGCCGAATGGAAACGCACCTACGCCCGCGCCCACGCCGCCGCACGCGACAAGACCCTGATCTTCCCCGGCCCACACCAACTCACCGGCGCCGCCCCTGTGCTGACCCAATGGCTGGCCGAGCAGATCGACAACCTCGCCGGGCTCGAGGACTACCAGCGCCACCTCATGGGCGACCTCCCCATCGAGCACCCCCTGGCCCTCCTGCTGCGCCGCCCGCGCGGCGCTTCCCAACGGGCCTTCGCCCGAGGATTGAAGGCCGCCTACGCCTACCGCTGCCGCCACCAACACCTGGACGTTCCCTACAACTACACCTGCGAAGACGCCTTCGCCCTGGGAAGGTGGCTCGCCGAGAAGCGGCGTTTTCCGCAGGCCCTCTCACGAGAACAACTGGACGCCCTGGAAGCCCTCGACATGCGCTGGATCTCACGCCACCGGCACCGCACACCCTGAACCGCCGACCAACCGGCAGACCACGGGCGCGCCCCTGCGCTCCGCCCCCCGAACGAACAGCTGCACCAGATCCTCTCGGCAGCGCCCGCCGCACCCGCCCAACAGACCCGGAACCCGAGCCCGGCAGACATCACCAGACGTACCGCAGCCCAAAAGCACGAAAGAACCGAACGACCTCAACCAGGAGCACGGCATCATGACGACACCGCCCCACTCGCCCGGCCGGCTGCCTGCCTTCAACATCGGCCTCACCCACGTCACACTCCCCACCTCACAGGTACAGGTCAACCGCCTGACCGAACTCATCAACGAAGTCACTCTGGGCACCGACGTGATCGTGATCGTGGTAAGCCCCGCCACCCACCTGGCCGAGACCGACGTCGATCCAAGCCGCTTCATCTGGCCGACCTGGCAGGGAGAGACCGTCCCCGAGGCCCACCAGAATTGGAAGGCCGTCTTTGCTACCCAGGACCGCACCTTCAGGGGCATCTACTACGAGGGCCCCACCCTTGAAGAGACGCAGACCTTCCGCGTCCCGGCCACCGTTCTGTCCGACGCGATGTGGAAGATGACCCAGAACGAGCCGCCCTGCGCGGTCCTGTGCACCGGCCTCACCGGAGACCCCTCCGCAGCCGAAATCACGACCGCCCTAAAAAAAGGAAGGCTCCAAGCAGTCCTGGTAGAAGCCCTGTTCGCCTAACCGCAGCCCAGCCCCACGCCATCCCCTAACGTTGCACGGACACAACCCGCACCCACCGACCCGGCCCGCTCCGCTCACAACACCACTCAGCGAAGGACACCCGACACGATGGATCCCGCCGGCCACCGCTCCATCGCGCACTGAGGATCTTGTTTCAATGCCCTCTGAGGAGCCCATCGCCGAGATCTCCGCCGTCACCGCCTCCCGCACCCGCCCCGCCAGGCTCTCACTACGCCCGGACCAGCAGCGGGCGGTCGACAGCGCGGCACGTCACCTGGCACGCGAACACATCCGCGGACATATGGTCTCGGCCTGCGGCACCGGCAAAACGCTCACCGCGCTGCGGACCGCCGAAGCCCTCGACGCCCGACACCTGCTGATCGCCGTGCCGAGCCTGGACCTCATCTCGCAGTGGGCCAGCACAGCCCGCAACGACGGACGCCCAGAACCGATGATGGCCGTCTCATCCCTGGCCGCAGCCAAGCACCCGGTCCTGGCCGGAGCAGCCGTCCACAGCACCAACAACCCAGAGTTCCTGGCAACGTGGCTGGCCCGGCACGAGCACGCCACCGTCTTCGTCACGCTTGACTCCCTCCCGAGAATCGAACAGACCCAGCACACCCGTGCTCCCGTGCCGACCTTCGACCTCCTGATCGTCGACGAGGCACACCGCACCGCGGGAAGCTGGGACAAGGACTGGACCCTCCTGCACGACCACACCCGCATCCGAGCCGACCGCCGCCTCTACCTGACCGCCACCCCCTACGAATGGGACCCACCCCGCCTAACCGAAGCACCCACCACCCGCCCCCAGCCCAAACGCACCGCAGCCACCGCCCCCGCCTGGGACACCCCCGCCCTCGTCGCCTCCATGGCGGACCCCAAGACCTTCGGCCCCCGCCTGCACACCTACAGCCACGCCGATGCCATCGACGACGGAGTCCTCGCCGACTACCAACTGGTCGTCCCCACGATCACCGACACCCACCTGCGCACCGTCCTCACCACCCCCGACACCTACTCCGGCTTCGGCCCGACCGCACGCCGCACCACCGCCCTGCACCTGGCAGTCCTCAAAGCGATGACCGAACACGACCTCCACCACGTGATCGTGTACTTCCAGCAGGTCGCCGACGCCACCGACTTCGCCTGCCAGTTCCCCCACACCCTGCGCACCCTCACCGACGACCAACGTCCCGCCTGGATTAGCGACCTGGTAGTCCAGTCGATCAACGGCACCCACAGTCCCGGCCAGCGCCACGACATCCTCACCGACTTCGCTACCGCCGACCGCGCCGTGCTGACCAACGCCCAAGTACTGGGGGAGGGCGTCGACCTGCCGGCCGTCGACGCCGTCGTCTTCGCCGACCGCACCGCCAGCGTCCGCCGCATCGTCCAGGCCCTCGGCCGCGCCCTACGCAAACCCCCCACCCAGACCGCAAAGACCGCCAGCCTCGTCGTCCCCGCCTACATCCCTCACGGCGCCGACCCCACCGACCTCCTCGGCACCCCCTACGAAGCCCTCTGGCTCGTCACAGCAGCCCTGCGCCACCACGACCAGACCATCGCCGCCCGCGCCCCCCGCACCACCGCAAAACGCCGCCTGGAACAGGGCACCCGCACGCTCCTGGCCCGCCGCTTCCGCTTCGACTTCACCCTCGACCCCGACAGCATCGCCCGTGCCATGGACCTGATCGCCTGGCCCGCCGACGCCGCCGCCCTTTCCGCCCCCCGCCGGGCAGGCCTGGCGGCCGCGACCCGCTTCCACGCCGAACACCGCCACCTGCGCGTGCCCACCGACTACGAAGACGCCTACGGCTACCGGCTCGGCGCCTTCATTACCAGCCAGCGCACCGCCCGCAGACAAGGCATCCTCACCGAGGACTGGATCGCCGAACTCGACGCACTCGCCATGATCTGGGACGACCACGAAGCCGCCTGGCAGGGCAACCTCACCACCGTCACCGCCTTCCACACCGAGTATGGCCACCTCGCCATCCCCGACCACCAGCCCGGCGGCCGCTTCCTCGGCATCCAGCGCACCCTCGCCCGCGACAACCGCCTCGACCCCGACCGCCACGTCCAGCTCGCCGCCCTCGACCCCGACTGGACCCTCCCGCACGGCCCCGACTGGCATCGCAAGTACCACCTCCTGCGCCGCCACATCGAGGCCGGCAACAGCCCGGCTGCCCTGCACCGCGACACAGTGATCGACGAGGTGAAGGCGGGAAGCTGGCTGCACCGCCAGCTCTCCACCTGGGACCGCCTCGCCCCCGCTCAGCAAGCTCTCCTCACCCGCCTGCAGCTGACCCCCGCAAACCCCCTGACCCCTGCCAGGCCGGCGAGCCCGCCCACAGCGAAGCGGCGACGTCGTTCCTTCGAGCAGAACGCGCAGATCCTCCAGCTCTTCGTCGAGCACTGGAACCGCCCGCCCGGCGCACGGGAATGGATCGAGATCGACGGAGAACGCATCATGATCGGCCCGTGGCTGTGCAAAGCCCGAACCAGACGCGACGCTGGTCAACTCGCAAAAGAGCAGGATGACTTGATGGCCCGGATCCTCCAGGAAGCCTGGACCGCCCCAGTACCGGAGTAACGCACCAGGCTCGAAAGGCTACGCGGTCACTGTTCTGGCCCCTCGGTGACGCCGAAGCTGAAGCCGACCTCGAAGGCGGGCGATTCGTCGTACGCGGAGTGCCTCATCTGCTGGTCCTGTATGTCGAAGAAGCCGTCCTCGACGAGGGCGCCGCCGTCCCAGTACCAGCGGGCCAGACGATCGGCGGCTCCGGCGAACTTCGTCGTCCACGAGCCCGAGCTCACGCTGATCCTGCCGATCGACGCTTCAGCGACCATGGCGGACACCGACTTCATGCTCGGCTCGTTCGGCATGGGCGCCCAGCTCCACGACCGCGAGTCCGTCTCCGTGCGCGTAGCGCTCGAGATTCCCCGACCCGAAAGGTTCGTTATCGGTAAATGGATCGAGTCGACTCCATTAGGTTCAACCCGCTTTGGATCTCGCCAGCCTTGATACGATCTTGGTTGCGAGATGGGCGGCCCGGCAAGGTGTTACCGCACCTTGCCGGGCCGTTTTCTTTGGCGAACTCGATGGGAGCGAGTCACCAATGGCAGAGCCTAAGTGCTCCATAGAAGGCTGCGAGAAGCCGCAGAGGTACAAGGCGAGCGGCTGGTGCGGGATGCACTACGCCAGGGCGAGGAAGTACGGCACCCCCGATGCAAAGGTGCGTGAATACACGGCACAGACCGGTACCTGCCGGGCGGAGGGGTGCGACCGTCCGGCTCAGCGCAAAGGGTGCTGCCAGGCCCACTACGTGCGACTCTTCCGTGGGGAGAAGGATGCGCTCGCAACCCCCATCAGTACTCAGACGAAGAAGACTTGCACCCTGGACGGCTGCAGCAGAACGCACGTTGCCCGCGGGTACTGCGATCTGCACTACAGCCGGATGCGGCACAAGGGAGATCCTGGGGGCCTGGACTTTCAGGAGAAGACCCCTCGCCCCGACAAGTGCCATGGGCCGGAGTGCGACTCGCCGGTTCGCGCTAAGGGGTACTGCTCGGCCCACTACCGGCAATGGCGCGAGGGTCAAGAGCTGGTCCCTAAGTTGTCCTTCGCCCCGGCAGGAAGCGGACACACCAACAAGAACGGCTACAGGGTCTTGTCAGTGACCGTCGATGGCGTGCGGCGCAGCGTGTTCGAGCACCGTGTAGCTGTTGAGGAGGCGCTCGGCCGCCCGCTGTTGCCGACGGAGACGGTGCACCACGTCAACGGCATACGCCATGACAACAGCACCGACGGCCCGCTCATCCTGGATGAGCGGGGCCGACTGCGTTCGGGGAACCTCGAGTTGTGGTCGCACGCGCATCCGCGCGGTCAGGAGATAGCTCGCGTCGGTCAAGGACAAGGTGAGAGACGTGTGCCGACAGGACACCAATTTGCCGCTGGAGGTCCTGCTGCACCGCCTCAACCGGGTGCTGCGGGGCTGGACCGCCTACTTCCGCTTCGGCGTCTCGCACGCCACCTTCCGATACCTGCGTCATTTCGTCTGGCAGCGGGTCATCAAGTGGCTGCGAAGGAAGTTCCGCCGGAGCAACTGGAAGGACCTGCGCCGCCGCTACTGCGGTGGACGCTGGTGGCCCGTCACGGAGGAGGTGCGACTGTTCGACCCCGCGAGGGTGAAGACCGTCCGCTACCTCTACCGGGGAACGAAGATCCCCACTCCGTGGCCCAGCACCGGCTGAGAAACACCGTCCAACCGGGCTTGTGGAGCGCCCGTTGCTCGGGAACGGGCACGGCGGGTGCGGAGGGCGGCCCGGGGAAACGGGCTGGTCGCAAGGCCAGTACCGCGTCCCGGGCCGACCCTACCCCTCTGGGTGAAGTGACCGAGAACGCTCCGGAGGCAGTGGTCGCCTTCATCGGTAACCAGAGGGTCGGGCATGGCGTCCCGCACCGGGTGTCCTGCCGGGTGGTCGTGATGGGCGTCGCCGTCACCGCCGCGCTCGCGGCCGGCTACCTGCTCGGGCGTCTACCCGCCGTGGTGACGTCTGCGCGGCACATGCGGCCACTTCAGCTCCCCACCGTGGGTGTTCCGATCTTACGAATGACCGGGATCAGCCCGAGATCAAGGTATGGACATCATGAGCACCCGACGACCGGTCAGGACTCGGCATGATGGCGGCAGACAATGTCGCGAAGGACAGGAATGTAGAGCGGTGACCGGGGAGCAAAGAGAGGACAATCGCGGTGCGGCGCCGATCATGGTCACGCTGCCGGGCGGTCATGAGATCCGGGCGCGGCTTCATGCCCGGCGCCAGACGAAAGACGGCTGGCGGTACCAGGTGGGAGTCCTCATATGGCAGGACGCCGTTGATGGCGGTGTGGAACCGGTCGAGCACCGAGCCTGGGTGAGCCCCACGCACGCGCGCCCCGTCCCGGGCATCTCCTACGAACACGTGCCCACCCTCCGTGCGTCCGAGATAGGCAGTAATCCGCCGCGCAAAGACCAGCCAGCCTGGACAGTCCAGCACCTGCCCCACCGCCCCGGCCACCCAGGCGCCACCCTCATCCACGTCATCGGCTGCACACCCAGCACCCAGACGCTCGACCGGGAACAAGCCCTCACCGCACTCCACCAGCCCCGCGCAGCGGCATGCAGAGAATGCGGAGCGGCCGGATCCCTCACCGACCGCAAAGAGCCCCCCGGCCAAGAGACACAGGCACCGACACCCCCACGCATCCCAGACTGAGCCGCCAACTACCTACCTACGACCAACGAGAAAGAAGACAGGGAACCCTGAACGCCGAGCAACACGAGTGACGACGCGGACGCAGACCGAGAAGAGCCCGCCCGCCGGCCGTCACCAGAACAGCATGGTGAACGCGCGGACGGCGTCAGGCAGTGCTCCCAGCAGGACCGGCAGGACTCGAACTGTGGTCAGACGCTGTCGGGCCTCCCACTGAGAACAGCGCCAGGCCCTCGCTGCTGGTGTCCGCGATGACTGGCCGGGACCGGGTGGGGAGGCCGTCCAGGCGGTCGGGTCCGGCCGCGGCGGCCACGGCAGGAGCGGTCTCGGCCAGCCACGTACCGAACCGCTCGGCGGCTTCGCGGTAGGGGACCCTTGCCAGGACACGGTGCTCGCCGGAGGGGCAGAAGTCGACGGCGACCGTGAGTAGGCAGGAACGGGGCGCGTTGTGACTGCCCGTCCAGGACACGCGGAGCACGCCGCAGGGTTTGCGCGCGCGGGAGCCGCAGGGGTCGCGGTGGGTCGGGCGCAGTGATCGGCAGGCTGTGTGGGCGGTCCAGGCGGCGAGATGCGGCAGCGGCAGAGTGGTGCGGGCGCGGCAGCCGGGGCAGCGGTGCCAGTGGCAGAGCCAGTCGGCGGTGTGGGTGTCAAAGAGGCGTGTGTAGTGGTCAGCCACGCGGATGTCGTTGCCGTACAGGTGGTCGGGGCGTTCCTGCGTGTTGCAGGAGTGGCAGACGGGGGCGCGGACGTAGCCGTGCTCGTGGCAGTGGTCGAGGACGGCGGCGGGTGCGGTGCGGCAGACGGCGCACGTCCACCCGGCCACCTTGCGGGACATGCCCGGTTTCCTGCTGAGTGCGGAGTACAAGTGGCCTTGCAGTTCCCCGTTGTAGGGGCGCAGTGGGACGGTCGGGTCGTCGGGGCCCGCTGTCTGCCGACCGCCAACAGCGGGTCGGGCCTGCCCCCGGCGGGAAGGCGGCTCGGTGACGGCTGCGCTTTCCTGGCGGGTCCGCGCAGCCTGCAGCCACTGCGCTTCGGCGTGCTCGGCCGCGTCCAGCAGCTTGACCACGGCGCGCGGCAGCCACCATGTCCGCGCCGTATCGTCACGGGCTCGTTCCACGAGCAGCCGCCGCCAGTCGATCCCCGCCAGATGGTACGGCCGGCCGCCTTCACCTCGTGCTGCCCGCTCGGGGGCACCCGGCTCCTGCAGTTCCCGGGTGATGCACCGCCGCCACCCCAGCGTCATCCCCTCCATGTGTTCCTGCTTCGGCGCGCCACGGAACGGACCGATGCGGACCAGATCCCGGCGGTCCATCTCCACCGCGTTCAGTTCCGCTGCCGCCCGGCGCACCTCAACTTCCGGAACACCCCATGAGCCACCGTTTGCCTGCGCTGTCGCCACCACACAGCCGCCGAGCAGGACGTACCCCGCCCGGGCGTCGGCAGGAGAACAGGTCAACGCCGCAGACACCGTCGGCACAGCGCCGCCGGCCGTCAAGCCAGCCCACAGAGCATCCGCGACGCCCAAAGTGATCAGGCCGCCCCTGCACCCCGGGATGACACGCTCTGACATACCGACAGGCTAACGACCGGCACCAACGCACCGATAGTCGGTGATCGACACGCTGCTGGAGCAGAACGGCTACGTACCCGGACAGCATCCGTCCCGTATCTCAGCAGTGGTGGCTTCGTTGCCCAGTCGACGCGTGCATGATTCCGTCCTCCGCGGAAGCGCGCCGAGGGCCCCTGCCGCGCCCGGCCAGGGGCCCTCACCCCACACCGCTACTCACCAGTGCTCAGCCGCACGGGCACACAGACGCGCCATGAATCCCGTACGCTCAACGCGCGCCTCGCGGCCTTCCGGCCCCGACCGCCGCCGGGGATCACGCCTAGACCCAGCGGACGAGCCCGTCGCTCAGTTGGAGGCGGGGCCCTATCTGTTTCGTCAACCCCGGTGGGGTCGGCTTGTAGGGGTTGATCCTGGTTTTCGGGAACGTCCCGCGCAGCGGGGCGTTCCCGGCGGATCGGGTGGCTGATGGGCAGCCCGGTGGCCGGCAGGACCAGTGGTCGTGCCGGTGCGTGGGTGTGATGGGGCCTGGTGGGCAGGGGCGGTGAAGCCGTCAGGCGGCGAGGTCGACGTCGTCGGGGACGCGTGGTTCGTAGAGGGCGCCGGTGCGGATCATCGCGTGGATGACGTTCACGCGCTGGCGGGCCAGGCGGAGGATCGCCTGGGTGTGGGTCTTGCCGTGTGCGCGTTGCCGGTCGTAGTAGATCCGGGAGGACGGGTCGCTCTTGCAGCCGATCGCGGCGAACGCGGCCTGGAACAGGGCCCGTTTGAGAAGCCGGTAGCCGCGGTGGGGCGCGTGCTCGCCGCGGATCGAGGTGCCCGAGGACTTCGTGGCCGGGGCCAGACCGGCGTAGGACGCCAGATGCCCGGCGGTCGGGAAGGTGGTGCCGTCGCCGATCGCGACGATCACGGCCGCCGTGGTCCTGACGCCCAGGCCGGGCAGCGACGTCAGGAGGTGGAAAAGAGGGAGGGCCTCCAGCAGGGCGGCGATCTCCTGCTCGGCCTGCCCGCGCTGGGCGTGGGCGGCGCCGAGCCGGGCGGCCAGACCGGGGATGATCAGCGCGGACGTCTCGGTGCCCGGGACGACGAGGGTCTGCTCGTCCAGCGCCTCGAAGATCTCGGTGGTGAGGTGGTGGGCCTTGCGCGAGCCGTGTGCCTTGAGCAGGGCCTCGACCCGGGCCCGCCCCAGCTTCCTGATCTTCGCAGGAGAGCCGTGCCGCTGAAGGAGGGCCTGGACGTAGGGGTAGGCCAGGCGCTTGCCCAGGACCCGCTCCAGGGAGGGGTGGATCTGGGAGAGCAGGCCGCGCAGCCGGTTGGTGGTGCGGTTGACCTCGCCGGCCAGGTCGTTGTCGTAGCCGGTGAGCATGGTCAGTGCGGCCAGCGTCTCGTCGTCCCGGTCGATCGCGCGCAGGGTGTGCGGCATCGTGCGGGCCGTCTCGGCGATCACGAAGGCATCGCGAGCGTCGGTCTTCGCCTCACCGGGATACAGGTCGGCGGCCCGCCGCATCGACAGCCCGGGCAGGTAGGCCACCCGGCAGCCCGCCGCGCGGGCCACCGTCAGCGGCAGCGCACCGATGTTGGCGACCTGGTCCACGATCACCAGAACCGTGCCGAACTTCGCCACCAGCTTGCTGAACAGCTCCAACAACTTCGGCTCGGTGTTCGGCAGGCGCTTGTCGTGCACGGTTCTGCCGTCCCCGGTGCGGCCGTGGGCGTGGTGGAACTCCTTGCCCAGGCCCAGACCGAGGAAGAGATCTATCGCGGTCGTGTCGACCATGCTCAGCAGGCCCAGCCCGAGATGTCGGGACGCCCTGCGCGCATAGAGCAGAGCCCACAGGCCGGAGACAAGATAGGCATAGACGAAGTAGGCGTTGCCGACCAGATAGAACGAGGCGATGGCTGGATGTGCCATGTCCGGAGTGTTCAAGGAGTGGCCGCGCAACCCTGCTGGTGTGGCGATCATGGAGAGGGCCAAGACAATCAGGACACCGGCGAGCAGGCTGGTATTGATCCGCAGGTGCCGACGGTATCCGGCCTCCGTGCCGCGCATGGCGGAGACGAAGACCAGGGCGAGGGCGAAGAGGCCGGACATGTAGAGGCCGTTGAACGCCACCTTGCCGAGGCCGACTGCCGTGGCTCTGTCGATCGCCTCGTTGATCTCGGGCAGGCTCAGGAGCTCCCCGGCCATCAATAGCACGAGCGAGGCGACAAGGAAGCGCAGCACTCGGTTGTGGGGGGCGCGCATCAGGTCTGTGCCCTTCCATAACGGGTCTTCGAATTTAGTGGGGGTGCGCCTGCCGTCGGCTCCGGCGGGTGGTCGCACAGCGTGAGCGTAGGCGCTGGTTGGCGCGGTTGCGGAAGCCGAAGGCGTTACGCGCTTCGAGCTTGATGAGGCGGTTGTTGCCTTCGGAGGCGGCGTTGGTGATGCCGGTGGTCAGGTAGGTCTCGATGCCGTCCCACCACTGCTCGATGGTCTCGGCGAGGGTGGGACCTGTCCCCGAGTGGTGGACACCTCTGAGCCCGGCCCCGCCAGGGGCCGGGTAGGAGGCATCTTTTATGGTGATGAAGGTCTACTCGCCCGAGTTCAAGGCGGACGCTGTCGCGCTGTACCTGTCGGACCCGAGCCACACCTTCGAGGGCATCGGCAAAGATCTGGGGATCAGCCGCGAGACGCTGCGTAACTGGGTGCGGGCCGAACGGGCCCGCCGCGGCGGGGGCAGCACGACGAGCACGGAGAAGAGCACGGTGGATTCCCCGCCGACGGCCGAGGAGCTTCAGGCCGAGAACGAGGCCCTGCGCCGGGAGCTGGCGGCAGCCCGCAAGGAGATGCAGAAACTCGCCACCGAACGGGACATTCTCCGCAAGGCGACGAAGTTTTTCGCACAAGAGATGACCTGGTGACCAGCCGCTTCCAGTTCATCGAGGACCACCACCGCGCCTGGAGCGTGAAGCGGTTGTGTCACGTGCTGGAGGTCGCCCGCTCCAGCTTCTACAAGTGGCGGGCGGGCCGCCAGGCCCGTGCCGCGCGTGAGCGGGCCGATACCGCGCTCGCGATGCGGATCAGGGCCGTGCACACCGAATGGGACGGCACCTACGGCCGCCCCCGCATCACCGCCGAGCTCCGAGACGAAGGCGAGCCGGTGAACCACAAGCGCGTCGGACGGGTCATGCGGAAGTTCGGCATCGCCGGGCTGCGGCTGCGCAAGCGGCAGGTCACCACGGTGCCCGAGCCGTCCGCCACCCGAGTGCCGGACCTGCTGGGGCGTGACTTCACCGCGAGTGCGCCGAACACCAAGTACGTCGGGGACATCACCTACCTGCCGGTGGGCGACGGCGAGTTCCTGTATCTGGCGACGGTGATCGACTGCTTCTCACGCCGCCTGGTGGGCTGGTCGCTCGCCGACCACATGCGCACCTCGCTCGTCACCGACGCACTCCGGGCCGCCGAAGCGACCCGCGGCAGCCTGGCCGGCGCCGTCTTCCACAGCGATCACGGAGCCCAGTACACGTCCCGCGAATTCGCCCATTTCTGCACAGAGTTGGGAGTGCGGCAGTCCATGGGCGCGATCGGTACGAGCGCGGACAACGCACTCGCCGAGTCGTTCAACGCCGCCCTCAAACGCGAGACGCTCCGTGGCGCCCGCCGCTTCGACGGAGCCCACGACTGCCGCCTGACGGTCTTCCGCTGGACCACCCGCTACAACACCCGGCGACGGCACTCGGCGAACGAACAAAAGGCACCGAACGTCTACGAACAGCAGTCAGCTACCCTGACACTCGCTGCATAACAACACGAACAGGTGTCCACTCCGCGGGGTCAAGGCCCGGTGAGGAGTTCGTGCAGGTGGGCGTGGTCGGCGACGTGGGTGAAGAAGCGGTGGCGGGCGGCGGAGATCGCGGAGCGGTCGGGGGCGTGGTGGGTGCGGCTGACGGCCAGGCCGAGGAGGTCGCGCAGGAGTTCCTTGGCCTGCCAGGCCGCGTGGATCTGCCGGCCGTAGGTGCCCATGTACTCCAACTCGGTCTTCAGGAGGAGGCGTTGGTCTTCGGTGAGGTCTTCTTTGTTGCGGCGCAGGAGTTTGCGGACGGTGTAGATGCCGTCGCCCTTGCGGGCCCGGCGGCCGTGCTGCCGCCAGGTGAGGCGTCGGCGCAGGTCGGCGAGGTGGCGCTGGGCGAGTTGCACGATGTGGAAGCAGTCGACGACCACGGTCGCGTGCGGCAGGGCACGGTGGACGGCGGCGCGGAAGGTGGAACACAGGTCGATGGCGACGTAGCGCACCTGTGCCCGCCAGGATGCGGGCTGGGAGCTGAGCCAGTCGGCGACCGAGGTGGCGTTGCGGCCTTCGACCTGCCCGAACAGTCCTTGCCCGCCGATCACGTCGACGAAGCCGATGTGCCAGGCGTCCGCGACCAGTTCCCACTTCTGCGTGGCCGGGTTCTGGGCCCAGACCGGCTTGCCCCGCCGGGTCTCGTCGATCCCGACCGCCTCGGTCGCGGGCGGCGTCTCGGGCAGGACCGTCGCGGCGTAGTCCTCGAAGCATCGCTGCACGATGGGCCAGCTCAAGGACAGGTCGCGGCCGGCCTGCACGACGGTGCGGGATCCGTCGCAGACCGCGGCCCCCGCCGCCCGGCGCAGGGCGGTGGTGGTGCGCATCCCGGCGGGCACCGCGTGGATCGCCTCGGTGAACGAGCCGCGCTCGCACGCGGGTTCGGCGCAGTACCAGCGTGCCTTGCGCCACCGGATACTCACAGGGCGTCCACCGCAGGGCAGGTGCCGGGGCCGGGTGGTGCGGTAGTCCTTCAGCCGGGTGGCGAAGACCCCGCACGAGGGGCAGGCCCGGGCGGAGTCCTCGCTCGTGACCACGTACACCGTCGAACCGCCCGCCCCGTCGTCCTTGACCTGCGTCACACTCACCCCCTCCAGCCCCAGAAGTCGCGTTGCCGCTTCGTTGATGCCGGTATCGTCGCTGTTCAAGCCCGTGGGGTTTCATGATCGGTTGCCTAGACAACAACCATGATCACGAAGGCCCGCGGGCTCCTTGCGTCCAGGGCGCCCGCACCCCAACCACCTCACACAGCGTGACCGGCGAGCGCGCCCGTCACCGCCGCACCCCCCACTAAATTCGAAGACCCTCCATAACACCCCGACAACCAATAGGATGATCAGCGGCACCTGGAACATTACGCCCACCCCCACGGGGGGTTCAGTGCCGAACTCAGAGGATTCAGAGCCGGATCCTCAGGTGTACGGGCACTGATGTAGTCGATAACTGTTGCCCACTCCTGGATGATCGTCGCCACCAGTTCGGCCTCGCGTTCGTAATCCTCGGCGTAGCAGGTGCGGCGGAAGCCTCGGCTGATCAGGCCACGGGGGAAGTCCGGGCCGAGATCGGGCAATTCCCCGCCAGGGTCTCCGTCATCCTGATGATCAGCGAGGATATGGCCGACTTCGTGCAAGATGATGTGATCCTGGTGAACACGGGTGGTTTCTTTCTGATAGAAGATCACCTCCTCGTTTGGCCGGGACATCCACAGACCGAACGGCCCTGGAACCGGCAGCGCCCACGGAATCAGCCGGATGGGTTTACCCAAATGTTCACCGAGTCTGCGACACAGCTCGTCTACGCGCAGTGGAGATTGAATGTTGAGCTTCCGCAGCAGCTGCTTGCACTGCCGGCGGAGCTCGCGCTCGCGTACGGCCACGCTGTCCCTTCTTATTCTCCAGCACTCAGTTCGGGAGTGTTGCCCTGATCAAAGATCGCAATCATCTTGAGTAGTTGTTTGCGCATGGCCGGTGTCATTTCGCCTGCCCTCATCGCAATCGCCCGCACTTGATGGTCGGCAAGCCGCTGGCGCAACAACTCGTCATCAGGGTCATCCTGGGAAACTAGCGACTTCACTGTGATTGATGCTGTCCCCGCAGGGCGGTGGTCGTCGAAGAACTTGGCGAGTCCCTCCAGCACACTCAACGTTGGGTTGGTATGCGACCCGTTGCGCAGCATCGCCAGGTAACTCCTGGAAAGGGTCGCCGGGTGTGACGGGTCGGCGGTGATCGCCTTGGCCACTTCGGCGGTCGAGTACTCCCGTTGCCGACCGTGGGCGTAGAAGTGGACGGCGACCTGGCGCTCGGCGATGGCGGGCAGCAGGACCTCGCGCAGTAGGTCGCAGCCGTGGCGGTTCCAGAAGGGGCCGCCGATGTGGAGTTCGCTGTTGGCTCCGGCGATGACGTCCTGGACTAGGAGGTCCAGGCGTCGGACGGGGGGCGCTACGAGGTGGGCGGCGGCTCGGGGGGTGGTGAACACTAGGGGGCGCTCGGGTGATGGTCAAGGTGCAGGCGGCCAACGCGCCCGGTGGGCGGTTCTCCAAGGACGCCTTCACCATCGATCTGGAGGCAGGGCAGGTCACCTGCCCGAACCAGATGACCGCCGCGATCCACCCGAAGTCTGATGGCGGTGGGACGGCCTGCTTCAAGACCGCCTGCGCCGCCTGCCCCCTTGCGGCGCAGTGCACTACCGCCAGGAACGGACGCGTCATCACCATCGGCCCTCACGAAGAACACCTGGCCCGGGGCCGGGCTCGCAGTGCGGACCCCGTCTGGCTGGCCGCCTACCGGGCCACCCGCCCCAAGGTCGAACGCAAGATCGCCCACCTGATGCGGCGGCGACACGGCGGACGCCGCGCCCGGGTGCGGGGCCGGGCCAAGATCGCCGCCGACTTCTCCTTGCTGGCCGCCGCCGTCAACGTCGCGCGGCTCGGCGTGCTCGGAATCATGTCCACAGGCAGTGACAAGTGGGCGGTCGCCGCCGGCTGACCGTCCCGAGGGCGCCCTGGACCATGCAAACGACCCGCACGCGGCCGTGCCAAGCCCTCAACAGCCCCCACGACGGCCACGAACCGCCCACACGCCGCCCGACCACCAGCCAGCAACCACGACCCTGACACCCCCAACGGCGACACCGCACGCCCAGGACGACCCGCTTAACACCAGTCACCTAGACCATGCCACCGTCCTCGGAGCAACCCCCTGCGGCAAGGTATGCGGGCTCTGGCACCTTGCGCGCCAAGCCGTCTCCATCGCGTTCTGCGGCGTTCGAGCGAAGATGCGCCGCCCTGGGGGCAGTACCGCCGGGACCGCACCGGCTCCGTGAGGCCCGTCAGCCGTCCTGGGTCGAGGCCCTGGAGGACGGGGCAGAGGTCCGGCTCGGGTTGTTTCTGGCGAACAGCAAGATCCGGCGAGCGAAGCTCAGCGGCGCGCAGTTGGAGCGGCCAGCCGGGCTCGGGCTGGCGTGGGCTGTGGCGTGGTGCTGTTGTATGGGGGCGGCCCCGGCCGTACTGCGTCCCGCATTTCGGGGACCGGGGCCTATCCCGCGCACTCCATACCGGCACGGGCCGGTATGGAGCCTAGTTCGTCCGGGTGAGGGAAGCGGTCCGATGGTGTTGTTCGGGACGCTACTTACGCCGCGCGCGGGGGTGGTGCGGGTCAGGCGGGGGTGATGTTCTCCGCCTGGGGGCCCTTGGGGCCCTGGGTGATGTCGAACGTCACGGCCTGGCCCTCCTGGAGCTCACGGAAGCCCGAGGAGTTGATCGCCGAGTAGTGGGCGAACACGTCCGGGCCGCCACCGTCCTGGGCGATGAAGCCGAAGCCCTTCTCCGCGTTGAACCACTTCACAGTTCCCGTAGCCATGTCTTATGCCTTCCAGTCGATGAACGCCTTCCGCACCATGCGGAAGGCGGAGGTGATCGCCCTGGTCCCTGCGGCACAGCACAGCAAAACGCCCACGCCTTCGGCGCGGGCCATAGGGGAACTTCCGAACCACGACAGCTGACCCAGACGTTACACGCCCCCACACCCTGTCACCACAGGAAACATCTCAGGCCCCAACGCAGGCCGTCGGGGGTCAGTCATCGTCGGCGACGGGTTCGCCTCTGGCGCGGCGGGCGATCTGCTCTACCGGTTCTTGCAGGGCGCGCAGTACCGCGCGTTCGGTCTCTTCCGTGTCGGCTTCGATGTTCCACTGCCTGGGGTTGTCCACCAGGGCCTCGATCGCGTCGTGGAGTCGGCTGCGGCCCTGGTCCCCGGAGGTCCGGACGCACAGCATTCAGTACTGCTGCTCGGTCTCCACGAAACCCGTGCTCGTGCGATCGTCCTCGTCGAAGGCGCCAACCGCAGCGACGGGATCGAATCCAGGCGGGCTGTCCTTGAGGGCCAGCCCCATGCCGGCCAGCTTCGCCTTGACCTCGTCGATCGACTTCGCACCGAAGTTGCGGATGTCCATCAGATCGACCTCGGAACGCGCCAGGAGTTCACCCACGGAGTGGACACCCTCGCGCTTGAGGCAGTTGTACGAGCGGACCGTCAGCTCCAGCTCCTCGATCGGCAGCGCCATGTCGGCGGCCAGAGCCGCGTCCGTCGGGGACGGACCCATGTCGATGCCCTCGGCGTCGGCATTGAGCTCGCAAGCCAGACCGAACAGCTCGACCAGGGTCTTACCGGCCGACGCCATGGCATCACGCGGACGCATGGCCTGCTTGGTCTCGACGTCGACGATCAGCTTGTCGAAGTCGGTGCGCTGCTCGACACGGGTCGCCTCGACCTTGTACGTGACCCTGAGCACCGGCGAGTAGATCGAGTCGACCGGGATACGGCCGATCTCCTGGCCCGCCTGCTTGTTCTGCACGGCGGAGACATAGCCGCGACCGCGCTCGACGGTCAGCTCCATCTCCAGCTTGCCCTTGCCGTTCAGCGTGGCCAGGACCAGGTCGGGGTTGAGCACCTCGACCCCGGCCGGAGGCGCGATGCCGGCGGCGGTGACCAGACCCGGGCCCTGCTTGCGCAGGTACATCACGACCGGCTCGTCGTGCTCCGAGGAGACGACCAGCTGCTTGATGTTCAGGATCATGTCGGTGACGTCCTCCTTGACGCCCGGCACGGTGGTGAACTCGTGCAGGACACCGTCGATACGGACGGACGTGACCGCCGCACCCGGAATCGAGGACAGGAGCGTACGGCGGAGCGAGTTGCCGAGGGTGTAACCGAAGCCCGGCTCCAGCGGCTCGATCACGAACCGGGAGCGGTACTCCTCGACAACCTCTTCGGTCAGCGACGGACGCTGAGCAATCAGCACGAGGCATTACCTCCAAGGTTCGGCGCCCGCTATGTAACGCCGTAGACACCACGAAGGGTACGCCCGTCTGCGGCCCACCCGGCTGGCTCGGCTCCCGCTGAAGAGACGTCCGACGATCAGCGGCGCCCACCCCTGAGAGGCAGCCGCCGGCCCAAGCCGTAAGCGCATACTGGGGGCGATGAAAAAGCCTCCTGCACCGAAGCGTCATTTGCCTACCAGCCCCTTCAAGGCCCCGCTCACGCCGGCACCCAAGCACTTCGCCGTGGGCGACCAGGTCACACACGACATGCACGGCCTCGGCCGTGTGATCGGCATCGAGGACGGAATCGCGGCACTCGTGGACTTCGGCGCAGCGCGCATGCGGATCTTGAGCCCGTACGACAAGATGACCAAACTCTAGAGTCGGCGGCTGCGCGCGCGTACTACGCAGAAACGGGCAGCCTGGCCGCTCCGGCCACCGCCACTGCCCTGGACGGCGCTGTCACGTTGGCTGGCGGCGTGAGATGATCTTCAAGTTGATCACGCTCGGGAGGGGCTTGTCGTGGAGAGCGCGTCGCTGTCGTACAAGGGGCACCGCTACCCGGCGGAGATCATCGCGCACTGCGTGTGGCTGTACTTCCGTTTCCCGCTCAGCTTCCGCGAGGTCGAGGAGCTGATGTTCCAGCGCGGGGTGACCGTGTCCTACGAGACCGTGCGTCGCTGGTGTGCGAAGTTCGGGCAGGCATACGCCGCGGGCCTGCGGCGTCGCCGGCCCGAGCCGGGCGACAAGTGGCATCTCGACGAGGTCTTCGTAAAGATCGGCGGTGAGCGGCAGTACCTGTGGCGGGCCGTCGACCAGCACGGTGACGTCCTGGACGTTCTCGTGCAGTCCCGCCGTGACGCGACGGCCGCCAAGCGGTTCATGGCCAGGCTCATGAAGAAGCAGTGCCGCGTCCCGCGGGTGCTGGTCACCGACAAGCTGAAGAGCTACGGGGTCGCCCACCGCGAGCTCATGGCCTCGGTCGAGCACCGCTCCCACAAGGGGCTGAACAACCGGGCCGAGAACAGCCACCAGCCCACCCGCCAGCGGGAACGCGCCATGAAGCACTTCCGCTCACCCGGCGCGGCCCAGCGGTTCCTGTCCGCGTTCAGCGGCATCTCACCCCACTTCCGGCCCCGACGGAATCTTCTGACCGCCGCTCAGCACCGCTTCGAGATGACCCTCCGCTTCACCCTCTGGGACCACATCACCGGCAGCATCGGCCTGTCCACCGCGGCCTGACCCAGGACCCGAAAACCAGCCCCACCACACCCCGACACACCATCAGACGCACACGACAACGTGACAGCACCGCCTGGACCGCTGCGTCAGCTCCTGCGCGAACATCGCGCGGACGGACCACCACGCCGAACAGCTCCGTCAGTGGGCCGCCGTCCTGGACAAGCGAGCCGGCCGCCTGCCTGACCCCATCGGCGGCCGCCTGCGCCACAACGCCGACCGGCTACGCACGATCGCCGACGAACACGACCGCACCCGCATCACCCTGCTGGAGAGCACCCCATGACCCCTGCCCTGAACGAACGCGACCGCATGTCGGCGTACACGTGAACGTGGCCCTGGCAAGATTTTCGTGAAGTCGGGGTGTGCCACCGTGCGCCGGTGACGCTCCGTCACTTGTGGCGGGACTGTCGTCGAGTGTGATGACCTCGTACGGATTGTGTCTCCGCACCTCGATGTGGTGCGGGTGGAGCGGGTGTGGGTGGCGGGCGGCGTGGTCCGCGTTGCGGCCTCCACGCGTGAGACGACGGTGGCCTGTCCGGATTGCGGCCGCGGTTCCGCGCGGGTGCACAGTCGCTACTGCCGCTCCCTGGCCGATGTCGCTGTCGGCGGGCGTCCGGTGCTGATCGAACTTTCCGTGCGGCGGCTGTTCTGCGACAGCCCGCGCTGCGACCGGCGGACGTTTGCCGAGCAGGTCGACGGACTGACCAAACGCTACCGACGCCGGAGCCCGCTGCTGCAGCATCTGGTGGAGATGACCGGCGTGCTCCTCGCCGGCCGCGGCGGCGCCCGGCTCCTGCAGATCCTGAAGGTGCCGCTGTCGCGGACCAGCGTCCTGTTCCACCTGATGCGCTTACCACTTCCGCCGGCTGCAACCCCGCGGGTCCTGGGCGTGGACGACTTCGCGCTGTACCGGGACGTCTACGGCACCCTGCTGGTGGATGGCGAGACGCGGTTGCCGATCGAGCTGTGGGAGGGGCGCGACGCGGAGCAGGTGACGGCCTGGCTGCGGACGCACCCCGGTGTCGAGGTGGTCTGTCGGGACGGGTCGCTGGTCTACCGCCAGGGCATCACCGAGGGTGCCCCGGAGGCGGTGCAGGTCAGCGACCGCTTTCACCTGTGGCAGGGGCTGTCGAAGCGGGTCGGGGACATCGCCGCCGCCCACCGCGGCTGTCTTGCCGCCGCGGTACCCGAGCCTGAAGCAACACCATCACAGGACGAACCTGTGGGACCGTCCAACCAGGCCGATACCCCGGCCCGGCGCCACGCGAAGCGGCTGTTCGAGGCGGTGCACGCGGTGACCGACACCGGCCGATCGATCAACGCCGCAGCCCGCGAGACGGGCTTAAACCGGCGCACCGTGAGCAAGTACGCCCGGGCAGCCACCTGGCAGGAATGCGTACGAACCAGCCGGCCCCGCCGGCCCACCAGCCTCGACCCCTACCTGGACTACCTGCGACAACGCTGGGAGGAAGGCGAGCACAACGCCACGGTGCTGCACCAGGAACTCCTCGCCAAGGGCTACCGCGGCCACTACCAGCGGATCAAAATGGCCGTCGCGCCGCTGCGCCGCGGCCTGCCGATCGACACGCCGCGCGAGCGGCCTCCCTCGCCCCGGCAAGTCGCCCGATGGATCACCACCACACCCTCCCGACGGAGCCTGCACGCCTCCGAGCAACTACGCCGGCTGTTCGAGCACTGCCCGGAACTGGACTGCACCCACGATCTGGTGCGCCAGTTCGCCGCCATGCTCGACACCCGCGACGCCGCCCCGCTGCCGGCCTGGCTCGAACACCTCACACGCTCCCGCCTCCCGCCCCTGGCGGGCCTGGCCAGCGCCATCCGGGAGGACCAGAGCGCGGTCGTGCAGGGCATCACCACCCCGTTCAGCTCCGGCGTCAACGAAGGCCGCATCACCGACCTCAAACTCCAAAAACGGATCATGGCCGGCCGCGCCGGAGTCCCACTCCTCCGCCACCGCGTCATCCACATGGCCATACTCCGACGCCACTACCAATAACAGAGCGTCACCGGCGCACGGTGGCACACCCCGACTTCACGAAAATCTTGCCAGGGCCGTGAACGTGCAGAGCCGCGTACGGATGAATGTGCAGAGTTCTTGATGTGTTGAGGGCTGGTGCCCGGCACTCTGCTTCCTGTCCTGTTCAGGGGGTGCAGAGGGGGGTGGGTCGTGGTCTTGGACCCGGAGCGCTGGCTGGAACTCCGGCGTTTTCGCGGCCTGGTCGAGTCCGGGGCGATGAGTCTGTCGGAGGTCGCGAAGGAGACCGGGCTTAACTGGCGGACCGTCAGTAAATACCTGTCTGCCGACGGGCCGGTATCGCCTCCGCGCCGGTTGCCGAACGGGCGGCTGCGGGCGAGGGTGATAGACGAGTTCGCGCCGCTGGTCGACTCGATGCTGCGTGCGGAGATCCTGATGAAGGCCGCGGTCATCCACGAACGTCTGGCCCAGGAGTACGGGTTCACTGGCAACTACCAGCGGACCAAGCTCTACGTTCAGGAAGCCCGCCCCCGGATCGCCGAGGAACTCGGCATCACGCCGAAGGAACTGGCCGGGATGCACCGCCGGTTCGAAGTCATCCCCGGTGCCCAGGCTCAGGTGGACTGGGGCGACGAGGGCAAGATCCTCGCCCACATGGGCATCGGCAAGGTCTACTCCTTCCACATGGTCTTGTCCTACTCCCGGGATCCGTTCTCCTGCTTTACCACCAGCCAGGATCTGCAGACCTTTTTCGACTGCCACCGCCGGGCGTTTGCCCACTTCGGCGGGGTGCCGATGACGATCGTCTACGACCGCACCAAGACCGTCGTCCGTCGGCATGTCGCCCCTGGCGAGGCTGTTCCGCTGCACCCGGAGGCGGTCGGGTTTGCCGGTCATTACGACTTCGACATCGACGTGCTGGCCGCCTACCGGCCCACCGGCAAGGGCCGCGTCGGGCGCCAGGTGCTGATCGTCCGTGACCATGTCCTGTCCGGCAGGGCCTTCTCCTCCGTCGAGGAGATGGACGCCGCCTTCACGGCCTGGGTGCCGCAGCGGCGGTCCCAGATCCACAAGACGCACCGGGAGGTCATCGGCGAGCGGGCCGCCCGCGACCACGCGGCCCTCAAACCGCTGCCGCCCACCCCGTATCTGGTGGCCGAGCGGCATCTGCGGCCGGTCGGCAAGGACTGCCTCGTCGCCTTCGGCGGCAACCTCTACTCGGTGCCCGCCCGCTGGGTCCGTCCACGCCAGCTGGTGGAGATCCGGGCCACGAAGTCACAGGTCATGCTGCACTCCACGGTGCCTGGCCCGGACGGCGTGACGCTGCTGGCGATGCACCCGAGAGCGGTCGGCCGCGGGGTGCGTGTCGTCAAGGAGACGCACTGGGACGGCCTGCCCACCGGCAAGGGACGCCGGACCACCACCGGCGACATCCCGTCCCGGCCGCAGCTCCGCGGCGAGGAAGCCGGCCCGTTGCAGGCTCTGCTGAACCGGGCCGCGGCCACGCGCGTCGAGGTCGGCCGCCGTCCGCTGTCGGTCTATGACGAGCTGACCGGCACTCGCCCCTTCACCACCCACCCGAGCACGAAGGAAACGTCTTGAGCGAGCTGGTCAGCACCCGCATCCGCAGCACGGCCGGCAAGCTCGGCCTGCCCCACCTGGCGGAAACCATCAACGAGTACACCCGGCGGGCCGACGAGGGGAAGCTGGGCTACCTCGACTTCCTCGACCTGGTGCTGTCCGAGGAACTCGCCGTCCGAGACGACCGCCGCTTCCGCAGCGGACTGCGCACATCGAGGCTGCCGCACCACAAAACGATCGACGAGTACGACTTCTCCTTCCAACCCGACCTGGACCCGCGCAAGGTCAAGGACCTCGCCACCCTCTCGTTCGTCGAGGCCAAGGCGAACGCCGCCCTGCTCGGGCCGCCCGGAGTCGGCAAGACGCACATCGCCGTCGCCCTCGCGGTCGCCGCCTGCCGGGCCGGCTACTCGATCTACTTCACCAGCCTCGACGACATGGTCCGCAACCTCAAGACCGCCGAGGCTGCAGGCCGGCTGACCAGCAAACTCGGCAGCTACCTGCGACCGAGCGTCCTCGTGGTCGACGAAGTCGGCTACCAGCCCCTCGAACGCGCCGAGGCGAACCTGGTCTTCCAGGTCATCTCCAAGCGCTACGAGAAGGGCTCGATCATCCTGACCTCGAACAAGACCTTCAGCGAATGGGGACAAGTGTTCGGAGACGAGGTCCTCGCCACCGCGATCCTCGACCGCCTCCTGCACCACTGCGAAGTGATCTCCATCAACGGCCCCAGCTACCGGCTCAAGAACCGCCTCAAGGCCATCGAGCGCGAAAACGAAGTCGCCTGACCCCTCTGCACGTTTATCCGTACGCGGCTCTGCACTTCAGGGGCCCTGGCAAGATTTTCGTGAAGTCGGGGTGTGCCACCGTGCGCCGGTGACGCTCTGTTATTGGTAGTGGCGTCGGAGTATGGCCATGTGGATGACGCGGTGGCGGAGGAGTGGGACTCCGGCGCGGCCGGCCATGATCCGTTTTTGGAGTTTGAGGTCGGTGATGCGGCCTTCGTTGACGCCGGAGCTGAACGGGGTGGTGATGCCCTGCACGACCGCGCTCTGGTCCTCCCGGATGGCGCTGGCCAGGCCCGCCAGGGGCGGGAGGCGGGAGCGTGTGAGGTGTTCGAGCCAGGCCGGCAGCGGGGCGGCGTCGCGGGTGTCGAGCATGGCGGCGAACTGGCGCACCAGATCGTGGGTGCAGTCCAGTTCCGGGCAGTGCTCGAACAGCCGGCGTAGTTGCTCGGAGGCGTGCAGGCTCCGTCGGGAGGGTGTGGTGGTGATCCATCGGGCGACTTGCCGGGGCGAGGGAGGCCGCTCGCGCGGCGTGTCGATCGGCAGGCCGCGGCGCAGCGGCGCGACGGCCATTTTGATCCGCTGGTAGTGGCCGCGGTAGCCCTTGGCGAGGAGTTCCTGGTGCAGCACCGTGGCGTTGTGCTCGCCTTCCTCCCAGCGTTGTCGCAGGTAGTCCAGGTAGGGGTCGAGGCTGGTGGGCCGGCGGGGCCGGCTGGTTCGTACGCATTCCTGCCAGGTGGCTGCCCGGGCGTACTTGCTCACGGTGCGCCGGTTTAAGCCCGTCTCGCGGGCTGCGGCGTTGATCGATCGGCCGGTGTCGGTCACCGCGTGCACCGCCTCGAACAGCCGCTTCGCGTGGCGCCGGGCCGGGGTATCGGCCTGGTTGGACGGTCCCACAGGTTCGTCCTGTGATGGTGTTGCTTCAGGCTCGGGTACCGCGGCGGCAAGACAGCCGCGGTGGGCGGCGGCGAT
Organism: Streptomyces sp. SCSIO 30461; assembly: GCF_037023745.1. NCBI lineage: Bacteria > Bacillati > Actinomycetota > Actinomycetes > Kitasatosporales > Streptomycetaceae > Streptomyces > Streptomyces sp. SCSIO 30461. The sequence continues at coordinate 4,043,971 of NZ_CP146101.1, forward strand.
GTCCCCGACCCGCTTCGACAGCCCCTGCCACAGGTGAAAGCGGTCGCTGACCTGCACCGCCTCCGGGGCACCCTCGGTGATGCCCTGGCGGTAGACCAGCGACCCGTCCCGACAGACCACCTCGACACCGGGGTGCGTCCGCAGCCAGGCCGTCACCTGCTCCGCGTCGCGCCCCTCCCACAGCTCGATCGGCAACCGCGTCTCGCCATCCACCAGCAGGGTGCCGTAGACGTCCCGGTACAGCGCGAAGTCGTCCACGCCCAGGACCCGCGGGGTTGCAGCCGGCGGAAGTGGTAAGCGCATCAGGTGGAACAGGACGCTGGTCCGCGACAGCGGCACCTTCAGGATCTGCAGGAGCCGGGCGCCGCCGCGGCCGGCGAGGAGCACGCCGGTCATCTCCACCAGATGCTGCAGCAGCGGGCTCCGGCGTCGGTAGCGTTTGGTCAGTCCGTCGACCTGCTCGGCAAACGTCCGCCGGTCGCAGCGCGGGCTGTCGCAGAACAGCCGCCGCACGGAAAGTTCGATCAGCACCGGACGCCCGCCGACAGCGACATCGGCCAGGGAGCGGCAGTAGCGACTGTGCACCCGCGCGGAACCGCGGCCGCAATCCGGACAGGCCACCGTCGTCTCACGCGTGGAGGCCGCAACGCGGACCACGCCGCCCGCCACCCACACCCGCTCCACCCGCACCACATCGAGGTGCGGAGACACAATCCGTACGAGGTCATCACACTCGACGACAGTCCCGCCACAAGTGACGGAGCGTCACCGGCGCACGGTGGCACACCCCGACTTCACGAAAATCTTGCCAGGGCCACTTCAGGTCGTACCCCGACACCGCATCCGCGCCGCCATGGAACGCATCCTGGCCGGGACCCCCGAACACTCCAACGGAGCCCTGACAATCGTCGCTCTGGCCCAAGAAGCCCAGCTCCCACGCAACGCACTCACCCAGCGCCACGTGGACCTGAAAATCGAGTTCTACGACAAGGTCCGGGAGCGCGGGCAGATACCGGACAGCGAGAAGCGGCTGCGGCAGCAGATCGTCAAGTTGAAAGAGCTCCGGGCCAATGACAAAGAGGAGATCGCGCAGCTCCAGGCCGACCGCGAGGGACTGGTCCGCATCGTGCACCAGCTCACGGTGGAGAACCGCCAGCTACGAGCCGAACTCGCCACCCCCGACAACAGAGTGCGGGTCCTTCCGACACAACCCCACCCCACCCGCTGAGCAGCTCAGGCGAGCAATCGCCACAGACGATCAGCCTGCCGCTCCGCGGTGCCTGGTGGATTTCTGACGTTCTTGTGGTCGAAGGCCAGGAGAAACAGCCAGACCAGGGCGAGAAGCCGGCGGCAGTCCCGCAACCGTGCTTCTTCGGCCGCGGCCAGGTCGAAGCAGGCCAGAAACGCGGGGACATCGAGCGGGTGCTCCACCCAGCTGCCCACGTGCTCCGTGATCTCCGCGAGTTCGAAAGCGCGATCACTGCGCCCCGAGTCCTCGAAGTCGACCACTCGGACCCGGGAGCCATCCCAGAGATAGTTGGCGAGGTTACCGTCTCCCGGGCCGAAGACCGGCGGGACCCGCGAAGCGTCGTCGCTGCTCAGCCCCGACTGGGTCAGCCACCGCAGTCCATCGTCCATGGCCCGCCCCACCAAGCCGTCGACCCGAGGACGAACCGTCACGGCCCACTCCTTGAGCTGGACGATGAGATCGTCCTGCTGCCCGGGCCGGACAGGAACTTGGCGAAGCACGTCGGCGGGCACTGCGGCATGCAGCTCGCTCACCGCGTCGGCCAGTGCTTTGACCTGCTCGCCTCCCAGGGGACACCCCCGCAGAGGAACACCGGCAAGACGGGACATCACCACTGTCGGCTCCTCAGCCGCAAGATCCGCAGTGCCAGGGACAGGAGCCAGCCCGGGCGCATACGCGGCCAACAACGTCAGAGCACGCCATTCACGCCCAGCACGCCCGCCGCCCCCACTGGAGAACCGCTTGACCACTTGGTCAGCAGCCAACTCGACCGCATGAGTGCCCCACCCGCCAGAGTCCATGAGTAGCGATCATGCCAGTTACACCGGCTACGAGTCCTATCCCCCTGCACCTTCCGTCGCCGGACAAGAGACGTGGCACAGCTTGCGACGCCCCCCGAGGAGAACATTCATTCCCGATCAGACCCACAGGTCTTCCGCCACGAGAAGGCACCTGAGCGAGCACCGTCCCGAGGAGGCAAGTACTCAACACGCTGAACTTGACGGGGAACCGCCCTGCCCCTCGCGCTCCTCGGCCAGGGCTTCCTCGACCGCCCCTGGCCAGCGGGCCCGGCCTGGCTGCTCCCCGCCGTCGCGGCGACGATCGTGACGACGGCCTTCCTCACGATCGAACTCCCCACCCGCCAGGCCCTGCGCACAGCCCCGGCGGACGCGGTCAGGGCGACATGAGGATCCACCCCCACCAACACCGCTGCCGCCACCAACAATGCCTTCCGCGGACATCTCCGGCCTGCCATCACGGAATGCCGTTGACGCTTGGAGGGGGGCGAACATCACGCCGGGTGCGACATCGGGTAGCCGGCCACCGGGCTCGTCGGCTGCCAGAGCGGCGAGAATGCGGTGGTGGCGTTGCCAGTCCAGTGGCCAGGGCAGTCGAGCGGTGCGCTCGGCATCCGGAGACAGCCGTGCGCACAAGGTGGACTTCGCGGACCGAGGGAAGAACGACTCTGCGGCGGCATTATCAGCGGAGGTGCCGACCGTTCCCATGGATCGGAGGATCCTGGCCTGACGAGCGCTGCGTCGGTGGCCTTCTTCGCTGCCCGCGCCGGCGCGGTCTTCAGCCATCGGTAGAACCCGGACCGGGACAGGTTCAGCACGGTGCGCAGCCGCTTCACGCCAAAGGCGTCGCGACGGTCGGCATCGAACCCGAAGCAGCCCACCAGTTCGTCTCGCCCTCAAAACACTTGGCCGCCCGGCGCAGGATGTCACGTTCCATCTCGAGATCGCGGACCTGCTTGCGCAAGCCCGCGATCTCCGCGTCCTTTGTGGACTCCGCGAGTGCCTCAGGACGCTCAGCCTTCTCCGCGGTCTTGATCCACTGCTGCAGTGTCTCGTGGCTCACACCGGGTTCGGCGGCGATGCGCGAGACGGGTCGGCCCGACGAACGGACCAGAGTCACGCGTCGGCCCGGAACTCCGCCGAGTACTTGCAGGTCCCCACTCGGGACTCCTTTCCCTGAATTCAAGATCCAGTGTAGGGGTGTCCACGATCAAGGTGGATGGCCCGTGCCCGGGCCGAGCTGTTCGTGTACACAAGCCTCGGCCAGGCCCGCCTGTTTCAGATCTGAATGGTGGCGAGCCAGTCGGTCAGCAGGCTGTTGACCTCGTCGGGGCGTTCCTGCTGGATCCAGTGGCCGCAGCCTTCCAGGAGGTGGGAGGCCGACAGGCGGGGGAGGGTAGTGGGGTAGGCGTCGATGGCGTCGGACATCCAGGTGGTGGAGGCGTCGAGGGTGCCGCCGATGAACAGGGACGGCTGCTTGATCGGGGCTCTGCGGTGGGGTGCGAGGTCTTCCCAGTCGCGGTCCATGGTGCGGTAGCGGTTGAGGGCGCCGGTCAGGCCGGTGCGCTCGAACTCTCCGGCGTAGATGTCGAGGTCGTCCTCGCTCAGCCATGCCGGGAGCGGGCCGGTGGGGAAACGGTCGCGCAGCCGGCCGCCGTGGGCGACGAAGTGCGGGGCGGGCTCGCCCTGGGCGGGCATTGTGTCGGCGGACAGGGCGGCATAGAAGCCCGCGAGCCAGCCTCGCACGTCAGGCTCGATCTCGGCCTCGGCGCGGCCGGGCTCCTGGAAGTAGGAGACGTAGAACTCCTGCTCGGGGCCTCCGATCTGGCCGAAGATGTCGGTGGGGCGGGGGCCGCCGGGCGGCGTGTACGGGACGCTCAGCAGGGCGACGGCCCGGAAGACCTCGGGGTGGAGCAGGGCGGAGGTGGCGGCGATGTTGGAGCCCCAGTCGTGGCCGACGACCACCGCGTTCTCCTCGCCGAGGGCGTGCACGAGGGCGACGTTGTCCTCCACCAGGTCCAGCATCCGGTAGGCATCGGTTGGGGCGGGCTTGGAGGAGCGGCCGTAGCCGCGCACGTCGAGCGCCACCGCCCGGTAGCCGGCCTCGGCGAGGGCCGGGAGCTGGCGGCGCCAGGAGTACCAGGACTCGGGGAAGCCGTGCACGAGCAGGACCAGCGGGCCGGTGCCCTGCTCGACCAGGTGCAGGCGCCCGGCAGGGGCCTCGACGGTGCGGTGGCGGAGTGCGGCGGACGTCTCGGGCTGCATGGGGCCTTCTCTCGGTTCGCGGGTGGACGCAGGTACGCATCGATCATGCGGCGCAGCAACCGTCCACCGCGATTACCGTTGCCACTCTGGCAAACTTGCAGGACAGGACGGTGGAGCGGCACGTCCGGAAGGGGGCCGAGCGGGTGGCAGGCGACGACGTGGCCGACACGCTGGCGTCGATGGGTTCCCGGCTGCGGGCCGCACGCGAACACCGCGGCTCCACGCTCACCGGCGTCAGCTGCGCGACCGGCATCTCCCCGAGCACGCTGTCGCGGATCGAGACCAGCCGACGCAAGCCCACCCTGGAAGTGGTGTTGCAGTTGGCGAAGGAGTACGGCCTCTCACTGGACGAGCTGGCCGGCACCGCACCCGCTCCTGCGGCCGAGCCCCGTGCCTCCGCGCTCCAGCGTTTCGGCGATGACAAGGCGGTGCTGCCGCTGACCCGGTACGTCGGGGGCCTGCACGCCCACAAACACGTCCTACCTCCCGTCCAGGAGCCGCCCGCGCGGCCCCGGCAGGTCTCCCACGACGGCTGGGAATGGCTGTGCGTCCTGTACGGGCGGCTGTGGCTCGCACTCGGCGACCAGGACCTCGTCCTGAGTGCCGGAGACGTCGCGGAGTTCGACACCCGAAATCCCCACGGGGTCGCGAACGCCGGCCCCGGCGGCCCGGTCGAGTACCTGATCATGTTCGGGCCGCAGGGAGAGCGCCTGCGACCGCGCACCCCGCCCGCCCCGGCCACAGGGCCCCGGTAGCAAGCAGCGAACGAACGGCCTGACGTCCCGGATACGCCCAGGATGTCGGGCCTCTTCCTCGTCGTCCTCAGCGGCGTCGGGGTCGCGTAAGGGACGCAGGCCCTGGCCGGGGTCGCTGGCGTGGCCTTCGCGAATGCCTACGGGCAGTGGATCACCACGCGCGGCGCGAGATCGTCACCGACCGCCTGGCGGCGGCGAGCGCCGCTCCCAGGGCCGGGTGCCGGGCGACCAGGGCGTGGGCCCAGCGATCTCCGTACGACTCCATGCGCAGCACCTGCTCCATGGCCTGACCGCCGCGCCAGCCCGGCCCGGCGAGCTTGGTGGCGCCCGATACGCCGTAGGACATCGTGGCCTGTAGGGCGATGTGGCGCAGGGCCGCGTCCGTGATCCGCCGACTGTTCGGGAAGAGCCGGGGGCCACCAGGCGGTGGCTTCCTCCGAGTCAAACCTCCGCCCTGCCGCCCGCAGCCGTCGAGGCGGAGTCCCCGACAGAGACGGCGGAGACTCCAGTCGCTCGTTCGGATTATCAACCCGAGTAGCTAGTGTTCTGAGTCAGGAATTCTGTTCAGATATCTGCCGAGGCGTTCGAGGATCTCGTCTGCGGTCTTCGTCCAGATGTAGGGCTTGGGGTCGGTGTTCCACGCGGCGATCCAGTCGCGGATGTCCTTCTCCAGTGCGGGGACGGATTTGTGGACGCCTCGCCGTATCTGCTTGTTGGTGAGTTCGGCGAACCATCGCTCGACGAGGTTCAGCCAGGACGCCCCGGTGGGGGTGAAGTGCAGGTGGAAGCGGGGGTGTGCCAGCAGCCACTTCTTGATGTCCGGCGTCTTGTGGGTGGCGTAGTTGTCGCAGATCAGATGGATGTCCAGCCCGATGGGCACCTGCTTGTCGAGCTTGATCAGGAACTTCTTGAACTCCTCGGCGCGGTGACGGCGGTGGAGGGATCCGATCACCTTGCCGGTGGCCACATCGAGTGCGGCGAACAGGGTGGTGGTGCCGGCGCGAACGTAGTCGTGGGTGGCGCGCTCCGGCACTCCGGGCATCATCGGCAGTACCGGCTGGGACCGGTCCAGGGCCTGGGTGAGTCGGCGGCGGGGATTTCACCCGCCGCCGCTCTCAGAACCGTGCGTAAACCTCTCGGCTTACACGGCTCCCATCGTCCAGTCGTGCACGGTTACGGCGTGACGAGCTTCCAGTGGGCAAAGAGTCCTGGGAACCGTCGCGCGTGACGGCCCAGCGCCTCTCGCGCCCGCGCTCGCTTGTGCCGGAACCGCTTGTACTTGCGGACGAGCCACCGCACCAGATAGTCGTTGATGCGGTTGACCTCGATCTGTCAGCGGTGATCGCTGCCGGGTAGCGTCTTCGGCTCGCCCTGTTTGTCCCGCGTATTGGCGGGTGGGGCCGTCGCGTGTCGCTGCGGCTGCGCCGGGTTCCACGGTCCCGGTGGTGGTGCCGGTCTCTCCTTCCTGGTCTTCGTCGGGGCGGGGTCCGCGCGTCAGGTGACGGCGGAAAGCTCGGTCAGACGCCGCCAGGCCGTGGCGAATGCCCTGGCCCAGGGCCAGTCGGCAGGGAGGCGGAGGTGCCGGCGGCGGGCGTGGTGGGCGAGGCGGGCGGGCAGGTGGTAGATCCGAAAGCGCATGGTGTCGGGTTCGGCGTCGGCGAGGCCGTCCTGGTCGTGGAGGGCCAGGAGACGGAGCCAGGCGTCGAGGTCGGCCGCGAGGTTCGCGGTCAGCATCCAACTCGTGTTGTTCTGCCAGGATTTCGAGGGCAGGTTGTGCAAGCCCATGGCCTTGTTCGTGCGCACGCGGTCTTCGACCACGGCATGGTGGCGGTGCACGGCGTCCAGCCACTGGATCTGGTGGGAGCCGACGACCCGGGTCATCTTGTTGATGTTCGTGGCGATGACCGAGTACTTCCAGCCGGTCTTCTTCTCGAAGTCGGTCAGGTTCGCCAGGTGGCGGCTGGAGGGTCTGACCCGGCGGACGATCAGCCGCAGGCCCCGGCTCCAGCCCTCGCGTCCGTTCAGTCCGCTCAACTCGGCGACGAAGTAGCCCTCCTGGACGCTGCCGTCCTGGTTGAGGGATGCCTCCCACGCTGCCTCGGGCAGTTTCGCGATGGCCTGCTCGTCGGCCTCGGTGATGGTCCAGCCGGTGGTGAAGCGGACCGTGCGCCGACGCGTGTTCAAGCCGAGGAGATGTTCGTGCAGGCCGTGGGTCGCGCCGGCCCCGTCGACCCGCACGAGGATCTTCGCGCGCGAGGAGCCCGGGATCTGGGCGAGCGCATCGGCGAGCACCGCCTTGTGGTCGGCGACCGTGTTCGAGCCCGCGTTGCCGCTCCGCAGCAGCATCGCCAGACACTCGCCGGTGTTCGCGCACCACGCGGCCAGAGGATGAAACCCGAAGCTCTTCTTCCAGGTCGCCGCCGCGCCCTCTTTCTTCGAGGCGGCCGTGATGATCGTTGCGTCCATATCGACGATCACCCAGTGGTGCAGGCGTTTCCCGGCGATGGTCAGCCAGGGAAATCCGCCGGGCCGCAGCGCCAGCCACGACCACACCGTACGGCGGATCCGCGCCCGGGCCCGGTTGATCGCCGCGATCCGGTCGGCGTCACACAGGTTCAGGGTGCGGTGCACCGTGGAGTCCGAGACGCCCGGGCCCATCACCCGCTCATGGTGCCAGGCGAGCTGTCCGGCCTCGGCCACACTGCGGGCGCCGAGCGCGATCGATATCGCCAGGTGGACGAGGACCACTGCCCGGTCCCGCCAGCCCGGACCGCCGGTCGGGAACACCCCGGACAGGGCCCCGGTCAGCCCCGACCGGTCCGCAAGGCGCCGCAGCAACACCACCCCGGCATGCCCGACCAAACCTTTCCCGTCAGCCCTCACGACCAGGCCCCGGTCCCACCCTGTACGCTCGCTCACCAGAAAGGTGTCCTGACTCCTGCACCCGATGCTTCCTCGACAGTCGCATCCTCGCAGTTCAGGGCACCTTTTCTGCTACCGGGCCGTCAGATCATCGAATTCCGCTGACTGTTCAGGGTTGAGGCTGGAACGCAACGCGGTCGGATGGAACCGGCCGAAGTAGTTGATCCAGCCCCGCACGACCGGGTTGATCTCCCGGGCGAGCTGCTCCAGGGTCGTGTCACTGCGCAAGTGCAGCCGCCAACGGCGGATCTGCACCCGGATCAGCTTGGCGGCCTCGTCACTGACCCCCGGATTGAAGCCGAAGAAGTATTCCCCGCGCTTCGTCCGGAGCCTGCGCACGCGAAACCCGTACCCCAGGAACGTGAACGAGGTGTGCTCAGCTGAGCCACGCCTGTTCCTGTCCTTGCAGTACACAATGCGGGTCTTCTGGGGATGCAGCTCCAGACCCCCGCATTCGGCCAGCCGCTCGGCGATGGCCTGACGCACCCGATGCGCCTGGACCTCGTTGCGGCAGTGGACCACCACGTCATCGCAGTACCGCTCGAACTGGATGCCCGGGTGCTCCCGGGCCATCCAGGCATCGAACGCGTAGTGCATGAACAGGTTGGACAACACGGGTGAGACCGCTGAGCCCTGCGGGCTGCCGCGGTCCCGGGCGAGCAGGCTGCCGTCCGGCCGCTGGAGCGGGGCCTTCAGCCACCGCTCCACATACAGCAGGACCCACCGCTGGTCGGTGTGGTGGGCGACCGCCTTGAGGACGAGATCATGATCGAGGTTGTCGAAGAAGCCCCGGATGTCCATATCGATCACCCAGTCCGTTCTCCAGCACCGTTCCCGGCACGCCTCGACCGCGTCCAGTGCGCTACGCCGGGGTCGATAGCCATAGGAATCCGGGTGGAACACAGGCTCCACCAGCGGCTCCAGCACCATCGCCACCACCGTCTGCGCGATTCTGTCCGCGACCGTCGGCACGCCGAGGACCCTGACCCCGCGTCCTCCCGGCTTGTCGATCTCCACCATCCGTACCGGCGGCGGGAAGTAGCAGCCCGATGACATGCGATTCCACAGCTTGTAGAGGTTGCCCCGCAGGTCAGCCTCGAACTGCTCGATCGACTCGCCGTCGACGCCCGCCGCGCCCTTGTTGGCCTTGACCCTCAAGTACGCCTCGAGCACCAGGTGTTTCGAGATCTCGAACGACTTCGATCCGCTCGTCTGGTTCATCCCGGGCACTCCGGTTGGCCACCAAGCAGATCCGGACGATCCGTCCCCTTCGCTCCGCCCGCATTACCGGGCCTCATCGCTACTACGAGACGGTCCGCCCCCGTGCCCCGCATCGGTACTCGACTCCTCGCGGTTTTGTCCGCTTGGGGTTCTCCCTCTCGCCTCCGGCCCAACGGGCCGGCGGCAGTATCGGGGCGACAGGTTCCCACGTTCCATGCAAGAGCCCGGGCCAGACTCGCGCCGCCTCCATGCCGGACGCCATCCGGGCAGTCAGCAGGCTCCCCCCGGACTTGTCCCAGAGCCCAGATCATGCCCCGGTTTCGACGCCACTGAGAAAATTTACGACACGTCATCAGCGGTTCGCTCACGCTCGCCTTTCTGACCCATACCTGACGCGATCGCTGTCGCGCCTTTTGCCGCAGCGCTCACCACCCCGGCACTTAACCGGCGCAGCCTGCGGTGGTTTGGGATCTCCCCCTGCAGGGCGACCCCGGAGGACCTACCTCCATCTCTCACACAGCACCGCTTCCAGAAGCAGCTACCTCAACGCCTCCTTCAGCGTTCGTGGCACACGATCTGCGACTTCTCGTCCACCGCCAGGACCAGGGCGTTCTCTGGCGGGGACAGGTAGATGCCGACCACGTCACGGACCTTGGTCACGAACTGCGGGTCGGTGGACAGCTTCCAGGTCTGCACGATGTGCGGCTTGAGGCCGAACGCCCGCCAGATCCGGGAGACCGCCGACTGCGACATGCCTGCAGCCTGGGCCATCGACCGCGTCGACCAGTGCGAATCCCCCGATGGAGGCGCCTGGTCGAGGGTGCGGGCGACCAGGGATTCGACCTGCTCGTCGGTGATCCTGCGCGGGGCTCCGGAACACGGAGCATCGACCAGCCCCTCAAGACGGTCGGCGGCGAACCGGGACCGCCACTTGCGCACTGTCTCCCGCGAGATGCCGAGCTCCTGCGCGACCTGCGCGTTCGGGCGGCCCTCGGCGCACGCCAGCACGATCTTCGCGCGCAGCACCAGAGCCTGCCCCGCGGTCCGCTTACGCAACCAGCCTCGCAGTACGCGGCGTTCGCGCTCGGACAACTCCAACGACAACGGCTTCGGGCCCGGCATCCCCCAACCCTACAACCACCAATGAACTACCGACTCAGGACACTAGGTGACTGGTGTTAATCGTGTGAGCTCGCGCTGGGTCTTCGTCCTGTGTCAGGCTGCGGGGTGTTGGTCGCTGGGTGTGGGGAGAGGTTGAGCGATGGCAGTGGGCCGGACTCCGATGCAGCCGGGGTTGCTCTCCTCCACAGTGGGTTTCTGCGAGGGTCGGCTGGCGCCGAACTCGATCTACGCGGTGCTGCACCGCGAGTGCCGGGCGTTGTTCCCCGATGAGATGTTCGCCGATCTGTTCGCCGAGGACGGCCGCAGGTCGGTGCCGCCGATGATCGTGGCGGTCGTGATGGTCCTGCAGCGTCTGGAGGGTTTGTCCGATCGCGAGGCGGTCGAGCGGTTCGCGTTCGATGTGCGCTGGAAGTACGCCGCCGGCGGGCTGGACTTCGACCATCCGGGGTTCGTGCACACCGTGCTGGTCGACATGCGGGCGAGGCTTGCCGCTTCCGCCCGGCCGAACCGGATCTTCGAGCGGACGGTAGAGGTTGCTGCACAGGCCGGACTGGTCGGCCGCAGGAGGGTGCTGGACTCGGCACCGATCTATGACGCGGTGGCCACGCAGGACACCATCACGCTGATCCGTTCGGCCATCCGCGGCCTGCTGCGGGCGGCCGATCACGTGCTGCGGGCCGAGCTGCGGGCGGTGATCTCCAGCGGGGACGCCTACACCAGCACGGACAAGCCGGTCATCGACTGGACGGACGCGGCCGAGCGGGAAGCCCTCATCGATTCGCGGGCCCGTGACGGGTTCGCGCTGCTGACCGTGCTGGACGGCCGGGCCGTGCCCGGGGATGTGGGCCAGGCCGCGCGGTTGCTGGCCACCGTGCTGGGCCAGGACCTGGAGCAGGACGGGGGCGTCTTCAAGATCGCCCGCAAGGTGGCCGCGGACCGGGTCATCTCCACGGTTGATCCCGAGGCCCGGCACGGCCACAAGACCGTCCGCCGGTCCTTCGACGGTTACAAGGGTCATGTGGCCGAGGAACCCGACAGCGAGGTCATCACCGCGACCGAGGTCACGGCGGGCAACGCCGGCGATGCCGAGCCCGCCGCCGACCTGCTCGCCGACGTTCTCCAACCACCTGCCGCCGAGCAGGCAGACCAGGCGCGGGCCGAAGTCTACGGCGACGCCGCTTACGGGACCGGGCCGCTGCTGGCCGAGCTGGACGACGCGGGCGCCCGGGTGATGGTCAAGGTGCAGGCGGCCAACGCGCCCGGTGGGCGGTTCTCCAAGGACGCCTTCACCATCGATCTGGAGGCAGGGCAGGTCACCTGCCCGAACCAGGTGACCGCCGCGATCCGCCCGAAGTCTGATGGCGGTGGGACGGCCTGCTTCAAGACCGCCTGCGCCGCCTGCCCCCTTGCGGCGCAGTGCACTACCGCCAGGAACGGACGCGTCATCACCATCGGCCCTCACGAAGAAGGGACCTGTCCCCGAGTGGTGGACACCTCTGAGCCCGGCCCCGCCAGGGGCCGGGTAGGAGGCATCTTTTATGGTGATGAAGGTCTACTCGCCCGAGTTCAAGGCGGACGCTGTCGCGCTGTACCTGTCGGACCCGAGCCACACCTTCGAGGGCATCGGCAAAGATCTGGGGATCAGCCGCGAGACGCTGCGTAACTGGGTGCGGGCCGAACGGGCCCGCCGCGGCGGGGGCAGCACGACGAGCACGGAGAAGAGCACGGTGGATTCCCCGCCGACGGCCGAGGAGCTTCAGGCCGAGAACGAGGCCCTGCGCCGGGAGCTGGCGGCAGCCCGCAAGGAGATGCAGAAACTCGCCACCGAACGGGACATTCTCCGCAAGGCGACGAAGTTTTTCGCACAAGAGATGACCTGGTGACCAGCCGCTTCCAGTTCATCGAGGACCACCACCGCGCCTGGAGCGTGAAGCGGTTGTGTCACGTGCTGGAGGTCGCCCGCTCCAGCTTCTACAAGTGGCGGGCGGGCCGCCAGGCCCGTGCCGCGCGTGAGCGGGCCGATACCGCGCTCGCGATGCGGATCAGGGCCGTGCACACCGAATGGGACGGCACCTACGGCCGCCCCCGCATCACCGCCGAGCTCCGAGACGAAGGCGAGCCGGTGAACCACAAGCGCGTCGGACGGGTCATGCGGAAGTTCGGCATCGCCGGGCTGCGGCTGCGCAAGCGGCAGGTCACCACGGTGCCCGAGCCGTCCGCCACCCGAGTGCCGGACCTGCTGGGGCGTGACTTCACCGCGAGTGCGCCGAACACCAAGTACGTCGGGGACATCACCTACCTGCCGGTGGGCGACGGCGAGTTCCTGTATCTGGCGACGGTGATCGACTGCTTCTCACGCCGCCTGGTGGGCTGGTCGCTCGCCGACCACATGCGCACCTCGCTCGTCACCGACGCACTCCGGGCCGCCGAAGCGACCCGCGGCAGCCTGGCCGGCGCCGTCTTCCACAGCGATCACGGAGCCCAGTACACGTCCCGCGAATTCGCCCATTTCTGCACAGAGTTGGGAGTGCGGCAGTCCATGGGCGCGATCGGTACGAGCGCGGACAACGCACTCGCCGAGTCGTTCAACGCCGCCCTCAAACGCGAGACGCTCCGTGGCGCCCGCCGCTTCGACGGAGCCCACGACTGCCGCCTGACGGTCTTCCGCTGGACCACCCGCTACAACACCCGGCGACGGCACTCGGCGAACGAACAAAAGGCACCGAACGTCTACGAACAGCAGTCAGCTACCCTGACACTCGCTGCATAACAACACGAACAGGTGTCCACTCCGCGGGGTCAAGGCCCGAACACCTGGCCCGGGGCCGGGCTCGCAGTGCGGACCCCGTCTGGCTGGCCGCCTACCGGGCCACCCGCCCCAAGGTCGAACGCAAGATCGCCCACCTGATGCGGCGGCGACACGGCGGACGCCGCGCCCGGGTGCGGGGCCGGGCCAAGATCGCCGCCGACTTCTCCTTGCTGGCCGCCGCCGTCAACGTCGCGCGGCTCGGCGTGCTCGGAATCATGTCCACAGGCAGTGACAAGTGGGCGGTCGCCGCCGGCTGACCGTCCCGAGGGCGCCCTGGACCATGCAAACGACCCGCACGCGGCCGTGCCAAGCCCTCAACAGCCCCCACGACGGCCACGAACCACCCACACGCCGCCCGACCACCAGCCAGCAACCACGACCCTGACACCCCCAACGGCGACACCGCACGCCCAGGACGACCCGCTTAACACCAGTCACCTAGGGCCTCCCGGCGCTGCTCGGTCAGATTCGCATCCCCGAGCTACCGAGAGGCCCTGTCTTCATGCGCGCACAACGGGAAGATCACCCCGGCGGGAAACCTGTTCGATGATCGGTTGAGATCCGGCTTCTCACCCACCACCGTCAACGATTCTTTGAGCGGAAGTTCTCGAACCACGGGTCCTCATCAAGTCCGTCGGCACTGAAGAGTGTGGCGATCCCCGACGCGATCGCAGTGACGGCCAGGGTGAGTTCTTCCTCTTCACCGGCGCGCAGGACGACGTTCGCGACCCGGTATCCGCTGGCCCTACGTGGCGCCCCGTGCTCGGCGACCTCGTCTACCTGGATGACACAGGGGTACCGTTCCAGCTGGTCACGTGAAACAGCTGAGTGCACGGTTCCCGTCCTTTCCCCGAAGGCCGGGAACAGTCCCATGGCATACCCCTGAGTCGCTCCGTCGGCGAGTGGGGGGATCTCAGGCTCCTGCGCCAGTGCCAGGTTCATTGCGATCGTGAGGAGGTTCGGCCCCCCAAGAACCCCGAGCAACCTGGGCAGATGGCCGCCGACGCGCCCATTCACCTCGATGAGATCGACTGCATCCGGCAGGAGTTTGACCTCGGTGTGGGTAACGCACCACCGCACACGGAGTGCGTCGAGTACCTTCCGAACGTAATCGAGGACGCGCATTCGAACGATGTGCGGCAGCATCGTCGGGGTCAGATCGCCGGTGACGCTGACGGCGTCGGACGCATCCGGCCCGGTGTGCCGATGGACGGAGACGGGCGCCTTGTCGAAGATCGCGACTGGAACATGGTCGTCTTGGGTGCTGGCCATCTCGACGGAGACGTAGTCCGCGAGCCACTCTGTTCGCGGATGCTCGAATGGGGGAAGTCTGCTTTCCAGAAGCAGGTCGGACCACTTGGTGCGGTGCCCTAGTTGGTAGTCGGCGTCGGATTCGCTGTCCACGAACGCGATACCCGAGCCGCCCACGCCACGTCGTGGCTTCAGGACGGCAGGCAGGTGAACCCTGTCCAGTGCCTCGGCGAACGTCTGCGGGGAGTCGACGGACACCGCCGTGACCTTCGTCAGCCCGACAGCAGCAAGGCGCGTCCGCTGGGTGAGCTTGTCCCATGGACCTGGCCCCGTCGAGAGGCCCGGTAGCCGGAGAGCCGACGCCACGGCGGCAACGTTTTGCACCTCCCAGTCGTGGAAGGTGGTAACGCCCTCTACCTCCGCCTCCCTGACGCATTCGATGAGTTTAGGGAGATCAAAGATGCGGACCGGGAACAGTGCCTCCGCCTCTCGGACCAGTGCGGAATCCTCCGTTACGACCGATCGGTCGAAGAACATCACAGGTTGGCAGACATCCCTAGCTGCCTGTTCGATCTCGGCGAGCTCGGCGGAGCCACCACCTCTGTGCAGTACCGCCACGCGGACCGGTGTGTCTCTTCGGCCGTGCATGCGAACCACTCCTTTGAAGCTGGGGTGAGTGGCGTGAATTTCCCGCCGCTTGACCTACGAGCTGGTCAACCGGCCTCGAGGCTTGTCGTGCCGTAAATTCCCGAGAGCCGCACCGTTGGTGGTGTGCCGTTGTACATCCGTACCGTGCGGCCACGAGGCTTCAAGCCGAGCTGCTCCATGGTCGCCTTGGCCAATGGGTTGGATTCGGGCGCATCGATTGCGACCGCGCGGTTCGGAGCCATCGTAGCCAGGCTTCGCAACAAGACCGAAGCAATCTCGGACGAGTCAGCGTAAAGTGGGCCGACCCGTGAGCATGTTCCGTGAGAGGGTCGAGATGTCCCGAATCCGACAATGCGGCCCTCATGGAGGGCAGCGAGACTCTGCACACCGGGCATGTCAATCCATTCAGCCAGGAAGGCATTCCGCGTGACCGGGAAATATTCTCGATCATACGCAGCCACTACGTCGAAAGGGAGTGCTGTGGCGGCGACCAATTCGACACTCGTGAGTGTAATTCTCGCAGGCTGCGGAATCCCGGAGAACTGAACGTTCCACCAAAAGGGACGCAGGCCCAGACGCATGTATGCCTCCTGCTGTTCGGGCACAGCGTCCAGGCCGAACAGTCGTCCTTCCAGCCTGGCAACAGCGGCTCGCCACATTCGTCTGCCGTAGCCCCTGCCCCGAAGATCAGCCCGGGTGATGTACAGGCCAATGAAACCGAAATCCTCCCCGTGCCGAATGGCCAGGACCGACGCGGCCGGCACCCCGTCGAGGCATCCGAGGAGGAGCGCTTCGGGATCAGCGGCCGCATAGGCGGACACATCTGTGTCGCCGAGCATCCATCCCTCGCGTGCAGCCCACGCTTCGACTACGCATCTTTTGTCGGCGCTCACGCTGGATATTTCGAGCGGCGGTTCACCCTCCCTTTCCGTTCCGACGGCACGCATGGAACTCGCTGACGCCGTGACTCTCCGGTGAAGTGGCCTGTGATGCATGGCAGAGAAACCAATCGGTCGTGTACGTGGAAGAGCGAGTGGCCTAATGGAGCTGGTATTCCCCGACCGACCGGAGGGTCGCAGCAGACGCGCAGCAGCACGATCGTGGAGATTTTGGTGCATGCTCCTCAACCTTCACGGTTTCCATAATACGGACCACAGGATAAGGAAGCGAAACCGGTCGATCGCCCCCACTGAAGCTGGACGGCCTGGCTGTGCTGCATGCCGTAGCCCCGGACGACCTGCCGGTACGGGTGATCATCCTCTTCGCGCACACCGAGGACGCCGTGGTGTTCCGCGCCGTCGGGGAGGGTACGGCCGGGCTATCTTGCCAAGGACGCCACGCGGCGTGAGATCGTCGACGCCGTGATGAAGGTCTCCCGAGGTGGGACAGCGCTTCCGCCTGACCTCACCCGCGTTCCGCTCCAGGCTGGCACCCAGGGTGGCGGCGAAGTCCTCAGGTGTGGATCGGAAAGGACGCCTGGAACGCCAGGCGTTCGTCGGCCTCGTCGCCGATGCGGGAGAGGACCTCGTCGAGCGCGAGGAACTCCTCCCACACCCGCCGGCCGGTGGCCTCGGCCAGCCACACCACGACGAGGTCCTTCAGGTCGGGAACGCGCTTGTTCTTCCAGATCTTGTCGGCGAGGCTCACTAGGAGGTCCTCCAGAACGACGTCCGATCGCGTCCACGACGCGTGAGTCGCGGCGAAGCGGGCGAGCTCTGGGCTGATGCCGCGTTCGAGTAGCAGAGCCCGCTTGGTCTCCTCATGCGCCGACCCGGGCCCGGAGAGCTCGGCCAGATGCACCGTCTTGCCTATGTCGTGCGTCGCAGCCCCGAACAGCGCCGCCTCCCGGTCGATCGCCACGGCGGGATAGCGTTCCTCTACCCAGTCGACCAGCTGATGCGCGACGTCGTGGACGGCGCGTAGGTGGGCCGCTAGCCGAGGCGGACCGCCCAGCACGGACAGAAGCGCTGCGACACGATTGGCAGCGGGAGCAGGGCCAGGTCGACGGTGCCACTCAAGGCTCTCAGTGGACGTTAAGTCCGATCTTCCTCGGTTCGTGATCGCTCGATCGTGGTACTGATCGCCATGCCGGACACCTGCTGGGCATGTTCATGCTGAGATGCGGGTCATGGAGAGAAAGCCGTACCCCAGCGACTTATCGGACGAGCAGTGGGCGTTGATCCGTGCGACACGAAGTCGCGCATTACGAGTGAACTCGCAGATTGGAGGCCGGTTATAGACCGGATGCGAAGTTCCTGATCAGTGTTCGAGATCAGTCCCCGCCCTGGCGTGCGCTCGCAGGTCCTGCCTGTGAGGGTGCGAAGCCCAGGGAAGAAGCTCAAGGGCCCCCGCTCCGTCTGGGGGAGCAACCGGGCGAGGGGAAGGCCGGACGGGCGAACGCAAGTGAACCCCCGATGATGCCTCGTTAGCCCAAGCCTTGGGAGACGGGACGAGGACCAGGGTGCAGGGCCTGGCCGCTGGAGGAGGCGGCGAGCGGCGGCTGGTGACGATCTACCGGCCGTGGGAACACCGCTGGCCCCGGGGTGTAGGGGGCGCCCACCCCGGCCGTATCTCGTATGCGCGGAACGTGGAAACCCCGTCGGGGTCCGAGCCCTTCGGCTCGGTAGGCCGATCGTAAGAGGGGCGGAACCCCTCGGCGGGACAGGAAGCCCAAGAAGCGGATGCCGGCGGCCGAAAGGCAGCGGGACTCGGGACATGTGGCCGCCCCTCCAGGCGGCTGTCACGGGGAACCGGCCGGATGCCGGTCCTGGCGACCGGTTCCGAAAGGGAGCTGACGTGGGCTGGTGAGCCTTTGAAATCCGAGGCCGAGGGCCTCCCGAACCGAGGGACAAGTTGGACACCACGGTGAACGGACCCAAGGACGCTTCCGACTGGGAGGACGTCGCGTGGCGTCACCACGAGGACAACGTAGCGAGGCTGCGGCAGAGGATCTTCAAGGCGACGCGGGAACAGGACTGGGCTGTGGTCCGGTCCTTGCAGAAGTTGATGCTGAGGTCATGGTCGAACACGCTGATCAGCGTGCGGCAGGTGACCCAGCGCAACGCGGGGCGTCGGACGGCCGGGATCGACGGGGAGACTGCCCTGTCACCCGAGGCCAGGATGAATGTGGCGGTGCGTGTGCACCGCACGCGCTCGTCCTGGAATCCGCTGCCGGTCCGGCGCGTGTACATTCCGAAAGCCAATGGAAAGCAAAGGCCGCTTGGTATCCCCGTGATTATGGACCGGTGCCATCAGGCGCGTGTCCGCAACGCGTTGGAGCCCGAGTGGGAAGCGCGGTTCGAGCCGAGATCCTACGGGTTTCGACCGGGCCGCAGTTGCGCGGACGCCATCGGCGCTCTCTTTTCCGCGCTGAATGGCTCCCGGGCCAGGAGGCTATGGATTCTGGACGCCGACTTGTCCGCCGCGTTCGACAGGATCGGCCACGAACCACTGCTGGAAGCAATCGGGTCATTCCCCGCCAGGGAAATGATTCGGGGATGGCTGAAATCGGGAGTGGTCGAGAACGGCCTGCTCACGCCGACCGAAGAGGGTTCCCCTCAAGGCGGTGTGATCAGTCCGTTGCTGATGAACGTCGCGCTCCATGGGCTGGAGGAAGCTGGCGGAGTCCGTTACCTGACAACTGGCCGTAGTGCCGGGGAGACGGTGCGAGGGGCTCCGGTACTGGTGCGATACGCCGACGACATGGTCGCCTGCTGCCATTCCCGGCAGCAGGCCGAGCAGGTCAAGGCGCAGCTTGCGGAGTGGCTGGCACCCAGGGGCCTGACCTTCAACGAGGAGAAGACGCGCATTGTGCGTCTCTCCGAAGGTTTCGACTTCCTGGGGTTCACTCTCCGCCGTTTTCACGACTCCAAGCTGATCATCACGCCGAGCAAGAAGGCGGTCATGCGGTTACGGAAGAGGCTCACGGACGAGATGCGGAACCTTCGTGGATCGAACGTGGTGGCGGTCATCGCCAAGCTCAACCCGATTATTCGTGGATGGGCGGCCTACTACCGCGGGGTGGTGTCCAGCCGGATCTTCTCGAGTCTGGACTCTCACGTATGGCGGCTCACCTACAAGTGGGCCAGACGCTCGCACCCCAACAAGCCGAAGAAGTGGATCGTGCGCCGCTACTACGGCAAATTCAACAAGTTCAGGAACGACTACTGGGTGTTCGGCGATCGTAGCTGTATCAGCGAAAGCGGCGGCACTTATCACGTGGTCAAGTTCTCCTGGACGAATATCGTCCGGCACCAACTGGTCACTGGCAGGGCATCACCTGACGATCCCGACCTACGTGATTACTGGGCCAAAAGGCGGAGGAAGGTCAAACCCCCGCTGGACAACTACAACCTGAACCTGCTCGCCAGGCAGGAAGGCCGATGTCCACTCTGCGGGGACTACATCCTCACCACCCATCAGCCACCGCAATCCCCGCACGAATGGGAGCGCTGGTGGCTGAACACCGTCCGCCGAGCGGTAGCCGCCAGCTACCTCACTCACCACGGGCGGCATGGCGCGCCGGACGGACCGCAGACACGTCTCGTACACGCCTCCTGCCAACGCAGCCTTCGGGCCAGAACGCGCAGGAGGACCGCAGTTTTTGCATCACCGCGAACGCCCTTGGGGCTTGCTTGAGCCGTGTGCTTGGAAAGCGGGCACGCACGGTTCTGAGGGGGCGGGGACGCAGCAATGCGTCCCCGCTACCCGACAGCCGATGATCACGGCGTGGAAGCAGGACCGGGTGACCCGGTCGGCGACCGGTGATCCCGGGGCCTGCGACCTGCGGGAAGTCGTGAACGCGATCTTCTACCAGAACCGGACGGGCTGCCAGTGGCGCTACCTGCCCCACGACCTGCCGGCCTGGTCGGCGGTGTTCTACTACTTCACGCTGTGGCGCCAGGACGGCCTCGACCAGCGCATCCAGGAACTCCTGCGCTGCCAGGTGAGGGAGAGAGCCCGCCGATTAGAGGACCCGTCCCTCGTGATCATCGACACCCAGTCTGTCCGCGCGGCCGCCGGTGTCCCGAAAACCACGACGGGACTGGACGCGCACAAGAAGGTGTCGGGCCGCAAGCGGGGACTGGCCGTCGACGTCCTGGGGCTGGTCATCGGCGTCGTCGTGCTTGCCGCATCCGCCCACGACAACGCCGCCGGCACCGCCCTGCTCGACCAGGCTGCCGAGCGGTGCGGCAACCGCCTGGAGAAGGCCCTGGTGGACCAGGGCTTCAAGGACGAGGTCCTCATCCACGGCGCCCTGGCTGGCATCGACGTCGAGATCGCCCGCCGCAACCCCGCTGACCAGGGAAAAGGCTTCATCCCGCAACCGAAAAGGTGGATCGTGGAGCAGGTCAACGGCACGTTGATGCTGCACCGCCGCCTCGCCCGTGAGTACGACCACCGGCCCGACACCTCCGCCTCACGCGTCTACTGGGCCTCGATCGCGAACATGACCCGCCGCCTCACCACACCGTCTCCGGCCTGGCGCGACACCCTCGGGCTGGCCGCGTGAACGTCATCGAGCTCCTGGCCGGCCTCCAGGCCCAGCACGACGAGACCACCGCCCGGGCCGGTGAACTACGCAACCAGATCCAGCACTTGACCGCCGCCCTGGCCGAGACCGAAGCGCGACTCGCGGACCTGGCCACCACCGCCAAGGTCATCGCCGAACTCGCACCCGCTGGAGGCGACCCCGATCCGCCCGAGACGAACACCGCCTACCAGGCCATCGTGAACGCCTTCAACCAGCACCCCGGCCAGGTCTTCCGAGCCCGTGAGCTGCACGAACTCCTCGGCATGCCCACCGACGAGGCATCCGTCAACATCACCCGCAGCCGCCTCGGACGCCCCACCCGCCAAGGCTTCCTCACACAGCCCGGACGAGGCCGCTACCAGAAACGGACTTAACGCCCACTCAAGAAGGAGGGGTCAGTTGTGACCGCGTCAGGGTACTGACCGAGGCCGTCGATTGTGTCCGATAGAGGAACCTCAACGACAACACCGTTGCGTTTGGTCTTTGAGTTGTACGTCAAGTCCTGCTGAACAGCGCAACGGGACCACCTGATAGATCAACGATCGGCGAAGAGAGTCGATCAAGGTCAGGGGTCCCGTTGCAGGAGAAGTCTGTCATCACGTCCACGATCGAGACAGCCCGGGGTGTGTTCGCGCCGGGTCATCTGGGGGAGTTGACCCAGATAGTGGACTTCGCGCTGGTGGACGCGGTGCTGGAGGAGACCGGCCGGCGCGAGAAGCGCCTGCGGCTGCTGCCTTCTCGGGTGGTGGTGTACTTCGTGCTCGCTCTCGCGCTGTTCGAACACCGCTCGTACCGCACGGTGTGGTCCAAGCTGACCGCCGCGCTGACCCCGCTTGCCCTGGTGTGTCCTGTGGTCTCCTCGCTGACGCGGGCCAGGCGCAGGGTGGGGGCCGCGCCTCTGCGGCGTCTGTTCGAGACGCTTGCCGGGCCCGTCGCCCGCCCTGGGCAGGAGGGGTCCTTCTGGCGGGGCCTGCGCACGGTGGCCGTCGACGGGACCCTGCTGCACACCCCCGACGACGAGACGCTTACCTGGCGCTACCCCAAACGGGCCGGGGAGGGTCTGGAGTTCGGCTATCCGCTCCTGCGGGCTGCTGGCCCTGGTCGAGTGCGGCACCCGCGCGCTCATAGCCGCCGCTTTCGGACCGGAGTCCGAGGGTGAACTCCCCTATGCCAAACGGCTTCTGTCCTCCCTGGACCAGACGATGCTCCTGCTGGCCGACACGGCCTTCGATGGCAACGAGTTCCTTGATGCCGTCCATCAGAGCGGGGCGCGGTTCCTGGTGCGCTCCGGGGCCCGCCGCGTCCCCACCCCCGCCGGGCACCTGGGCGACGGCTCCTATATCGCCCGCATCGGCTACGGCGTCCTGCCGGTGCTGCTGCCGGTGCGCGTGATCGAGGCAACCGTCACCGTCACCCTGGCCGATGGCACCGTCCGCACCGAGCAGTGGCGGCTGATCACCAATCTGCTGGACCCCGTCCGTTTCCCGGCCGCCGAGCTCGTTGATCTATATCACCGCAGGTGGCAGGCGGAAACCACGTATTTCTCGATCAAAGCCACGATGCTCGACGGCCGCGTCTTGCGCTCCCGCAGCACCGACGGCCTCGACCAGGAGGTCTACGCCCTGCTCACCGCCTACCAGGCCCTGATCCGCGCCAGCGACGACGCCCTGACCGGACGGCCGGAAGTACCCAGGGAACGGATCAGTTTCATCGTCCTGCTGGCCGCCGCAACCAACACCGTCACCGCCGGCCATGGAATCTTCCCCGGCACCCCCATCGACCTGGTCGGCACGATCGGCCACGCCGCCCTGAGCGACCTCCTGCCCGCCCACCGACGGCAACGAGTGAAGGCCCGCACCCGCAAGAACCCCACCAGCAAGTACGGACCGAACGCCGGACAGCACCCCCAGAAGGCCCAGAACTACACCGTCCACACCACCGTCGCGTTCTTCGCCCACGGCCTCAACAGCCGCTCACGGCGCTAACGCAACGGTGTTGACTTCATCCTCGGCCTTCACTTTCGGATGGAGGCGTAGTTGCTCGGCAATGCTCTCGGCACGCGCGGCGGTCTGGTCGTGCACGCGCCCCGGCAGGTCGGCGCCGTTCCAGGGGTGCGGCTCTGGTGGCCGCTCGGTCATCGCGTTGCTGCCGTCAGGGCTGTGGCGAGGACTGCGAGGGGGCCGTCCGACGTGTTGCTGTGGAGGACCTCGGTGCGGTGCACCAATCGTGGTGCGCAGATGGGGACCGGGCTGAGGCCGGGCATGCCGTCGATCGCGTGCGTGGGGAGCAGCGCGAGTCCGTGTCCTGCGGCGGCGAGGGCGAGAAGCCCGCGTATGTCGGTTCCTTCGTAGCGCAGGGACGCGCGATAGCCGTTGGTTCCGCTCGCAGTGCGCAACTGTGCGAGAGGGACTGCGGTGTCGGGTGCGTCGATCCATCGGGCGTCGGCGAGGTCGGCCAGGTCAAGGTTGGCCCGGTCGGCAAGCGGGTGCTGAGCGGGCAGCGCGACGGCCAGCGGTCCCTCGGTGACGGCCATCGTGGTGAGCGGGCCGATGTCGGGGAGGTGGAGCGGGTCGTTGGGGGCGGCCATGCCGTCGATCAGGCCGAGGTCCAGGGTGCCGGTCGCGAGTTCGTGGGTGACGGCTTCGCGGCCAAGCACCCGCAGTGCCACCTCCAGGAGGGGCTGCGTCCGGCGGATGCCGGCGAGAGGGAGGGTGAGCCGTGACGTCATGGCCAGCGGTGAGACACCGAGGGTGATGCGCGCGGCTGGTGCCGCAGTCAGACGCGCGATGTCCGCGCGGGCGGCGTCCAGTCGCAGCAGCAGCGGCCCGGCGTGCTCCAGTAGGCGGATGCCTGCGACCGTCGGAGAGACCGGACGCCGTTGCAGCAGGAGTGTTCCGAGGTCGTTCTCGAGCGCGGCGATGTGCTGGGACACGGCCGACTGGGTGTAGCCGAGCTCACGAGCCGCCTCGGAGAAGGAACCGCAGCGCGCCACGGCCACGAAGGTGCGGAGGAGGTGCGGATCCATGCCCATCAGTATTGCTTATCGAACCATGAATCTCAATCGTTGGTGCTGAACTCGATGACTGGGGCAGGATGTGCGCATGCCTCAACCCGGGAACTTCTGGACAGCCCGTCTCGCCCTGGTGGGCGACCGCTCGCCCGGCGTGCGAGCCCACGCCCGTATCCCTGAACTCCTCGACGCACTGGTCCAGTGAACCGCCCCGTGTCAGGTAGAGACTCGATTCCGTGAAAGGATTGAGTCATGGCACGACCCTCCCGTTACCCGCTTGAGCTGCGCCGTCGCGCGGTGCGCATGGTCGCCGAGGTGCGCGACGACTACCCGAACGAGACGGCCGCCCTGCAGGCGGTGGCGGACAAGCTCGACATCGGTTCCCGCGAGACGTTGCGGAACTGGGTGAAGCAGTACGAGATCGACGCGGGGACGCGGCCGGGGACGACGACGGAGGAATCCGCCCAGCTCAAGGCGTTGAAGAAGGAGAGCGCCGAGCTGAAGCGGGCGAACGAGATCCTGAAGGCCGCGGCGAGTTTCTTCGCGGCCGAGCTCGACCGGCCACACACGCGCTCGTAGCGTTCATCGACGAGTACCGGGACCGCTTCGGCGGCGTCGAGCCGATCTGCAGAACGCTCACCGCACACGACTGCCAGATCGCCCCTTCCACGTACTACGCCCACAAGAAACGCCTCGAAACTCCCTCTGCCCGTTCCGTGCGCGACGAGGAGCTCAAGGAGAGGATCCAGGAGGTCTACACGTCCAACTACCGTGTCTACGGGGCCCGGAAGATCTGGCGCGAGCTGAACCGGCAGGGACATGCGGCGGCCCGCTGCACCGTCGAGCGCCTGATGCGCGAGCTCGGCATCCAGGGCGCGGTGCGCGGCAAACGCGTCATCACCACGATCCCCGGCGGACAGGCCGAGCGGGCCCCGGACCTGGTCGACCGCGACTTCGTCGCCGGCGCCCCGAACCGCTGCTGGGTAGCCGACTTCACGCACGTGAAGACCTTCGCCGGCGTCGTCTACGTCGCGTTCGTCGTGGACACCTCCTCGCGCCGGATCGTGGGCTGGTCGGCCGCCACGGTGAAGGAGACGGTGTTCGTCCTGGACGCCCTGGAGATGGCGATCTGGCAGCGCGACCGCGACCAACACCCCGTCCAGCCAGGGGAGTTGATACATCATTCGGACGCCGGGTCGCAGTACACGAGCTTCCGCCTCGCCGAACACCTGGACGCCGCCGGCATCGCGGCGAGCATCGGATCCGTCGGTGACGCCTACGACTGTCAGTCTTCTCGCACCGGATCCCGCAAGGATCGGGTAGCCCCGGCCGAGGTGGTCTGACTCTTGCTTGCGACTGACCCCGCGGGTGTCCTGGCGTTGATCTGTCGACCGCCTGGCCGGGCACGCAGCAAGCGCTGCCGCCGGACGGACGTGACCTGATAAGAGCCTGGAGCCGACTCATCAAAAGCGTCCCCGTGACAGTCCTGTCCGTCCGACCGGCGACAGCGTGATCTCCCACGCTACCGACCGGAAGGAACATCGTGCAGGCCATCGAGCAGCCCAGGTCCGAGCATGTCGTGATCGGCGTCGACACGCACAAGCACGTCCACGTCGCGGCGGTGATGGACACGATCGGCGGGATCCTGGCCACCTTGACCATCTCAACCGACACGGGCGGTTTCCAACAATTGCACGACTGGGCAGCCTCGTTCGGCAGAATCCTGGCGTTCGGCATCGAGGGCACCGGCTCCTACGGCGCCACACTGACATCGTTTCTCCGCAGGAGTGGCCACAAGGTGGTCGAGGCCGGCCGCCCGGACCGGCGGCTCCGGCGCATGAACGGCAAGTCCGACACCCTGGACGCCGAGAACGCCGCCCGCGCCGTGCTCGCCGGGTTCGCGACCGCCACACCAAAGAGCGCCGACGGCGAAGCAGAGATGATCCGCAGGCTCAAGGTCGCACACGACCAGGCTGTCGAACAGCGCGCCGCGGCCATGGTCACGATGAAGGCGATGCTGGTCCACGCCCCCGACTCCCTGCGCCGGGAGACCGCGGGAAAGACACAGGTAGCCCTGGCACGGCAGCTGGCAGCCCTGCGTCCTCGCCGCCTGGAAGGACCCGAAGACGCACTGCGCCACACACTGCGCACGCTCGCCAAGCGATGGCAGTACCTGGACGCCGAGGCCAAAGAGCTGACGAAGATGATCGGCGACCTGGTCCAGCGAGCCGCCCCGCAGCTTCTCGAACCGTTCGGCATCGGAGTGGACACCGCCGCGGAAATCCTCGTCGTCGCCGGCGACAACCCCGAGCGGATCAAGTCCGAGGCCGCTCTCGCCAAGCTTGCGGGCATCGCGCCCGTGCCCACCGGCTCCGGCATGACCAGCGGCAGGCACCGCATCAACCACGGCGGCCACCGACAGCTGAACGCAGCGATCTACCGAACCGTCATCGTCCGGATGCAATACCACCAGCCCACGATCGCCTACGTCGCCCGCCGCACCACCGAAGGCAAGACCAAACGCGAGATCATCCGCTGCCTCAAGCGCTACGTCATACGCGAGGTCTACCACCTGCTCCGACCTGCTCCACAGACACCCAATACAGCCAGTTGACAGCTATAGGAGCGTCAACGCCCTGATGGAGTCCACGATCGGCCTGTTCAAAACCGAGCTGATCAAGCCCCAGCGCCCCTGGAGGACGCTCTCCCAGGTCGAGCTGGCCACCGCCGAGTGGATCGACTGGTACAACCACCGCCGACTCCACGGTGAGATAGGGCACATCCCGCCCGTCGAATACGAAGCCAACTACTACACCGAACTCAAGAAACCCCAGGTCATCACCACGATCTGAGATCTCTACCGAACCCGGGGCGGTTCAGCAGCGACGAGACCGGGTTCGCAGAGATTGGCTTTGTTGAGTTCACCGAACCCGCCAGGACCGACCACTCGGAAGAGATCGACCACCTCACCGACGTCATCGAGACCTCGACAGCGCTTCTGGCGATGTTGCTGAACCATCAGGAGCTGACCATGAAGAGCATGGAGCAGGGGCGCTTCGCTGAGCTCGTACGGCAGCGCCACCGCGCCACCGCGCAGGAGGTCTTCGACGCGGCTGGCTGGCAGCTGCGCTCAGCGTCCGATTCCGAGGACGAGTAGGCAGGCGCGGGAAGGAGGCACGACCCCAGACCACTCACGCAGTAGTCACTGGAGAGCCGGATGACCGGGAAACGGTCATGTCCGGTTCGGCGGGAGGCCGCGCGGAACAGGACTCGCCCTGATGGCGAGCACTTCGCCGCGCGGCCGACCCAACCGCGTGGCTGATGCATTGCGCCGACTGGCCCGGGACTACGAGACGTTGCCGGCCACCAGCGAGGCGATGATCCGGTGGTCGATGGTCACGCGGATGAGCCGTCGCCCGGCACGGCCACAGGCCGCCGGCCGGCACTGAAGGCCCCCGACGCCTCCAGGGGGAGCCACCCGCGCTCCGCCAGGCGCCTGGCAAGCTCAGACGAGTACGCGGACACCCGTCAGATCGCGCGCCCGGCCGTGGACCGCTAGACGACTGGTCTACTCTGATGCTACGGTTCTTGCATGCCAGTCGCCACGCGCACCACGGACACCCGTCGGATCATCCTCGACACGGCCCAGCGGATCATGGCCCGCAAGGGTTACTCGGCTGTCGGTATCAATGAGGTGCTCGCGGAGGCCGGCGTACCGAAGGGGTCCTTCTATCACTACTTCACCTCGAAGGACGCCTTCGGTGAAGCGATCCTGAAGAGCTACTTCGCGGACTACCTCACGGACATGGACGGTATTCTCGCCCGCTCCGGCCAGTCGTCGGCCGAGCGGCTGACGGCCTACTGGCAGCAGTGGCGGGAAACGCAGAGCATCGAGGACTGCCAGGGCAAGTGCCTGGCCGTGAAACTCGGCGCCGAGGTCGCGGACTTGTCCGAGTCGATGCGCCTGGCCCTGAAGGAAGGCACGAGCGCCATCGTCGACCGTATCGAGCGGACGATCGTCAGCGGTCTGGAGGACGGCTCTCTCTCGGTCGACGGTGAAGCCCACCAGGTCGCACAGGCCCTGTACGACATGTGGCTCGGCGCCAGCATCATGGCCAAGATCCACCGTAGTCTGGCCCCGCTCGACACCGCCGCAGCGGCAACCCGCAGGCTTCTGCACCTGTAGAAGGCCCGCGTCTCATGCCCGGTCCGGTCATGGGGAACCCAGTTTCAGCGTCATTAGTAGACTGGTCTAATCACACAGGGAGTGTGTCATGAAGGTTCTGATCGTCCTCACCTCGCACGACGAGCTGGGAAACACCGGCCACAAGACCGGGTTCTGGCTGGAGGAGCTGGCGGCGCCGTACTACCGCTTCAAGGAGGCCAGCTGGGAGATCACCCTCGCCTCCCCGAAGGGCGGGCAGCCGCCGCTGGACCCCAAGAGCAACGAACCCGACTTCCAGACCGACGACACCCGGCGCTTCGAGGCCGACCCCGAGGCGACCAACGCACTGGCCCACACCGTGCGCCTCGACTCGGTCTCGGCGGGCGACTTCGACACGGTCTTCTACCCCGGCGGGCACGGACCGCTGTGGGACCTGGCCGAGGACACCGTCTCCGCGCGCCTGATCGAAACCACTCTCCTCTCCGGCAAACCGGTGGGACTCGTGTGCCACGCACCCGGCGTCCTGCGCCACACCGTCAACGAGGACGGCACCCCGCTTGTCTCGGGTAAGAAGGTCACCGGATTCGCCAACTCCGAGGAGGAGGCCGTCCAGCTCACCGACGTCGTCCCCTTCCTGGTCGAGGACGAACTCACCAAGCTCGGTGGCCTCTACTCCAAGACCGGCGACTGGCAGCCCTACGTCCTGCAGGACGGTCTGCTGATCACCGGGCAGAACCCGGCCTCCTCGGCTCCCGCAGCCGACGCCCTGATCGAGCTGGTCAACAAGGGCGGCGTGTGAGCGCCTACGTGGTCATGCTCCGCGAGCGCGTGACCGACCCGGCCGAGCTGGCACTCTACTCCGGCTCGGCCCGGGCGGCCCGGGCTGGCCACGAGGTGACACCCCTCGTCGGGTACGGGGCGATCGAAACCCTGGAGGGTGCGCCGTTCGACGGTGTGCTGATCCATCGCTTCCTGAGCGTTGCGGACGCGCGGGCCTGGTACGAGAGCCCGGCCTACCAGGCAG
Organism: Streptomyces sp. SCSIO 30461; assembly: GCF_037023745.1. NCBI lineage: Bacteria > Bacillati > Actinomycetota > Actinomycetes > Kitasatosporales > Streptomycetaceae > Streptomyces > Streptomyces sp. SCSIO 30461. The sequence goes on from NZ_CP146101.1 coordinate 4,072,742, forward strand.
CGCTGCCCCACCGCCGGGCCGGTGCGGACTACCGCGTGTTCATCGTCGAAGGAGTCGACGACACCCAGGCCCGCTGAGACGACAAGGTGTCCGTCTGCATCGCACTCCGATGCAGACGGACACCGTCCGGGCCGCAGGCGCCACACCGGTCAGCGGCGACCTGATCGCCGACGCGAACTCGCCGCCTGGCCGGCCATGACGCAGTCGTCGTCTTCCCCGGCGGCAGCCACGGCACGGGAGCGGACCGGACGACACTCATCGACGGCCGTGGCCCGCAGAAGGCCGCCGACGCAGCCCACTCGGCGCCCGCAACGGCTTCGGTCTGTCAGAAGATCCGAGGTGGGGTGCCCGCGGTCCCCCCTTCCGTGGCTCTCGCCCTCGAACAGCCTCCTGTCGAACATCGGGTTCTCGGACCCGCTCCCTGGGCCATCGCGATCCAGGGAGCCGCGCGCTGGCCGCCAGCAACGGGGTCGGCCGCTTGGTCTACACCCCGATCCTGCCGTTGATGCACGACCAGGCCGGACTCTCGGCCGCGAGCGGGGCGAACCTGGCGACAGCCAACTACGTCGGCTACCTGACCGGCAGCTTCGCGCCCCGGCTGGTCCCCTCCCGCCTGGTGATGCGTGCCTCGATGATCGTGATGGCTGCCTCTCTCGCTCTGATGCCGCTCACGCAGGACGTCACCCTCTGGTCAAGGCTGCGCCTCATCGCCGGGTTCACCAGCGCGCTCACCTTCGTCCATGCGGTCGGGGCGCTGTTGTCCGGCTTGCGCCGGTCGGCCCCGCACCTGGTCGACGGGGGATTCGGTGGTATCGGCGCGGGGATCGTGTTCTCGGGACTGCTGGTCCTGGCCGTTCGCGAGGGTGGCGACATGGCGTACGGCGTGGTGGATCGCCGCCGTCCTCACGCTGCTGTTGACCGCAGCCTCATGGAACCTCGCCCCGCTAGCCTCACTGGCGCCGACGGCGAAGGCCGCACCGGGTGGGCCACATGATCGAACCGTCCCACCTGGCACGGAAGTCGTCCGCATCGCGCCCCCACACCTTCATGCTCCATGGCCTCCCCACACCCTCCGGGATCGGAGCAACTGAGGAGAAAAGCAGCTCTGGCCACAACGTTCCTGCGGGTGGCGGCCCCAGGAACGTTGGGGTCGGCCACCGCGTGCAACGGCTCACCCCAACGAAAGGCCACACCACGTCCACCATGAGCCTGAATGTCGCGACTCGACTCGCTGCCGCAGCTCAGACCGCAGCTGAGAAGACGGGAACCGCGATGAACATCGCGATTGTCGATGCCGGCGGCCACCTGCTGCACTTCACGAGGATGGACGGCGCCTGGCTCGGCTCGATCGACCTGGCACTGACGAAGGCCAAGACCTCAATACTCTTCCCGAAGCCCAGCGGGCCCTGGGTGAGCCTTGCGTTTAACCTCAATGCCGTTGACTTTAGGGATCCGGTGGCGGTTTCACGGCTGGGATGATCTTGACTGCTTGGTGTGACGTCCTGGTCGGCTGTACAGGTTTGGGACGGCCGGGGTTCCAGGCTGGGAACTTGGACATCTTGCGTTTGACCTGGCGTAGGACGGTCCGCAGCCGTCGGGGTGGGTTGATTTCCTGCCACAGCTCGGTGCAGAAGTGGGTGATCTCGGCGGTCAGGTGCTCAGGGGGGAAAAGCGCCGGTCAGCGAAGTGACGCTGCGGCGGGCGGCGCGCAGGGCGGCGGCGAAGGACAGCCGGTCGGGATCGATCGGGGTGGCGTGGTGGAGGGCTGCGGTGTGCATCAGGGACCGCAGTGCGGTGTGAACGGCCAGGTGCGCGTAGATCTCTTGCTCTACCAGGTCGGGGCTCTTGCTGGTCAGCACGTTGCCGGAGCCGATCTGGGTGGTCTTCCATTCGGCCAGGGTGGTCTCCGCTTCCCACCGCTCCGCGTACAGCGCGGCCAGTTCCCGGCCTGGGGCCGCGGTTGGGTCCATGAGCGTGGTGGCGAGTCGGTAGTGCTCGTCCGGGGCGCGGCCGGCATCGTCCAGGACGTACTCGACCACCCGGACGCGCACGTCCTGGACCGGTTGCCTGCTGCGGCCCCGGCCGCCGTGCACGGTGGCGATCCACGAACCGTCCGCGAGGACCTGTTCGGGTGTCAGTTTCCACAGCTTGGGCACCCGCCACAGCAGGTCGGCGCCGGTTGCCGCGAGCTGCTTCCACAGATGCACCCCGGGCAGGCCCCGGTCTGCCAGTACCAGCATCCCCGGCCGCAGGCTGCGGGCGAGCTCGGCCGCCAGGCCCCGTTCACCGGACCGGTAATGCCCGACCTCGGCATCGGTGACCACATGCGTCCCGGACTCGATCAGCGCCACCACCCGGGCCAGTGGGTACCCCGACGGGGAGGACGTTGCCCTCGGCGTCGACCGCACGCCACAGGTAGCGCTGTCGGCTCTGGATCTTCACGAAGGCCTCGTCCAGGTGCCACTTGTCCCCAGGTCGCGGGCGGCGTCGGCGCAGCGCGTTCGCGTAGGCGGGGCCGAACCGGCGGCGTGTCCACTGATGCGTCTCGTGGCTGACCGCGATGCCGCGCCCGACCATCAGATCCTCGACGTCACGCAGGCTCAGGCCGAACCGGTGGTACAGCCACACGCAGTGCGCGATGACCTCCGGCGGGAAACGGAACCCCCGGTACAACACCGTCTCCACGAACAGCCCCTCCAGGAATCGACCAGACAGGTGACCATCACACCGGAGGCGGCTCCCTGACAGTGCCCTACCAGGACATCCACACCACGGGTCGATCCAGCTCGGCCCGCTCGGCCCGCTCGGCCTCCCGACCCGACCGCCACCGCCACTTGGCGGCTGTCGGTTGCACGGGCCGGTCCGAGGACGTCGTCCCGTTGCGCCGCCACCGCGACACCCAGCTGTGCAGCGTGCCCGGGTTGATGCCAAGCTCCTCGGCAACCTCCCCGGCCGGGCCTCCCGGCCTCGACCACGATGCGCACCGCACCTTCACGGAACTCGGCGTCGTACTGCGACTTCTTCTTGGACCCCATGAATCCCAACTTCCCCTGCAATCACTGGCTACTGCATCCCCCCCGAGATTGGCGAAACACCCGGCAGCAGAACCCCTCCAAAAAAGGCAAGAAAGGAAAATGCAATCAGGGCCACTCCGACAATGTTGTGCAATGCGACTCCTTTGGTCAAGAAAAGTTCGCCAAAGATCAATACAGTCAATGCGACAAGCAGAAACAAATTCATCATCCCGAGAGGAATCATGATCGACATCAAGCCCAGACAGCAAACCACGCAGTGACCACCATGGCGACTTCCGGCTTGCGCACTGCGCAGTCGCGAACGATCCACAGCATGGACACAAAATGCATGGTCCAACGGATTTCGACAATGCCTCACGCACCTTCTCACTGGCGGACTTAGATGATACAGGCCTGCAAATAGGTAGATTGCAGACCCAATCCATCGACCGGATTCTGGATGCTCGCTAACGGCATTCCCTGCTGCAGCAAAGGCGACATATCCAAGAAATCCGAAAACCGCCCAAACGAGAAAGAATCCGAGGGTGAAACTGCCGGATCTCATGACGCACAGCAGCTGCGATGGACTCCTTTCGCGGTAAATTGACCATGCTGCCGCCACGGGAATAACGGATGGCAGCATCATGGCCACCATCATCGCCGTCCACACGGCCACGAAGGCAATCACCGTCATTCCCATGATCCCCGGACCGACGCCCATCCGTACGGCCAGCCGGACCGTAACGATCCAGGCTCCCGCCAACACGGCCAGGAACAGTGTCCACGTTGCTGCCAGGTGGCGACTATCCACATCCGCCCGCCATCGGAAACGGTCAGTTTGGGCCACCACACACGCTCCGCTCTTGCTTCCCGAGCCCCCTCCAGTCTCCCCTCTCCGCCAGTCTGTCGCTACTCAACTTCATTGGGTGATGTCGGGTAGCGTGGGTCGGCGGTCACCTGCGCCGGTGACCGCCGACCCACATGGGATGGCCCTCGGTGTGCATACTGTGGGGGTCTATCAGGAATTAGGTGTGATTCGTCTGTTTGGCCTATGAGTTGTTCGGTGGGCTGCTCGGACTACACCCGTCCGGCGGTAAGGCGGCCGTCGAAGAGGACGTCGAACTCGTTGAGGGCGGACTTCCAGCGGTTGTTCCAGCGCTGGCGGCCGCGGCCGGTGGGGTCGAGGGCGAGGGTGGCCAGGTAGAGGCGCTTGAGGGCGGCCTGCTCGTTGGGGAAGTGCCCGCAGGCCTGGGCCGCGCGCCGGTAGCGGGCGTTGAGGGACTCGATGGCGTTGGTGGTGTAGACGACTTGGCGGATGGCGTCGGGCAGGCCGAGGAAGGGCACGAATTCGCTCCAGGCCCGCTGCCAGGTCCCGGCGATCGAGGGGTAGCGTTTGCCCCAGATGGCGTCGAAGTCGGCGAGTCGTTGCCGGGCTTCTTCTTCGTTGACGGCGGTGTAGACGGGCTTGAGGTCGCGGGCGACCTCGGCCCAGTCGCGGCGGGAGGCGTAGCGCAGGCTGGCGCGGATGAGATGGACGACGCAGGTCTGCACGACGGTCTGGGGCCAGACGGTGCTGACCGCGTCAGGCAGGGCACTCAGCCCGTCGCAGACCAGCATGAGCACATCGCGCACGCCCAAGGCCGCGGAGTTAAGCGCCGGGACCGTCCGTCAAGAGGGTCGTCTTCCATGCGTCGGCGAGTGTGTATGTCCCGTAGGCGATCTTCTTGAGCAGGCCCTCGGCGGCCCACTGGCTCATCTGGGTTGCGAAGCTCCTCGTGCTGTGGATACCCAGCGCGAGGGTGACTTCTCGTGGGCGCCAGGCGCGTTCGGGATCGGCAGCCATGAGATGGAAGACTCTGTTCCTGTTGCCGGCTCCCATGGGGCGGATGCCCGCGACTGCCTTGCGTAGGTCCTCAGGTTGCCTCTCCGGCGGTTCGGGTGGACATGCGGGTGCGGAGCGGAGAGCCACGGTCAGTGCGGTGATCTTCCTGCTCTGTCGTGGTCTGAGTTCGGCAGGTCTGGTGGGATATCGGTTGCGTCCCGCCTTCACGGCGCGTGCGCTGGTACGAAGGCGCCGTGGTGGAAGCAGCCCCATGAGCAGGGCCGTTCCGATCCGGCCGACCAGCAGGCTCTGTCCGGTGAGTTGGTCGTCGGCTCTGGCGAGGACGAGCTGGTCGCGGGCTGTCTCCAAGGCGATGGTGAAGCTGGCGCGGTCCGGGTCGGTCCCGGGGCGGCACTCCACGGCGTCGCCATGGCCGTCCGCAGGATCTGGTAGATGGTCAGCTGGGCCCACAGTTCCTGTTCCAGGCCCGCGGGATCCTGTGAGCGCAGCACGAGTCCGTGCTGCAGCGTGTACCGAAGCGCGTAATAGGCCGATTCGTGTTGTCGGGTAGGTGCGGCGCATTGCTGCGCCGCACCCCCCTCAGAACCGGACGGGCGGCGTTAACCGCATCCGGCTCAAGCAGGCCCTGAAGGCCCACGGGCAGCCAGAATGGCTGGTCAGCGTGGTTCACTGCCGCCGCGCCAGCGGTGGCAGTGAACGTGGGTGAGTCGGAAGGCGACGGGATCGTCGGACTGGCTTCCGTCCGCTTCGGCGGTGAGCGCGTTTGCGCGTACCGCCGTCCGGATCGCCCGCAGCCACTGCTCCCATTCCTGGGGGCTCTGCGGCTGCTGGTCGGCGTGCAGGAGAAGCGTTCCGCAGAGCGGGCACCGGCCGTGCTGTCCTTGGAGCAGACTCAGCAGGCGCGTGCTGAGCGGGGGCTTGTTCCTGCGTCGCCGCGAGGCCCAGTACTCGGTCAGCGCCGGGTCGTCCACGGACGCCCCTTTGACGACGAGTTGATGTCTGACGATCCTGGTCCAGGCGAATTTGGTGAGGTAGCGGCCGCTCTCGCGGTCACCGAACACCCACCGGTCCTGCCGGGACTCGTTGAACCGGCCGAAATACCGGGAGGTCACCCAGCCGTTCGGCTTGTTCGGGTGTGTGTGGCGGGCCCACTTGTAGACCAGCCTCCACACATGGTTGTCCAGCGAGGCGAACACCTCACTGGAGACCACTCCCCGAAAGTAGGCAGCCCAGCCCCGGATGATCGGGTTGAGCTTGGCGATCATCGCCGCCGCGTTCTGCCCCCGAAGGGCCAGCACCTCGGCGGCGAGCCGTGCCCGGATCCGTCGCACGGATGCCTTGCTCGGCTTGATCAGCAGCATGCCGTGGTAGCGGCGGACGGTGAAGCCCAGGAAGTCGCAGCCCTCGTCGAGGTGCGCGATGCGCGTCTTGTCCTCGTTGAAGGCCAGACCCCGGGGCCTGAGCCACCGGGCGAGCCGCTCCTTGACCTGTTGCGCCTCGTCACGACTGTGACAGAGCACCACCAGGTCGTCGGCGTACCTGACCAGAGTCGGCGAGCCGACTGCCAGTTCACCAGCCCGTGGGCCGGTGAGCCGGTAGTGGACTCCGGCAGCCTCTTCCATCCCGTGCAAGGCCACGTTCATCAGCGCCGGGGAGATGATCCCGCCTTGCGGAACCCCCTCCTCGGTCGGGGCGAGAACGCCGCGGTCGAGTACTCCCGCCTTGAGCCACTGCTCGACCAGCCCCCGGGCGGGGAACTGTCCGATCGAGGCCATGAGGCGGTCGTGATCGATGCGGTCGAACGCCGCTGCCAGGTCTGCGTCAAGGACCCACTGGCGCTTCGGGCTCTTGCCCTTGGCGGCCAGGAAGATCGCTCCGATCGCGTCGTGGCAGCCACGGCCGGGACGAAATCCATAGGATCTCGGCTCGAACCGTGCCTCCCACTCGGGTTCCAGCGCGTTCAGCGTCACGGCTTGAAGACACCGGTCGATGATCACGGGAATTCCGAGGCCGCGCTGACGGCCATTGGCCTTGGGGATATAGACCCGCCTGACGGGCAAGGGTCTCCACGGCGCTGCCCGGTGCTGCATCCAGTCGGCCAGTTCGGCCTTCCCCTGGGGCAGCAGGACAACCCGGCCGTCGATCCCTGCCGTCTTGCGGCCAGCGTTGATCTCCGTCACCCGCCGCACGCTCACCAGCGTGTTGGAGCGGGAGCGGAGCATTAGTTTCTGGAGATTGCGGACCTTCTTGAGGTCCCCTGCCTGCGATGCCGTGAAGATCCGCTGCCTCAGCCGCCGTACTTCGTTCTCCGCGCCCTGCCAGTCGATCGACTGCCAGTCGGTGATGTCGTCCTCAGGTCCGTTCGCCGTGACGGCACTGTCGTCCTGGACGGTGTCCGCCACGGGAGATGTTGTCGCCACGGTGTCCAACTTGCCCTTCGGTTTCAGCGTTGATGGTCATCCGGTCCTCACAGGCCCACCTGACCCACGTCAGCACCCTTGCGGGTCCGGGCTGAGCCCGTATCCGGCCGGTTATGCGAGGCGACCAGCGGAGGCGCTGGTCATCTGCCCCGGTTTCCCGCTGCCTTTCGGCGACCGGCGTTGGCTTCTTGGGTCATCCTGTGCCCGCTGGGGAGTTGGGCCTTCCTTACGGTCGGCTGACCGGACGCTGTCGCGTCCGGACCCCAGCGGGGTTTCCACGTTCCACACGAGTGAGATACGACCGGGGTGGGTGCCCCCTAAACTCCGGGACGGCGATGCTCTCCCGGCTGACGTTGGGTCTTCAGCCGGCGCCTGCCGCTTCTCAGCGACCAGTCCTGCACCCCGCTGGAGCAGTCCATCGGCGGGGCCCACGATCACGAAGCATCATCAGGGGTTCACTTGCGTTCACCCGTCCGGTCTTCCCCTTGCCTGTAATCCCCGGATGGCACGGGGGCCCTTGGGCTTCTCCTTCGAGCTCCACACCCCGCCGTTACCGGCGACGCATGTCGAAGTGGGGACGGGCCTTGAGCACTGGCCCGGAACTACGCTGTCGACATCAAGTCGATCCTCCGATCAGGTAGTTCACTCAATCTCGTGCGACTTCGTGTCGCACCCCACCGTTCGTGATAGAGCCCGACCAGGGTTTCGGCCGGATCGCGGCGGTGATCCAGCAGCGTGGTGGCGATGCGGTACTGCTCACAGAGCGTCTCTCCGGTCGCAGTGCTCATGGTGATCGTCGAGTCGATGACCCGCAGCTTGAGCGTGCCCATCCGTGTCAAGTACGAGCCGTCGGGTAGCACCGCCAAGATGGCCGGGCGACGTCGGGCGGTGATCCGGATGACGAACTGCGCGCCGGTGGCCGCCGTGTCGGACAGGAAGTCGTCCGCGTCGAAGCCGCGGTCGGCGAGGACGAGCATGGTGGCGTTCACCAACCGCAGCAGTCGGCGGGCGTACGCGGCCTCGTACTCATTCGTCGGCCCGAACTCGGCCCCGAGGAGCCCGCGGGTGCCGGTCTCGCACAGTGTCATCAGGCGCATCATGGGGTATCCGGCCCAACCGAGTCGGGCCTGGACTTTGCCCAGCCAGGCCCGGTTCCGTTCGCAGTCGGGGACTTTGATGGCACTGCAGCCGTCGAAGGCGACGGTTCGCCAGCGTCGGTAGCAGGTGCCTGGGGTGGTGGGCTGCGCGATGGGGCCGGCGACCACGTCGAACAGTGCCTTCAGCGGAGCCGGCCCCAGGCGCCGTCGCAGACAACGAAGGGCCTTCTCGCTCGGCCGGCTTGCGTTCCGCCTCGCGAGTCCGGCCGTCAGCTTGTCCCATACCCGGAGATAGCCCAGCGCGGGGAACAGGGACAGGGCCAGGATGAAGTACACCCCGACGCGTGACGGAAGGAGACGCCGCCGACGCTCAAGGACCCGGCTCTCCTCCAGGACCGCATCGACGAGTTCAACGGGAAGATACCGAGTCAGGTCTCCCAAGTGGCCCGGCGCGAGAAGGAGTTCTTCTTCACGTCCATGGGATTCGGGCACGGTGGTGGCACACTGGCTGGTCAACGGGACCTCTTCGGCGAGTAGATCTTGGTCGATCCCTCACCTACCAGAGGTCCCGTTGCCACATCCGCCGCATACAGCGAGATCACCCTCTTGACGGACGGTCCCGGCGCTTAACTCCGCGGCCTTGCGCGCACGCCTCGGTTCTTGATCTCGGTCAGGACGGTCTGCCAGTACTTGGCGCCCTCCCCGCCGTTCCCGGCCCACAGGCCGAGGATCTCGCGGTAGCCGTCGGCGGTGACCGCAACGGCCACGTAGATCGGCCGGTTGGCGACGTGACCATCCCTGATCTTGACGTGGACGGCGTCGATGAAGACGACGGGTAGACCGGATCGAGCGGGCGGGTGCGCCACTCCGCCATCGACTCCAGGGCCTTGTCGGTGATCGTGGAGATGGTCTCCTTCGTCGTCGTCATCCCGTAGGTCTGGGCGAGGTGGGAGACGATCTCGCCGGAGGTCAGGCCCTTGGCGGTCAGCGAGATCACCAGATCGTCCAGCGCGCCGGTGCGGCGGGCGTACACGGGCAGCATCCGGGGCCGGAAGGTGCCCAGCCTGTCTCTGGGGATCTGCACCGTCACGGCACCGACCTCCGTCATGACCTTCTTGGTCCGGTAGCCGTTGCGCATGTTGCCGCCCGAGCGGGACCCTCGCCCACCGCTCCGGCCGGCCTCGGCGGCCAGGTGCTCGTCCATTTCGGCTTCCAGGGCGGCCTGCATCAGGTGCTGGGCCAGCTCGGGCAGCAGCCCGCCCTCGCCCATCAGCCGCAGCCCTTCCCCGCGGACCTTCTCGGCCGCGAGCGCGGCCAGCTCCTCCAGCAGCTCGCTGGACAGACCGTTCTGAGACACCGGCATCGACTTCACGTCGGCACCCTGAACACTGCTGTCAGCCACGGCAAGCGACACGCTGCCGGAGGTCTCGATCCGGTGATCCATCGTCGTATTCATCAGGTGACTCCTTCGTGGAGGCTCACACCTGATTCATGACACTCGCTACTGTGGCCGTCAGAGGGGCCGTCGTCCGACCGAACGGCGATGGGTGGGGCCGATATGGGGTGAGGTAGCCGAAGAGCTTGTGCTTGCGCAGGCGGCGGCGGTTGTAGAAGATCTCGATGACCCCGTTGCCCGCTTGCTTATGCGGCGAGGTCAAGGGCAGCGAGGTGTGATGTCCGGGTCGGGGCGAGTGGTTGCCCGGTCCACCAGGCGTCGATGCGGATGAGGTTGATGGCGGTGGCTGTGAGGACGTGTGAGAGGGCGGTCTTCCGTAGTCCTGCGTAGCGGGTGCGGCGAGCGCCAGTGGCAGTGACGGCCTGGTGGATCGTGCCCTCCACGCCGGAGCGGATCGTGTAGACGGCCCGGCGTCCATCAGGTGTTCGTCGGGAAGCAGGTGCTTGGCGTGGAGCCGGTCGTGGGTCTCGTCGACGACCGTAGCCGTCGGCTGCAATGCGCCAGGTGAGCTGGGTCCGCTCGTTCTCATCACTTGGCAGCCGGTAGGAGTCCATTCGGGCCCCGTACTGTTTCTGCCAGGCCGGGGGCATCCAGGACGCGAGCCACTGGGGTGCGGCAACGGCGACCGCCTCCAGCGCGGCCCGCAGCGTCTCGCCGACGAACTCCAGGCGGTTGAGGTCCCTCACTGCGGCAAGCACATGCGTGGAGTCGGTGCGCTGCCGGCCCCGGCCTGCCACCAGCCCCAGCTCCGTGAGCCGTTCCAGAGCAGATCCAGAATCTCCTCCTCCAGACTGCGGGCCAGGAGACGGTCGCGGAACCCCGCCAGCACGGTGAAACCGAAGCCCGGGTCTGTCAGGTCGAGGCCAAGCAGGTACTTCCAATCGATTCTCGCGCGCACCGCGTGGACCGCCTGGCGGTCGGTCAGATTCTCCGCGAACTGCAGCACGCTGACCAGCGCCAGCTGGCCCGGAGCGACACCGGGGCGGCCACGCACGCCGAACGCGGACCTGAACACCTCGTCGCCGAACAGAGGACCGAGCGCGTCCCGCACCCGCATCGCCAAACACCCCTTGGGAAACGCTGCCCAAGCCACCACCCTCGTTCCCTCAGGCACCCCCCGACCCGAGTCCGCCCGCATCGACACCCAACCCCTCCGTCCCGAGTCCGAGACGGCCTCGCGACTCAAGCCCCCGACCTGAGGCTCCACCCCTGAACCACCCACCAAGGTGGAGATCAGAGGCATTCACCCAATCGGGCAACGGGGTCATCGAGACCTTCTACAACCGCCACCACCTGCGCAAGCACAAGCTCTTCGACTACCTCACCCCGACCGAGACCCGACAGCGGCACCAACACGACCTCGCGACATAACGAACGAGTGTCCAAGATCACGGGGAAACTTCACCGCCCGCCTCACCCGCGGCGGCCGACACCTGCGCTTGCGCATCTCGGCGACCTGACCCTGGCGACACGAACCGGCCACAGCCTTCCACCGCCTCGCCACACTGCCCCGCAAACCCCTGACCACCCACGACCCGAAAGACCCCGGAGAACCCGACCACCGCGCCGGGGCTCCACCATGCCCGAACACCGAAATCGCTTCGGCCACCCGACAGCAGACGATCAACGACACCTCATCGCCTCAAGCGAAAAGGCGAGGTCAGCAGGGCAGCCTCACGCGGTACACACACCAAATCGTGACTCGCTCTTGACAAGAAGCACTATCTAACGTGCCATCAAGGCTATCGCAACTGTGCGACACACGAGCGGTCGTCACCGTTTATTCGGGTCTGAACCTCTACGCTTACTTCAGTGGCACCAGCGACCTCTCTTCTGCTGTCGAGAGGTACTCCGCAGCCGACCTTACCGGGGCACCTCGATATAAAGTCCGGTAATCCTGAATTGAGTTGGTGGTGCCGGGACTGAAAAGACCAGAAAGGCCTTCCTGTGGCCTCTGGGTACTCGATCTCTAAGAGAGTGTCTCACGTGGTGAGTTTCGCGAGCTTCTTGTAGCAGGTGAGGGCGGCTGCGGGGCCGAGGAAGGCGAGGAAGTGGGAGCCCTTTCACTCGTACCGAACGGTGAGCCAGCGGTAGCCGGACAGCCCGGCGATCGACCGCTCGATCTTCCAGCGGTGCCGGCCAAGCCGCTCACCGGACTCGATGCCCGGCCGTGCGATACGCGGGACGACTCCCCGCTCACGCAGCCAGGACAGGTGCTCGGCGGAGAAGTCCGCCTTGTCGGCACGGAGCTTGACCGGTCGGCGCCGCCGCGGCCCGCGGCGGGAGCGGACGGCGGGTATGGCCCGGACCAGCGGCTTGAGGGCCAGGCTGTCGTGCATGTTCGCGCCGGACACCGCGACGGCGAGCGGAATGCTCTGGGGCCTCGGACAGCACGTGCAGCTTGCTGCCCTTCTTGCCACGATCGATCGGATTCGGCCCGGTGAACGCACCCCCCTTTTCGCCCGCACCGACGCCGCGTCCACGATCACGCAGGTCCAGTCGAGCTCACCCCGGACACCAAGTTCGTCCAAGACCGACCGGTGCTGTCGGCGCCACAGCCCTGCCTGGGTCCACGCGGTGAACCGGCGATGCGCCGTCGCGGGCGAGACGCCGAACCTCTCCGGCAGGTGTCGCCAGGCGCACCCGCTGGTCAGCACGTACACCACCGCCGTGAATACAGCCCGCTCATCCAGCGGCGCGATCCCACCGCCCTGCGGACGGGAGTTGAACGACGGCAGCAACGGTGCGACCAGCTCCCATAACCCGTCAGGAACCAGCCGCTGCGACAGATCAGCACCCACGAAGAGACATCATGCCGCAGCCCACACCATCACCACGTGAGACAACCTCTAAGCCGGCGAGGGGATTTGCACCCGACCGCCCCTCCGCGCACCGTACCTGCGCAGTCAAGGTGCGGACGTTTCTTGCCAGCCCGCAGTTGTCGCGGTCGACGAACGGGCCTTCACTGTCTCGTCGAGCTGCAGCCAGGGCTGGCAGGAAGCCACAGGCATACGGATTTCCATCCCAACCCATGCGTGTCGGCACACCCCTCCGGCCCAATAAACGACGACGCAACTCCCGGAGCCGCAGATGACCCCGACCGTCGACAGTGCCGCACCCCTCGCCGAGAGCGAACTGCGAGCTCTGGATGCGCACTGGCGCGCCGCCAATTATCTGGCGGCCGGGCAGATCTACCTGCTGTCGAATCCGCTGCTGCGTGAACCGCTGCGCCCTGAGCACATCAAACCGCGGCTGATGGGCCACTGGGGAACAACTCCGGGGCTGACCCTCGTCTACACCCATCTCAACCGCGTCATCAGCAGTCGAGGGCAGGACGCTCTCTGCATCTGGGGACCGGGGCATGGCGGCTCGGCGGTTCTCGCGGGTTGCTGGCTGGAGGGCACCTACACCCGTACCTATCCAGACGTTACTCGTGACGCTGCGGGCATGGCCAGGCTGTTCCGCCAGTATTCCTTCCCTGGCGGTGTGCCCACCAACATCGCCCCGGAGACTCCGGGTGCCGTCTACGAGGGAGGGGAATTGGGATATTCGCTGTCCCATGCGTACGGGACGGCACTGGACAATCCCGACCTGCTGGTCGCCTGCGTGATCGGCGACGGCGAGTTCGAGACGGGAGCACTGGCTGCCTCCTGGCACAGCAATAAGTTCCTCAGTCCCGTACACGATGGCGCTGTGCTGCCCATTCTCCATGTAAACGGCTATAAGATCGACAACCCGACCGTGCTGGCCCGCCTGCCGGAAGAGGAACTCGACCATCTCCTCCGAGGCCTGGGACATGAGCCACTGTACGTCTCAGGTGACGACCCCTCCCACGTTCACCAAGCCATGGCCTCCGCGCTGGACACAGCGGTCGACCGGATCCATGCCATCCAGCAGGCAGCTCGGTGCAACGGCGTCCACGAGCGCCCCCGCTGGCCGGTACTCGTCCTGCGCACTCCCAAAGGCTGGACGGGCCCCGTGAAGGTGGACGGCGTCCCAGTGGAGGGAACCTGGCGCTCCCACCTAGTGCCCCTTCCCCACGCACGGCACGACCCCGGCCATCTTGCTCAGTTGGAGACCTGGCTGCGTTCCTATCGGCCGGAGGATCTGTTTGACGACGACGGCAAGCCCACCGACGAGGTGCTGTCCTGTGTGCCGGACGGCCCTCGGACTCTCGGAGCCTCTGTCCACGCCAATGGCGGTTCGAGACTGCAGGCCCTCCCGGTACCACCGCTGGAAGAGTACGCCGTTGCTGTGGACGAGCCGGGCATCACGCAGCACGAGCCCACTCGGGTCCTGAGCGGACTGCTCAGGAAAGTCATGGAGGACACCGCGCAGCGTCGCGACTTCCGCTTGGTGGGCCCGGACGAGACGACTTCCAACCGTCTGCAGGCCGTCTACGAGGCCACCGGCAAGGCGTGGCAGGACGACATCCTGGCGACCGACGAGCACCTGTCCGGTGACGGCCGGGTGATGGAGATCCTCTCCGAACACACCTGCCAAGGGTGGCTGGAAGGATATCTGCTCTCAGGCAGGCACGGCCTGTTCTCCTGCTACGAATCATTCGTTCACATTGTCGCCTCTATGATGAGCCAGCACATCAAATGGCTGCACACAGCACGTCAGCTGCCTTGGCGAGCCCCTGTCGCGTCCCTCAACTACCTGCTCACTTCTCACGTATGGCGACAAGAGCACAACGGCTTCTCCCATCAGGACCCCGGAGGCATCGGCCATGTCCTCGACAAGAGCCCCGACGTGGTCCGCGTCTACCTGCCACCGGACACCAACACCCTGCTTGCCGTCACTGAGCAGGTACTGCACAGTCGTGACAACGTCAACGTCGTTGTCACCGGCAAACGACCCACCTTCGACTGGCTCTCGATCGAGCACGCCCGCGAGCACTGCGCCCGGGGCGCGGGCATCTGGCGCTGGGCGGGTACCGACGACGGCAGCCGTATCCCGGACGTCGTACTCGCCTGTGCCGGCGACGTTCCCACCTTAGAGGCGGTGGCTGCAGCGGGAATGCTGCGCCGTCACCTTCCCGACCTGTCAGTGCGGTTCATCAACATCGTCGAACTCGCGCGGCTCATCCCTCCCGGGCATCATCCCCGGGGCATGCCGGACGAGGAGTTCGACGCGCTCTTCACCCGCGACCGTCCGGTGATCTTTGCGAATCACGGCTACCCATGGCTGGTCGACCGCCTCACATTCCGCCGCTCGATCCAATCCCGACTATACGTGCGCGGCTACCTCGAGTCGGGAACCACCACCACGCCCTTCGACATGGTTGTGCGCAACGACCTCGATCGCTACCGGCTCGTCATGGACGTCATCGATCGTGTACCAGACCTTGGTCCGCGCGCAGCCGCCTTGCGGCAGACCATGTCCGACGCTCGCTCCCGCCACCACGCATGGATCCAGAAGCATGGCGACGACATGCCCGAAGTGGCCGGCTGGGCCTGTCGATCATGAAAACGGCCTGAGCGGCACGGGACCGGCCCCCGAGAGGAGAATCTCCCACGGTGATGAAGGTCTGCTCGCCTGACTTCAAGGCGGATGCTGTCGCGCCGTACCTGTCGGTCCCAAGCCACACCTTCGAGGGCATCGGCAAGGATCTGGGGATCAGTCGCAAGATGCCGCGTAACGGAGTGCGGACCGAACGGACCCGCCACGGCGGGGGGAGGCCGCTTGTCGCCCCCCATGGCCAAGGGTTTCCTCGCGGACGGCCAGATATCCCCCTGGAACTGGACGGGAGTCGAATCGGCCTGGGGTAGCTGTGACGGGTGCGGCTGCTGCGCCTCATGCTGCATCCAGCGCTCGGCTACGTCTGTGCCGCGCAGGCGGATTGGTCGCCGCCAGCCGCCGCCTGGCCGCCCTGCCCCGCCTGAGCCCGAACGTGCCCCCCCCCTTCCCTGAGCACCTCGCCGACGACGCCCTGGCCGACACCCCCGGGGCCGGTCTGGGCCGTCGCCCCGGCCAGCGTCCGCACCCCCGGCCTGGGCCGCGGACACGGCATGGAGTTCTTCCCCCGCATCGAGGAGGCCATCGACACCCGGTGCGAGAAGTACAACCACCGCAGCCCCGTGTTCATCGAGGTCCCCGGCATCAAGGTGCCACCAACCGAGAGCGGCTCACGCGTCAGCGGACCGATCCCCCTCGAACGGATCCCCGCCGCCCTGGACGCCGCCGACGTGGGCACCCTCCTCGTCCCCGTCCTGTGGAGCACCGACGAGGTCCGCGCCCGGGTGAAGGCGGCGATCGCCGCCCAGTGGGGCCTCGGCGAAAATTGGAGGGCCGTCGAAGGCGTCGTCGAAGCCGCCGTCGGCGGGCGTATCGAGGTTGTTTTCCTCCACGACAAGGCCGGTGCCCTCGGCCGCGGACCACGCACCAGCGCGGAGCGCGAGCGGGACCTGGCACA
Organism: Streptomyces sp. SCSIO 30461; assembly: GCF_037023745.1. Classification (NCBI taxonomy): domain Bacteria; kingdom Bacillati; phylum Actinomycetota; class Actinomycetes; order Kitasatosporales; family Streptomycetaceae; genus Streptomyces; species Streptomyces sp. SCSIO 30461. The sequence goes on from NZ_CP146101.1 coordinate 4,088,990, forward strand.
CATGCTCGCCCCCACACCCGCAAGGACACGCTCGTCGCGGCGATCTGCGAGACCGACTGGGACCCCGAGCGCTGGTACCCGAGTGTCGAAGCCCGCGAGAAGGCCGAGGCCGAGGACGGCAAGTGGCCCACCAAGCAGGCTCTCGCGCGCCTCGCAGCGGCCTCCCAGTACATCAAGCAGGCCCCGCCTCCGGTCCCCACCCTCACCCGGGAGGGCAAGCCCTACAACGAGAAGTACCGCGTAAAGAAGGTCGCCTCCCGCCAGAGCGGCCTCGACAGCTCGACCACGAACGTGCTGCGCGAGATCCTCAGCACCGTCGGCGCCACCGACCACCGCCTCGGTGCCGCGTTCGGCAAACCGGGTCTTCGAAGTTAAGCGGTGCGGCATGGCCATGCCAATACGACGGTCGTCGACCGGGAGGGCGGTCAGGCCAGTCATTGCACGGGCAGCGCACCGCGTCGGCCGTCCGCCCGGAAGCTGTCATGTACGCACGCACCGCTTAACTTCGAAGACCCGGCAAACCGCCGCTCAAGAACTGGTGGCACATCGGCATCCACGTCCGCCTCCACGCCCAGCGCCGCACGCCCGGCAAGCGCCGCACCACCGAACCGGCACCGATCACCGCAACCCTCACTGCCATGCGCCCCACCGGCGGAAGGGACGCCCCTGGCAGGTCTGGGCCTACAGTCCCCAGGCCGGGCAGTGGCAGCCCCACAGCCCGGCCACCACCGCGCTGCACGCCGCCGACCTCGCCTGGGACGTCAGCGGATACCGCGCCGCCGCGGACGAGACACTCCAGGCACGCGCCGCCGGGGACATCGTCGACCAGGCCCTCATCGCCACCCGCACCCAACTCCCCACTGCAGCACCCGCGGTGCTCTACGTCGATGGCGACGTCGCCGAGTACATCTGGGCGGGCCTCACCGACGAAGCCCTGGGCCAGGACCCGCCGCCCGGCACCCCCCGGCCGGCGTCCTGGCTGCCCGGCCACAGCCTCCCCCGCGCCCAACGTCCCCTGGCCTCCGCACGCGTCATCGGCGACCTGGAGCGCATTCGCCTTGGTCTGTCCGGCTTGCCGGGGACCGTTCCCGAGGCCCCGGCCGGGTGGATCATGACCTCATGGGAGCCTGGCCAGAGGCCCCGTCGCTGTCCTGTCTGCCCCGCCCGGCCGGAGCCACCTCCGGTCAGGAAGGCATCTCCGGCATGACAGGAACGGACACCGAGGCAGCCGCTGAACCCGTGGTGATCGGCGGGGTGGACTCCCACGCCGACACCCTCCACGTCGCCGGGGTGACCGACCACGGCGGCCAGCTCGCCGATGCCGAGTTCCCCACAACGGCCGCCGGATACACGGCTGCTCTCGCATTCGTGGCACCGGGACATCGTGGCCCTGCACCGCGACCTGCTGGGCATCTCCACCGTTCGCGAGCCGACACCCACCACCGACCCAGCCGAGCCCCAGGCGCGCAGCCCGTCTGTCCGTGAAGGCTCATCCCTGCGGTGGTCCAGGCACGCATCTTCTATCCCCCACCGATATGCGGGCAGGTGGGAAACGGACAGCCGCCCTCTTCGGTGAGGCGATAGACGTCGGGATGGACCCCTGGCACAGACGCCTTCAGCCCGGACCTCTGACTCGGCAGGAGTGGCGCTCTGCCGAACTCCTGCCGACGAAGGCTGGGCGTATTCAGCACCTGTCCCTGAGCTGGGCGAAAGTCAGACTTCGTTCGAACCGCCGATCACCCCGCTGGCACGCGTCGGCCCGGCATGGGTCCCGGCCTCGGACGGCACGCCAGCCCGCGAGGGCTCCAAGGCGCCTGATCCTTCGCGGGGACCCTCACCGGAAGGCACCGCCAGAGACTGGTCCAGGTTGTCCAGCGCCGCTTCATAGGCCGCACGTGCAGCAAGGGCGTCATCGGCGGCGTCGCGTATCCGTGTCAGCCGTTCCTTCTCGGTCGATGTCCCCATACTCAGCGTGCCTCCGGATCAGGTCGTATCGGTGAGCGGGTCGGGTGCGTCCGGTAGCACGGTGGATGAAGGAGCCCACGCGGAGCCTCGGCGCCCCACGACGACGCGGCGAGCGTGCGGGTGCGGACGAGCCCGGACACGCGGATCCGGCGACGACCAGCTCCGGAACGTACCGGAGCGGCCATCGCCGTTCGGCCGACCATGGCCGTCGGCTCAGTTCACGGAATCGAGCTTCGCCCGCTGCTCTTCGGTCAGTTCGAGGTCCACGGCGTCAAGGCTCTCGTCCAGCTGCGCGATCGAGGACGCGCCGACCAGCGGAAGGATGGGGATGTCGCCTCCCATCAGCCAGGAGAGAACCACCTGGTTGACGGTCGCGCCCGTCTCATCGGCCACCGCCTTCACCGCCTCCTGCCTCGCGGGCGTGCCCGCGTGCTCGAAGCCCGGCCCCAGCGGCTTGTCCTCACGGACGTACGCACCGGACAGCAACGGGGAGTAGGCAACCTGGGTGAGCTCAGGGTTGGCCCGCACATAGCTCAGCAGGTCGCCGCCGACGAGGCCTTGATTGCCGTCGGGTGACCGCAGGCTCGGTACGTCCATGCGCTGGCGCAGGTAGCTGTGGTGGTGCTGGAGCACCTCATAGCCGGGCACCCCCGCCTCGGCGGCCAGCGTGCGGGCGCGCTCCACCCGCCATGCCCAGTGGTTGCTCGCGCCCAGCAGGCCGGCGATCCCGTCGCCGACGATCTCGCCGAATGCCTCGACGGTCTCCTCGAGCGGGGTTTTCTCATCCATGACGTGCGCGTACAGGAGGTGGATGCGCTCGATGCCGAGTCGGTCCCGGCTGCGCTCGGCGGATTCACGAATGACTTTGGTCGAAAGGCCCTCGATGTCGAGGCTGAATCCGTTCGTCGGAGCGTTCGGGCGGGCGCCGAGTTTCGTGGCGATCGTGATCTCGTCGCCGATTCCCCGGGTGCGGATCCAGCGGCCGAGCAGTTCCTCACTTTCGCCGCCCTGTGTCGTGTTGACCCAGAACGCGTAGTTGTTGGACGTGTCGATGAACGTGCCGCCCGCCTCGACGAAACGGTCGAGAACGGCGAACGAGGTCGCCTCGTCGGTCACCGTTCCGAAGAGCATCGAGCCGAGGCTCAGCACACTCACCTCACGGCGGGTGGCCGGGTCGCTGCCAATAACGCGGTATTTCATGAGGGAGTCCTCTTCAGGGGGTACCGACGGTATGCGGAACTGATGCGTCCAGGTGAGCCTTTTGTTCACCCGCTACGGAAGTGGTGATGGCCTCCACGAGGGTGCCGAGATGGGGAACCAGAAAGAAATGACCGCCGCTGAGGACCCGCAGTCGGAACGGGCCGGTCGTGTGATCGGCCCAGGCCCGGGCCATCGCCGCGTCCACGCGTGGGTCGACGTCCCCGATGAACGCGGTGATCGGGCAGTCGAGACGGGGAGCTCCCCGGTAGCGGTAGGTCTCGGTGGCGACGTAGTCGCTGCGCACGGCGGGGAGGATGGCGGCGAGCAGGTCCGGATTGTCCAGCATCCGCGTGTCCGTACCCCCGAGGAGCTTCATATCGGCGATGAGCTGCTCGTCGGTCGCGAGGTGCACCGAGCCCGGCGCGGGAATCGACGGGGCGCGGCGCCCGGACACGAACAGGGCGGACACCTCGGCGCCTTCGGCCCGGAGCCGACAGGCCACCTCGAAGGCGAGCGTGGCTCCCATGCTGTGCCCGAAGAAGGCGAAGGGCTCATGGGTCCAGTCGGCCAGTTCGGCGGCGATGACGTCGGCCAGCTCGGTCATGCTCTCGATACAGGGTTCGTTGAACCGCTCCTGGCGGCCCGGGTACTGGACGGCCAGCATCTCGGTCCCTGGCGCGAGCATGGCCGAGAAAGGAAAGTAGTACGAGGCGTTGCCGCCTGCGTGCGGGAAGCAGAAGAGCCGCAGGGCACCGGGCTCCGCAGGGTGGAAGCGGCGCAGCCACGGGGTGTCCGGCGGGGTTGCGGGCATGACAGAGGTCACCCCGGCCGCCGTACACCGGCACGGGGCCGGGCAGTGATCGGTACGTGCTTGTAGCCGGAGACGAAGTTCGAGGCCAGCCGCTCGGGCTTGCCCGCCGGCCGGAAGTCGTCGAACCGGCCGAGGAGTTCCTCGAAGAGGATCCGCAGCGTGACCCGGGCGCCGCTGTGGCCGATGCAGTAGTGCGGGCCGATGCCGAACGCCACGTGCTTGTTGGGCTTGCGGCGGATGTCGAAGGACATCGCGTCCGGGAAGACGGTCTCGTCCCGGTTGGCCGAGCCGAGCCAGACCACCACCGCGTCGCCCGCGGAGACGAGCGTGTCACGGACCTCGACGTCGCGCGTCGCGTAGCGCAGGAAGTGGTTCACGGGAGACGCCCAGCGCAGGGTTTCCTCGACGGCGGTGGCATTGACCTCCGGGTGAGCGGCCCAGTCCTCCAGCACTCCGCTGTCGATGAACTCGGCCATGACGTAGTTCGGTGAGTGCGGGGTGGTGACGTTCGCGCCGAGCAGCAGGCTGTAGCAGTTCGCCACGATCTCCCCGGGGTCCATGTGGCGGCCTTCGAACTCAGTGGAGATCAGCACACTCAGCAGGTCGTCACCGAGGTCGTTCCGGCGGAACCGCATCAGGTCCTGGAAGTATGCGAAAAGCTCGCGGTGCGCCCGCTCCAGGGTGGCGTCCCTGCCGCCCTGATCCTGGTACTCCGGGCCGTCCGCGGCGATGCACACCGTGGTGAGCCGGCTGAGCCAGGGCCAGTCCGCTTTGGGCAAGCCCATCATCGTACCGGTCACGGACATCGGCATCGCCAGCATGGCCTCGGCGAAGTCGAAGCTCCCGCCGTCCGTGAGCGGCATGATGAGGTCCAGGACCAGGGGCCTGATCATGTCCTTCTGGCGCTCCACGGCCTTGACCGCGAGGGCCTTCTTCAGGCGAGTCTGCATCTCGGTGTGCCGGGGCGGGTCGGTGACGGCCAGTTGCTTGCCTCCCGCCGGGTCGTCCGTGCCCAGGAGGTCGAGCATGGTGCCGCGCTCCGAGGTGAAGGTCGCGGTGTCGCGGAGGACTCGCTCGGCGTCGTCGAAGCCGACGATGTTCCAGAACCCGCGTCTGTCGTCCACCTCCTGACGGGTCAGCGTGTTCAGATCCCGCATGCGCCGCCAGACGGCGTGCGCGTCACCATCGCTGTAGAGCAGAGGGTCGACGAGGTCGGTCGGTCCCGGGTGGACCGGGCATCCGGAAATCGCGGCGTCGTGGACTTTCAAGGCTTTCGTCGTCCTTTCGTCCGAGTGCGGGGCGACCCCTTCTTCATTTCGATTGGAGGCATGCCGCAGGACAACGTACAGGACGACTGCCGGAACGTGAACCAATCACTTTTCCGGACCGCTACGATTCGGACGTGCGTCAGGGCTTGAACCGCGACTTCCGGTCTATGGGCGCTTTTGAGCCAGGTGGCCTGAAACACTAATCGGCTGGTCCGAGCGGCATTCGCAACCCGAACAAGATCACCCTTGACACGCCGATTGACAGGCAGCTAGCGCCATTCAGCCGTTGGTCGGAGATACTGTCCGGCCGTTGACAGGACTTACTTTCCTGTTCCCAATGGTTTCGAAATAAGGCGCGACACGGGAATTTGCATTCCTGGTTCTATTATCCAAGTGAGTCTTCGGGGGATTCTCTCTTGCTGTCCGATACATCATTGGAAGATGCCGTTTGGTACCCCGTGACACGTATGCAGCAAGGACTCTGGGCACTGGATCGCGATGAGCTTCTGAGGCCGACTCAACTCGTTCCTTCCGTCGTCGAGTTCGCCGGCCCGGTGAACCACGCGCTGCTCGTGGCCGCGACCGGGCGCGCTCGCCAGGCACCCGTCGCTACGGGCCAGGTTCCGGCTCGACGTGAAGCGTCGGCGCGTCGAGTACAGCAGCCACGAGTCCCCGGCCGTTGCGGGTTTCCTCGACGCGGCGGCCGAAGGCCGGAGCGAGGAGGAGATCGACCGCCTCGTCAAAGCCCTGTGCTCCACCCCCTTCGACCTGGCCACCGAGGCACCCGCCAGGGCCGAGATCATCCGGATGGACGCCGAACGCACGCTCCTCGTACTCACTTCGCACCACATCGTCTTCGACGGTCCGTCGCGCACCATGCTCCTGGAAGAGATCTTCGCCATCTACCGGGCCGGACTCGCCGGAACGGAACCGGAGTTGAGCAGCCCTCCGCATCCGGCCTCGATAGTCTCCACCCGCTCCGACGAGGAGACAGCCGCCCAGGTCCAGGAAGTGGTCGAACGGCTGCGCGGCGCTCCCACCGACGTACGGCTGCCCTTCGATCGCGCCGCCGGGGAAGAAACGTCATTCCTGGGCGCCAGCGCCACCACCCGCCTCGACGCCGAACGGACGGCCGAGGCACTGGCCGTCGCGGCGGCGGAAGGCTGCACCACCTTCATGCTGGGGGTCGCCTGCTGGCCGGGACCCTGGCCCGCAGCAGCGACCAGCGGGACTTCCTGATCGCCTTCGCCTGGCCCGGGCGTGACCATCCCGAGGCCGCCGATGTCATCGGCATGTTCATCACGACGGTCGTCCTGCGCGTCTCCCTCGACACGGACACGACCTGGCGCGCACTGCTGAGCAAGGCGCGGACCGGCAGCATGGAGGCGTTCATGGACAGTGACGTGCCGCTGGACGCCATCTCGGCCGAGCTCAACCCCGACCGCAACGCGCTCTGGCCACCGCTGACCCCCGTCCTCCTCAATCTGGACGACGCGCCGCACAACCCCCGGCTCGCGCCCGGTGTCACCGGCCGGCTCCGTCCGCTCGACCCGCTGTACATCAAGTACGGCCTCGCGGCATTCGTCCGCATCGCCGACAGCCCCCAGGGACGCAGGCTGGAACTCTCGCTGGACTACCCGGCGGACGTCACCGACCACGCCGCTGTCGCCGCCTTCCTGATGGATCTGCGGCGCAGTGCCGCGGACCTTGCCACTTCCCCGGAGGAAACCGTGCTCGAACAGTCCATCGACGCGATCGCCCTCGACGACCCGGCCGAGCGGCTCGAACTCGTACGGTCCATCTGGCGCGAGGTCTTGGGTACCGACGAGGTCGACGACGACGTCAGCTTCTTCGAATCGGGCGGCGACTCCCTGCTGCTCGTCCTGCTCGTCGAGCGGCTGAGCCAGGCCTCCGGGCGGGGGCTGCGCACCGTCGACCTCTTCCGCTCGGCCACCGTGAACGGCCAGGCCGAGCTTCTCGCGGCGCCCTCATCGGCGCCCGCTCCGGCCGCTGTCGGCACGAGGGACGCCGGCCTGCTCGACGCCGCCCGCAACCGCCGCACGGCCGACGAGGCCGTCTGATGACCCGCGAAGAACTCGCGGCGTCCGTTCTCGGCGCAGCGACGGACCCGGCGACCTTCGTCTCGCAGACCTTCATCGCACTGGGCGGGGACTCACTGCGCGCCATGCGGCTGGCGGCGCTGATCGAGGAGCAGCTGGGCCTTCGCGTCGCGGTGAAGGCGCTACTGGGCGGCGAGCCCCTCGCCGATGTACTCGCCGGCGCCGCGCCCGTGGAGGCGGGTGCCACGGGTGGTGCCACGCATACCGCGAAAGGGGCCGGCGAGCGCAACGGCGCCGGCGACGACAGTGCCGTCTCCCCCGCGCAGCGCGGAATGTGGCTCATCGAGCGGGTGGCCGGCGGCTCCCCCTACAACCTGGTCTTCAGCTGCTTCGTCGAGGACGGCCGACTGGACCGGGAGAAGCTCACGAAGGCCCTGGCCGAGACCGTGGCCCGCCACGAAGGCCTGAGAACCGTCTTCCGCGAGTCCGGAGACGACGTCGTGCGCGAGGTACCGCCCGCCCACGCGCCGGATGTGACGGCCTTCACCCACGACGGCCCCGTGGACGGTTTTCACGCCTTCGTACGACGGGTCGGCGCCGAACAGGGGCGCTTGCCCTTCGAGTTGTCGACCGCGCCGGCCTACCGCTTTCTCCACTTCTCGCACCCTCAGGGCCGCGAGGCCGTGGTCCTGGCTCGCCGACTTCCGCGCCACCGTCGATGAGCTCGTGGCGGACCCGGCCGCCCGGCTGGAGGATGTGCGCGGCATCTCCCCCGAGGGCCGCCTGCGGCTCGACGCGATCAACGAGACGCGCCGGGACTTCCCGGACACCTCGCTCGACGCGCTCTTCCGGGAGACGGCCGCCCGGACGCCGGACGCCGTCGCCGTACGCGACGAGGCGTCCGAACTGACCTACGCTCAGCTCGCGGACGCGGCAGCCGAGCAGGCTCGCCTGCTCAGCGCGGCCGGTGTCCGGCCGGGTGACCGCGTGCTCGTCGGCGTGGACCGCTCGGTCGCCGAGGTTGTGGCCGTCCTCGGTGTGCAGTGGGCGGGCGCCGCATATGTCGGTGTGGAACTGAGCGGGACGGACAGCCATCTCGCGAAGATCGTGGCGCGTGCCGAACCGGCCGCCGCGCTCGTCGGCCCGGTGCCCGGGAGCGCCGCGAGCCGCCTCGCCGGGCTGGGCGCCGCCCCCGTGGCGACATGGGAACCGTGCTGGTCGGACGGTGCCGCCGCCGCGGGAATCCGTTCCGTTCCCGCCGGAGGACTCCGCTCGGCAGGGATACCTGGCCTTCACCTCGGGGTCGACCGGTGAGCCCAAGGGCGTATCGATTCCGCACCGCGCCGTGATCCGCCTTGTCCACGAGGCGGAGTATGTGCGACTCGGCCACGGCGCGCGGATGCTGCGGCTCTCGCCGCTGGCCTTCGACGCCTCGACTCTGGAACTTTGGGGGGCACTGCTGACCGGAGCCACCCTGGAGGTGCACCCGGCCGGTCTGGCATCGCCCTCGGAACTCGGAGCGTTCCTGCGCGAGCGCGAGGTCACCGTCGCCTGGCTCACCGCGGGCCTGTTCCGGCTTGTCGAGGAGTTCGCCCCGGACTCACTCGCCGGGCTGCGGCAGTTGCTGACCGGCGGTGACGTGGTGCCGCACGAGCACACGGCGCGCGCGCTCGCCCGTCACCCTGGCCTGATCATCACCAACGGCTACGGGCCGACCGAGAACACCACCTTCACCACCACGCACTCGGCTCGGCGGCCGGAGGACGTCGACGGCCCCCTGCCGATCGGCCGGCCGGTGCCCGGCACCCGGGTGTACGTGCTCGACGAGCGCCGCAGAGTGGTGCCGCCTGGCGCGGTCGGCGAGCTGTATGCGGGAGGCGCAGGACTGGCCGACGGCTACTTCGGCGACGACACCGGGACCGCACGCTCGTTCGGGTCTTCTCCCCCGATGTGCCCGAACGCCTCTACCGCACGGGCGATGTCGTTCGGATCGACAGCCTCGGCCGGCCGTGCTTCCTCGGCCGGGCCGACGACCAGGTCAAGCTGCGCGGCTACCGGGTCGAACTCAGCGCGATCAGCGACGCCCTGACCGCCCACCCGGAAGTGCAGGACGCCGTCGTCCATGTCACGGACGGCGACAGCGCGGAGAAGCGCCTGGTGGCTGCGGTGGTCCTGGCCGCCGGCGCCGGGATCGACGCGGTCGGCCTGCGCGCCCTGCTGCAGGAGCGGCTTCCGGCGTACATGGTGCCCACGCTGTGGGCCGTCGTGGACCGGCTGCCGGTGACGGCCAACGGCAAGGTGGACCGGCGTGCGCTCGCGGCGGGGGCCGTGCCCGCCGCCCAGGCGGGCCGGTCGGGGGCAGCTGTCACCGAAGGGGCGCAGGAGGCTCCGCACAAGGCCGTTGCGGACCTCACCGAGCAGATCACCGAGCTGTTCGCCGCGGTGATCGAAGGCGGCAGGCCGCCCGAAGACGTCGTGGCCGACACCGACTTCTTCATGGTGGGCGGCAACTCCCTCGGCGTCGTTCGGCTGATGCGCAGGCTCAAGGAGCAGCTCGGAGTAAGCGTGCGTCTGCGCGACTTCCTGCTCTCGCCGACCCCGGAGGGCCTGCGGGCGCTTGTCGAGAAGGCCACCGGCCGGTGACCCGTACACCGGCGACAACCGCCCTCGCACCGCCGTCTCCCGACGGCGTGCGGCCCCCGGAGTGGGACGAGGGACTGGAATGCTGGGTCGTCGCGGATCCGCGGCTGGCCCGGCAGATCCTCAACCACCCCGGCTTCACCTCCGGGACCTTCGAGCGCTCCTTCCAGCTCTACATGACAGAGGCCGCACGCGAGGAATTCAGCGAACTCACCGAGTTTCTGCGGCTGTGGTTCGTACAGGCCGACGCCCCCGAACACACCGCGCTGCGCCGCCCGGTGCAAAGGGTGATGTCCGCCTCGTACGTCCGCTCCCTCGCACCGCGTATCGAGCAGATCGTCGACACATGCCTCGATGACCTCGCCGCGGCCCGGCCGCACGACGTGGTGCCGACGGTCGCCGACGGCATCTCCGGCACGGTCATGGCCGATGTGATCGGTGTCGACGAGCCGCCGGAGGTACCGCACCGCTGGTCGCGGACGCTGTCCCTGTTCATCGGAGCCATGTACCGGCAGGACCACGCCAGGGAGGCCCATCGCGCCATGACGGAGATGACCCGGGCGCTGTCCCGCGCATCCGCCCCGGCGGCCTTCCCCCGCGACACACCGCAGGACCGGGCCCGTACGACGGCGACCTGGGCGATGAACCTGTTCGGCGGCCTGGAGACGACCGCGTCGCTGCTCGGCTCGACCGTGCTGACGGCACTGGGCGATCAGGCCGTGTGGGACGCGGTCCGCGAGCAGCGGCCTGGCGCTGTGGAGGAACTTGTCGAGACCGTGCTCGTACAGCGGCCACCGCTGCGGCACCTCGGACGGGTCGTCGCCCGTGATCACGAGGTGGCAGGCGCGCACCTGAAGGAGGGCGACCTCGTGCTCGTCAGCCTCACCGGGGAAGGACTGCTCGCCGACGGGGACCGGCCGGACGACCGCACGACCGGCGGCGGATGTCCGGTCACGGGGGCAGGCTCGGACGGGGCCGGGACCGGAGCCGGCCGGTCGGAGCCGCATCTCGTCCTCGGCCATGGACCGCACTACTGCATCGGCGCCCCTCTCGCCCGGCTGGAAGCGGCCGTTCTGCTGCGGCGGCTCGCGAAGCGGTTCCCGAGTGCCCGCCTCGCCGCCGACGCCGCCGTGTGGGGACCCAGCCTCTCCTATGTCGGCCTCGATCATCTGTACGTCGATCCGGGTCCGGCAGCCACCGCACCGCGCCGGACCGGAGGGATGTGACCGTGTCGACGTAGAACGCCGTGGCCGTGGTCGGCATGGCCTGCCGGCTACGGGGCGCCGATGACGTCCGGCAGTACTGGGCAGCGCTCACGGGCGCCGTGGACGGCATCAGCCGCCGCACGACCGAGCAGCTGCTGGCCCGGGGAGCCGACCCGGAGTACGTGCGCCGCGACAACTTCGTCCCGGCCATGGCGTCATCTCCGGCTCCCGGCGGTTCGACTGGGCGTTCTTCAGGTACAGCCGCGCCGAGGCGGCGGCGATGGACCCGTAGCAGCGCGTGTTCCTGGAATGCGCCACGACGGCCCTCGACGACGCGGCGCTCGACCCCGTCCGGTTCCCGGGCCGGGTCGGCGTGTACGCGGGGGCCGACCGGGTCGGCGTTCGCAGGGACGACTCCCTGAGCGAACTTGCCCTCTACATCGGGCAGGAGAAGGACTTCCTCGCCACCCGCGTGGCCTACAAGCTGGGGCTGCGCGGGCCCGCGCTCACCGTCCAGACGGCCTGCTCGGCCTCGTTGACAGCCCTCCACCTCGCCGCACGGGCCCTCGTCGGCGGCGAATGCGACGCGGCCCTGGCGGGCGGTGTCACCGTGATGCCCGAGGGCGAGTGGGGTTATCTCTTCGAACCGGGCGGCATTCTCTCCCCCGATGGCCGCTGCCGGCCGTTCGACGAGAACGCGGCAGGCACCGTGCCCAGCGAGGGCGTCGCCGTGGTGGTGCTCAAGCGGCTCGCGGACGCGCTGCGCGACGGTAACCGCATCGCCGCGGTGATCGCGGGCACGGCGGTCAACAACGACGGCTCGGACAAGATGGCGTACACCGCGCCGTCCATCACCGGGCAGAGCGAGGTGATCCGCGCCGCGCAGCGGATGGCGGGCGTCGACCCCGCCGACATCGACTACGTCGAGGCGCACGGCACGGCGACCAAACTCGGCGACCCGGTCGAGGTGCAGGCTTTGACCGAGGTGTTCCGGGACGCCTCGAAGGCCACCGGCTGGTGTCGGCTGGGCGCGGTGAAGGGAAACATCGGGCACACCGGCGTGGTGGCGGGCGTCGCCGGGCTGATCAAGACCGCGCTGATGATGGAGCACGGACAGCTCGTGGCCACCGCCCACTTCGGCAGCCCCAACCCGCTGCTGGAGCTGGAGGAATCGCCGTTCCGGATCGCCGCGGACAACGAACCCTGGCCCCGGCGCGGCACACGGCTCGCGGCTGTCAGCTCCTTCGGCGTGGGTGGCACCAACGCCCACGTCCTGGTCCAGGGCGCCCCGTCCCGCCCGCGGCCAGCGGGACGGGGGGCGGCCCCCGGCCGTTCGCGCTGTCGGCGGCCACGCCCGAGGCACTGGGACGGCTGGCCGGTGCGCTCGCCGACCGGCTCACACCGGCCGCGAACGGCGAACAGGCCCCGGCTCTGGATGAGATGGCGAGAACACTGGCGGACCGGCGGGTCCACCGGCACCGTTCGGCGCTGGTCGCCTCGGATCCGGCGCAGGCGGCCCGGCTGCTGCGCGGGGTGCAGAAACGGACGGACGAGGCCACGCCGGACGCAAGCGGGTGAGCCCTCCGGTGCTGTTTCTGGCCAGTCTTCGGCGGCCTTGCCCCGGCCACTCACGCCCCATGGCCGCCGCGTTCCTCGCCAACACCGCCGGCCCCTACCCGAGGGCCGGCGGCACCCCGCAGGTACAGCGGGCGACGCGCGCGGCCGTCGCCGACTTCACCTACCTCACCGGGTGGATGACGATGTACGAGAACGAACACGGCACCGGCCAGCGCCACTACCAGCGCGCGCACGAACTCGCCGCAGCCGCCGAGGACCACCTCACCTACTGCCGCACCCTGCGGGACAAGAGCCTTCAGGCCAGTCATCTCGGGCACGGGCCCAAGGGGCGCGAGCTCGCCGAAGGGAAGACCTCCCGTGACGCGCAGCGATGCCTCAAGCGGGTCATCTGCCGTCAGATCTTCTGGATCCTTGAGCCCGCCGACCGGAACCGACTCGGCAACGAAGAAGAACTCGCTCACGCAGCTTGACACGACATAGCAGCCTCGGGGCTGCCGTGGCGTGTCGCGCAGAAAGGCCGTCCAGCGCAAACTCGGGGAAAGTGACGACCTGGACTGGAGGGGCCAGAACTGGCGACCTCGCGCAACCGGGAGTCGCGTATTCCGTGGCTCTCCAGGGGCGACGGCACCGTGTGTGGTCGCCAGGGGCATAGTGCCGGTCGTGCGTTGCCGACCCTCGGTTGCTTCGTCATGTGCCGGTGCCGTCCGAGGATCTCGTTTTGCCGGGGCCCATCACGCGGAGCGACGCCCAGGACACCGCAAAGAGCCCTGCGGCTACCAGTGACGACCGTGTTCCCATAGCGGCAGTGACCAGCGCGCCGATCGCGGCACCCGTGCCGAAAGACAAGATGACTGACGCGTACAAGACCGCGAGACGCAGGTCGGACTGGCTCCGGGTGCGGCGTGCGGTCAGCGCCGCGCCGGTGACCCTTGTCAGGTTCCCGGTCATAGCGACCGTGAGGAAGGTGGCTGGTCTGACCATCTGGAAGAAGACGACCTGGAGCGCGACGACGAATCCGATGGATGTGGTGACTGCGGTCTGTGGAATGCCCCCGGGCGCCAGTCCGATCACGGACAGCACCGCGGTTTCGAGGGCGAGGGCGTACAGCAGCGGACAGCGGGCAGTTCGATTGCCTTTTGTCGAGATGCCACGGAACGACTCGGCTACGACGACACCTGCGACGAACGCCATCATGGGCCACAGGTGCGTAAGAGATCCGTGGGATCGAGGCTGGGCCAGGTCGACACAGAACAGGACCAGATTTCCCGTCTGCGCTCCCGCGAAGACGCCACCGTGAGCCATGTACAGATAGGCATCCACGTAGCCATTGGCCACAATGACCAGAGAGCTCAGCGTGACAGGGACTGTAGCGTCTTCACCCATCCGGGCTCCGGGGCAGCGGTTGGACAATGGGGCCGGTTGTTGTTCCTGTGTGGACCAAGGACACCAGCATATGGACGATACGGGGCACGATACCGTCGCGTGAAACAGCCTCACGGAGCAGTTCCTCGACCCGTTCGGCTGTTTCGGTGAGTACGACGGTGTGCGGCTGAAGATGTCGATGATCGCGTAGACGTGGAACCAGAAGGCCTTGGCCGGACCGGGCAACCGGGTAATGTCCCAGGTGAACCTCTCCGAGGGCCCGCACGTGACCGGTTCGGGATCGTCCTGGACGGGTGGGGTGGCCCAGCGGCGGACGCAAGCCAGTACATGGGGGTGCAACCGTGCCGCGCGCTGTGTTCGGCACCGATGCCTTGAACGTTCACCTCGATCCGTCAGCCATGACCGGGCTTCTGTGAGGTGATCGGTTTACCCTGGTTTGTCTTCTTGGAGAGGTCAGGGTGCGTCGCGTGTCGCTGCGGCTGCGCCGGGTTCCACGGGCCCGGGTGGTGCTGGTGTCCTCCGTTCTGCTCTTCGTCGGGGTCGGGCCGGCCGTCAGGTGACGGCCGGGAGGCTGGAGATCCGGCTCCAGGCGGTGGTGAACGCGCTGACCCAGGGCCAGGAGGTGTTCGTGCGGGGCGTGGGTCGGCGACCGTGTTCGACCCGGCGTTGCCGGGCCGCAGATGGTCGCGCAGCATCAGACACCCGGCAAACGACGTCAGACCATCGCCACAGCAGCCAAACCGGACAGCACCTAAGCCGCAGAGATGCAGCCCTGGGCCATCGCCTCAGTGACTTTTTCCTCGCCGTCAGCGACGGCCCGGTCCAGTTGCTCGGTACACCAGCGGGTCACCTGGTCTGCCATGCCGGATCCGGGGCCCTCGCCCTTGTCGACCAGCTTGGTGGCGAGGTCCCGTCCGAAGTCATAGTCTGCGGCTGCTTCGGTGCCCGGCTCGTAGGGGTTGCCGACGAAGTAGTTGTCCGGCTCCGACTCGGGGGCGGTGCCGGTGTTCGCGGCGATGAGCCAGCATGCGACCAGGAGTGTCGGGGTGCCCATGCCGACGGCTGCCCACCACCAGCCGACCCGGGTAGAGGTTCTGCGCCCGACCGCGTAGGACAGCGTTGCCATCAGTGGGAGCAGGACGAGCAGGCCGAAGATGACGGCGATGCCGAGCGCCATGCTGCAATCCTTCTTTCAGTGAGGCCGGGGGCCACCCGTTCGGCGGGCAGAACGCTGCGGCGATCTCCTGCCAGATCGTCGGAGCGTACCTGCTCGGCCAAAGACATTAGAGCCTCCGCGCGCCTCGGATGGGGCGCGTGAGGGCCGGTGGACAATACGTGCGGCGGCTGCGCTGCCGCTCGGCACCGTCCCTGTCGTGTGAGGAGACCCGGCCATGAAGCCCGTAGCCACCTCGCTTGTCCCTCGTCCTTCGTCGGTCGTCCCGGTCCCGCGTCCCGGTCTCGCCGCAGTCTTCCGTGGCATGACGGCGGCGAGGTGACCGCTGCTCCGCGGGAGGATCCGACGGGTGACGGACGCTACGGTCGGACCGTCTTCCGCCCCGACGAGGCAGGTGGGGGCGCGCGCATCGGCCTCGGGGCCCTCGCCTACGACGACCTCACCCTGGCACGGCTGCGGGCACTCGGGGCCGGTCCCGGATGGCGCTGCCTCGACGTGGGCGCCGGCACGAGTACGGTCTCCCGCCGCCTCCTTGACGAGGCCGGGGTGGAGCATGTAGTCGCCGTGGACCGTGACGTCCGCTTCCTGACCCGGCGACCCGGGCTCGACGTGCTCGAAGCCGATGTCGCCGCCCCGGATTTCGACCCCGGCCGGTTCCGGCTCGTCCACGCGCGGTTCGTGCTGATGCATCTGCCCGAGCACGAGCGTGTGATCGACTCGCTGGCAGCGCTCTTGGAGCCCGGTGGGGTGCTGGTGCTCAGCGACGCCGTCGACCTGACGGGCGGCCACACACCGCGAACGCCGTACACGGCAGCCATGCGGGCGATGTGGCGGGGGCTGCGGGTCGGTATCGGCACCGATGTCTCCTGGGTACCTTCATACCCGCAACTACTGCGCCAGGCAGGTCTCTCGCCTGTCGCGGCCGAGCTCCATGTGCCCCGCTCCTGCCGGGCAGTGCCCTCAGCCGCTTCTGGGCGGACACCTGGGAGCGGAGCAGAGCGGCGATGCTGGCCACCGGACTCGTCGATGACGCGGCCATCGACAGGGCGGTCCGCTACCTGGAGTCGGAGGAGTGCGCCGACCTGTCGGCAGGCATGCTCACCGCCTGGGGGGGAAAAGCCCGAACAGGATTCCCGATGAGCCGCGTCCGTGCACGACCGCCCGGTATCCGCGCACCGGGCGCGGCAGCGCCGTCGGCCGGACGGGAATCCGGACGCGAACCGTCGACCCGAGCGGGGCGGGGCGGGGCGGATGCCCGCACGTTCACCGAATGCGGCGGGACGATCGGCTGCCGGCTCCGGGGCTCGTTTCTGAGGAGCCCTTCCCCGCCTTGGTGCTGCGCTTCTTGTAGCGGTACCGATCGAGAACGGGAGGCCGTCCGTCACGTGATCCCTTGCGCAGGCGGGCTGTCAGGCTGCGTCGTTGCCCGGACGCGGCAACCCCGACGCCTGGTCGACCCCCCTGTCGTCACCACCCGCTCCGGCGTCCGCCGGGCAGACCTTACGGACCTGTGACGGCCGGGCGTGGGGCAGGGGCAGAACGCGAATCCCGCCGTAGCGTCAGCGACATGCGAGTACTTGTCACTGGAGGCGCAGGCTTCATCGGTGCGCAGGTCGTGGCCGCCCTCACCACGCGGGGCCACGAGCCGGTCGTCCTGGATGCCCTGCTCCCCTCGGTCCATCCGGTTCCTCCCTTGATGGCGACCTGCGCCGACCGCATCCAAGGGGACGTGCGGGATCGCGGCGTAGTCGTGCGGGCGCTGCAGGAGGTCGACGCCGTCTGCCACCAGGCGGCGATGGTCGGCCTCGGCAAGGACTTCGCCGAGGCGCCCGACTATGTGGCCTGCAATGACCTGGGCACCGCGGTGCTGCTCGCGGCGATGGCGGAGGCGGGGGTCCGTGATCTGGTGCTGGCCTCCTCGATGGTCGTGTACGGCGAGGGCCGCTACGAGTGTCCGGTCCACGGGGCGGTCCGCCCGGGACCGAGGCCAGGCGCGGCCCTGGAGTCCGGCCGCTTCGAGCCCGAGTGCCCCACCTGCGGGCGGGAGCTGACGCCTGGTCTGGTGGGCGAGGACGCCCCGGCCGATCCGCGCAATGTCTATGCCACGACCAAGCTCGCGCAGGAACATCTCGCGGCAGCTTGGGCACGATCGACGAACAGCCGGGCCGTGGCCCTGCGGTACCACAACGTGTACGGACCGGGCATGCCGCGCGACACCCCGTACGCCGGCGTGGCGTCCTTCTTCCGCTCGGCACTGGAGCGCGGCGAGGCGCCACGCGTCTTCGAGGACGGGCGCCAGCGGCGGGACTTCGTCCATGTGCGGGATGTCGCGGGCGCCAACGTGCTGGCGCTGGAGGCAGTGGGTGACCGGCAGCCCGGCGTGCTGACCGCGTACAACACGGGCAGTGGAACTCCCCACACGGTCGGAGAGATGGCGGCCGAGCTGGCGGCCGCGTGCGGCGGTCCCGCACCGGTGGTGACCGGCGAGTTCCGGCTCGGCGACGTACGCCACATCACCGCCGACTCGCGACGGCTGAGGGCGGAGCTGGGTTGGAAGCCGGTGGTCGGCTTCACCGCGGGCATGGCGGAGTTCGCGACGGCGGAGCTGAGGGGTGCGAACGGATGAGTGCGATGGGGGATGTCATTCTGCCCTGCCTCGACGAGGCCGAGGCACTGCCTTGGGTCCTGGAGCGCATTCCGGCCGGTTGGAGGGCGATCGTCGTCGACAACGGTTCGACCGACGGGTCCGCTGAGGTCGCACGTTCGCTCGGCGCCACGGTGGTGTACGAGCCGCGCCGCGGGTTCGGCGCGGCCTGTCACGCGGGGCTGCTGGCCGCTGCGGCGGAGTACGTCTGCTTCTGCGACTGCGACGCCACGCTGGACCCCCTGCTGCTGCCGGACTTCGTGCGACGGGTAGCGGACGGCGAGGCGGACCTGGTCCTGGGTCGGCGCCTTGCGCATGAGCGTGGTGTCTGGCCCCTGCATGCCCGCGCCGGAAATCTGGCCCTGATGCGCATGCTGCGCCGCCGCACCGGGCTGTCGCTCCGGGACCTCGGCCCGATGAGGGCGGCGCGCCGCGAAAACCTGCTGGACCTCTGCCTCACCGACCGGCGCAGCGGCTACCCGCTGCAGATGGTCGTCCGGGCTGCTGACGCGGGCTGGCGGGTGACGGAGCTGGACGTGCCCTATCTGTCCAGGACCGGAAGGTCGAAGGTGACCGGCACGTGGCGCGGCACATGGCAGACGGTCCACGACATGCGGGCGGTGCTGGTGGAGTCGCCGCCCTTCGAGGAGGCGGTATGAGCACGCTGCTCGTCATCGCGAAGCAGCCCGTGCCCGGACGGGTGAAAACGCGGCTCACCCCCTTCTACACGCCCGAGCAGGCGGCTGCGCTGGCCGAGGCCGCTCTGGCCGACACTCTACGGGCGGTACGTGCCACCCCTGCGGGACGGCGCGTTCTCGTGCTCGACGGAGTGCCGGGGGCGTGGTTGCCCGACGGCATCGACGTCGTACCGCAGGTCGCGGGCGGCCTGGACGAGAGGCTCGCGGCCGCGTTCGCGTCCTGCTCGGGAACGGCCCTGCTGGTCGGCATGGACACCCCGCAAGTCACACCGCGGCTGCTCGCCCACGGGTTGGAACTCGCCAGGAGCGGGGCTGCGATCGGGCCCGCCGAGGACGGCGGATTCTGGGCATTGGGGCTGGCCGAGCCCAACCCCGAGTTGCTGCTGGGCGTGCCCATGTCCGTAGCGGAAACAGGGGCCGTCCTGCGTCGCCGACTGGTCACCGCGGGTCTGACAGTGGGCGAGCTTCCCCGACTGAGGGACGTCGACACACCCGGCGATGTGCCGCGAGTGGCCGCCCAAACCCCGAGGAGCCGCTTCTCCGCGGCAGCAGCGCAGCTCACCGGGTCGGGGGTTCGATGACGACCACCGTGCCCACGACATCGACTCCCGCCACTGCTTGGCGGGCCGATCCCTACACAAGAGCACTGCGCACCGGCCGGGGCCCGCTGTTCCTGCGCCGTCCGGACGGCTGGCTGCTTCCGCTGGAAGTGGAACGCTGGTGCGCGGCCCCTGACGCGGCGGATCTGACCGTCCTGGACCGCTGCCGGGGACCCGTCCTGGACATCGGCTGCGGTCCAGGACGGCTCGTGTCCGCACTGGCTGAGCTGGGCCGGCCGAGTCTGGGGGTCGACGTCAGCCCGGTGGCCGTCGCGCGCACCGTCGACTCGGGCGGCAGTGCACTGTGCCGATCGGTATTCGATCCGCTGCCCCAGGAGGGTTGCTGGGGCACCGCACTGCTCGTCGACGGCAACATCGGCATCGGCGGCGACCCCTTCGTGCTGCTGACCCGAATCGCTCAGCTGGTCTCCCCAGCCGGCCTGCTGATAGTCGAGGTGGACCCGGCGGATGTCGACGAGCGCGTGGACGTCCGGGTGGTGGACGGAGAGGGAATCCCCGGTGGGGTCTTCCCATGGGCCCGGTTGGGTCTGCCCGCACTCCTCGGCTGCGCCGCCGAGGCAGGATGGAGCCACGCGGCACCATGGAGGGTCTCAGGTCGCACTTTCGCGGCACTCTCCCGCGGGTGAGCGAAGCCGCTTGCGCCGTACGGCACTCGGAGGTCTATGGCCTGCCGTCTCCGGCGGCGTCGTCACTGTCGGCCCCGTCGCTCTCCTCGCGGTGACGCGTCCGCCGCGCGGCCAGTGCCCGCACAGCGCGCGGCAGGATCAGCGCGGTGGCGGCCAGGACAGCGACGACACCTGAGGCCAGCAGCCAGTTGTCCACATAGTCCAGCGGCAACGCGGACGGATTCGCCGGAGCACCCGGGCGCAGCAGCGGTGGGAGCGCGATCAGGGTCAGTGCGCCGCATACGATCATGGCCGCTCGGATCACGGGGCGCCCGGGTAGTACTGCCAGCAGAGAACCCACCGCCAGAACCACGGGTGCGATGAGGACGTCGTGCAGGACGATCGCCCCACCCAGCCAGATCACCACGTCCCATGGATCCCGCACGTCGCCCGTGCCGAAGAGCAGCCAGGCTCCGAATCCCATCACGACGAGGCCGATCCCGCCCATGAAGATCCGCATCAGAGGACCTCCAGCCGTGTGACCCACTTGGTCTGGAGTACGCCGGGACGGTTCGGGGCGATGACACGGGCCGGGAAACCATGGTCCAGGGAGAGGACCTCTCCATTGAGCTTCAGCGCGAGCAGCGTCAGCGGGTCGCGTGCGTATCCTCGGCCCATCTCCATGATCCGGTAGGCCCCGCGCCGCTCCAGGGACACCACACGCAGCAGCGCGCCCGGCGGCGCCCCGGCCAGGTCGAGCAGGTCACGGATCCGCACGCCCGTCCAGTCGCCCGATGCGCTCCAGCCTTCAACGCACGCGATGGGCAGGCTGACGGTGTGCTGGGGCATGGATCGGAGTTCCTCCAGCGAGAGTTCGTACGGTCGGGGCCCAGCTACCGACAAGCGCCACTGATCCACCGCCACCCCGGTGCCGAGTCCGGCCGCGGCGGCTGTGCGGTTGACGGGCAGTCCCTGTCGGCCGTGGTCCGGGTGGCGCGGCGCCAGCAGGTCGAACCGCTTCAGCGGGGTGAGTGACTGACCGACCGTCACAAGGGTGACCGCGCCGACGGCCGCCGCGACCCCTGCCAGGAACGAGCGTCTGTCGGGCTCGTCCTCAGCCGGAAGCTCCAGCGTTCCCGGAGACCTTCGGGTCCAATGTGACCTGATCTGGGGAGCTTTGACCGCGACGTGCAGCAGCAGCGCACCCACCAGCATCCAAGCCACCGCGAAGTGCACCGGCACGAAGGAGAACGGCCACGGGTACCACTGGAAGGTGTTCAGCAGCCCGCTGAACACCTGGAACACCGCTGTCGCCACCAGCGCCGCCACCGACAGCCGCTCCAGGGCGTGCAGTACGGAGCGGGCCGGCGGCCAGAGGAAGAGCCGCGGATACACAATCCACAGCTTCGCCATCAGCAGCGGGATCACGGCGATTCCGCTTGCTACGTGCAGGCCCTGGGACAGTCGGTATCCCCAGACCGGACGGGGCGGCAGCAGCGGCAGCAGCCAGTCCGGCGGCTTCTGCAGGAAGTGGCTTGCCAGCCCGGTCAGGAAGCACACCACGATCGCCATAGCCGACCAACGGCCGACGGCAGTCGCGGTGCGGGGGTCGTGGAGCCGTCCTTTGAAGGACGGTAGCCATGTACCGACGGGCAGTCGCCCCCTGCACGCGCGCAGCCGATCCGTGAGGGATGCCACGAGGCCACGTTCCCATCCAGTGCGTCGCCATCTCATGGCACCATCACACCCCCGAACGGGGCATTCGGTGCTGCTTCGACACCTTACGAATCGCTGACGTCGACGTCGGCGGCCCGCCCACGAGAGCATCGGCTGGCACGCTGAGCAGCGTGATCAACCCTCGCACTCTCGTCACCGGTCTGCTGCTGGCCACTCTCACCATCACGCTCGCCCTCACCGTCCGACACGACGGATACGTCACGGATTCCGTCGGCCTGGCCTGCTGGTACGGGGCCTGCTGGCTGCTGTTCGCGCTGGCGGTCCGGTTCCTGAGGAAGGTCTCCGTCCGCCACGCAGTGGCGATGGTTCTCGGCGGCTCCGTGATCATCGCTGCGACAGGGCTCATGGCTCCCCCACGTACCAGCAGCGACTCGTACCGCTACGCCTGGGACGGACGGGTGCAGGCTGCCGGGATCTCCCCCTACGACCACCCTCCCGCCTCCCCCGCCCTCGCCGAGTTGCGGGATCCCTGGCTCTTCCCGGCGGGCACGGATTGCGCAGGCCCGGAGCGCGCACGGATCCCCGGCCCCGTCGGCGAGATCCGATGTACTCGGCTCAACAGGCCACGCGTCCACACCATCTACCCACCGGTGGCCGAGGGCTATTTCGTACTGGTCCACGCGCTTTCCCCGGATGACTCCCGGCACAAGCCCCTGCAGATGGGAGGTGCGCTGCTGTCCGTGGGCGTGACCGGCGTGCTGCTGCTGGCGCTGCGCCGACGGGGCGATCCGCGCGATGCCGCGTACTGGGCCTGGTGCCCGGCAGTGCCCATCGAAGCGGTCAACAATGCCCACGCCGACGTCCTCGCTGTGCTTCTGGGTGTGGCCGGTCTCGCCGCCGTCGCGCGGCACCGCACGCTGGGCGGCGCCCTTCTCGGAGCCGCCACTGCCGCCAAGCTGCTGCCCGCGCTCCTGCTGCCGGGCGCGCTCTCCGGAGTGCGCAGATGGCGAGACGCCGCCGCAATCGTGATCCCTGCCGCCGCCGTTGTCGCACTGACGTATCTGCCGTATGTGCTTCTCTCGGAGGGCTCCGTCCTCGGCTATCTCGGCGGGTACGTCGAGGAGGAGGGTTACGAGGACTCGTCGGCCCGAAGCCGCTACGCCCTGCTACGGCTGGTGCTGCCCGGCAGTTGGGCGGTCCCGGCCGTCGCTGTCGTGATGTTGTGTGTCGTCGTGCACGTGCTGCTCCGCGGCGATCCCGGACGCCCGTGGCATGGCGCCCTCTTGGTCACCGGTACGGCCTTCCTCCTGCTGACACCCGGCTACTCCTGGTACGCGCTGCTGCTCATCGCACTCGTGGCCCTGGACGGCCGCTGGGAGTGGCTCACGGTAGCCGCGGCAGGCGCAGCCAAGTACGTCACCGCGCAGTCGGGCGGCGACCCGGACGTGATCGCCACGACCGCGCACACCGTCGCAGCCTGTGCGGTGGTCACGGGCTGCTTCCTCAGGCGTTCGCGAAATCCCCATGGCTCCGACCGACAGGGCCGCACCAAGCGGACGCAGGAGAGCGCGCAGCCGCTGCGCAGACGCGGGAACCCGGCAACTCGGTTGAAGACATGAGTCCCGAACGGAGGACTCCCGGACCTCAGTCATGGCCCGCTCACCCCCTTCTGCAGCCGTGAGGCTGATGCGAAGACCTTCTGCTTCACCGAGCCAGCCCTCACGTTCGGCTTCGTCGATGCGGCCGTACAGGTTGTTCCGAATCTCTTCGAGTCGAGGCCGTTCAGTGAACCCTTCTCGGTAACGTCTCGTGACGGTTCGTGATCTTCGGCCAGGTGGTGCACCCGTGTTCCATCTGGAGCAGGACGAGGGCGGCTCGGGCGATCCGGGTGATGCCGCTGGGGTCGAGGCTGACCCGGCGCAGGGCCTTGAAGGTGACCTTGAGTAGGGCGTTGGCCCGCTCGGCGACCGCGTGGACGCCTCGGATGACTGAGTTGAACGCCTGCTGCCCGTCGTCGAGTTCGCCGCCTTTGGGCTTCTTGACCGGATGGCGGAAGCCGTCGCCGGCGCTTTCGTAGCCGAGGTCGGTCAGGGTGGGAATGTCAAGGGTGGAGGCGAGCCGGTTGAGGGCGTCGACCAGGCCGTGGGTGCGGGAGCAGGTGGTGTCATGTTCGCGGCCGGGGCGGACCGGGGAGACCCAGATCGGCCAGCCGTCGGGGGCGGAGATGACCTGGACGTTGCCGCCGTGGTGCTTGTGCTTCCCGGACCACCAGAGGTCGGCGCCGTTGGGGCCGGGGGCGGCGACGCGGCCGGCACGGATGACGGTGCCGTCCAGGTTGAGATGGGTGTAGCCGGCGGACGCCGCCCGTTCCAGCGCGGTGGACAGATCCGGGGCGTGGTCGGCGAGCACGGTCAGCCCTTCGTGCGAGTAGCGGTACGCGGTGGGAACCGAAACCCCGTTGTCCCGGGCGAGTTGGGCCAGCCGCGTCCCGTCGACGAACCACCGCAGCACCAGGACACCCTGCTTGAAGACGCCCAGAGCGCGGGTCCCGTTGCGAGTGCCGAGCCGTTCGCGGTGCTCGCGCAAGAGTCGGGCGAGAGACTCGGCGGTCTCCCTACCGACGTCGAGTGTTGCGGTATAGGTGATACTGGTCAACGCGTGAAGCCTCTGGGTTCCGGAACGTGATCTTCGCAGACCTGTTCCTACCAGGGGCTACTCGCATACCTGATGCCGGGTCAGTCCGTCTGGGCCAGTCAGGAAGATCGCGGATCTGTCGGACGGGCGATCTGGCCAATACTCTGAGCCCCGTCCGCACTATCTGGGAGAGTCATGACAAGTAGGTTCACCGAGTTGGTCGTTGACTGCCGTGATCCGGAGAGGCTCGCGGCCTTCTGGTGCGAGGTCCTGGACTTCAAGGTGATCGACCGGAGCGCGGGCAGGGTCGAGATCGGTTCCTGGGTGCCGACCGTCCAGGATGTTCGGGCCCGTCAGATGCCACCCACCCTGCTGTTCATCCAGGTACCCGAGGGCAAGACCGTGAAGAACCGGCTTCACCTCGACGTCAGCCCGATCGACGGCAGCACCGAGGACGAGGTGACCAGATTGATCGGCCTCGGCGCTACCAAGACGGATGTGGGCCAGGGCTGTATCGGCGGCCCAGGCCGCCCGGCATAAAGCGAGGGCGTCCTGACCCAAGACCTGGGCGAGGCGGTCGCGCTTGGTCTGCGAGGACGGCATCCGCCAGCCATCCACCCGGGACCCGTACCGCTGGGCGAACCCCGCCACATCGATCCGGCCGGCCAGCCACGACGGCGCCGCAGTCGCGAGGGCCTCCAGGGCCGCCCGCACGCTCTCCCCTGCCAGCTCAAGACGGTTCAAGTCCCGCACCGCACTGATCACATGGGTGGAATCAGTACGCTGCCTGCCTCCGTCCCCCACCAGGCCGGCGTCCTTGCAGTGCTCAAGGAGCCGGTCGAAGACCACCCGTTCCATGCCATTGTCCGCGAGCCGGGCCCGGAACCTGGACAGCACACTCACGTCGAAACCGGTGTCCGTCAGCTCCATCCCGAGCGCGTACTTCCAGTCGATCGCCCGCACCATCATCACCGCGGCCTGCCGGTCGGTGAGGTCCTCGCAGTACTGCAGCACCGTGACCAGCGACAACACCCCCGGCGACAGCCCCGGAGCACCCCGCACCCCGAACGCCCCCGCGAACGGCTCATCAGCGAAAATCCCCGCCAGACGGTCCCGGGCCCGTATCGCCAGGCTCCCCTTCGGGAACGCCGCCCGAGCCACCCTCACCGTCTGCTCCGGGATCTCCGGCAGCCCCACCGGCCGCATCGACACCCGTCCCACCTCCACGGCCGCACGGCACGAAAGCGACCCAGAGACGATCATCACCGACCCGGCCCCACCCCCGCCACGAATTGCGCAGCAGAGTCATCGGGCAGGACAAAGCTCTTCAGATCCCTTCCGGGACTTTGCTCCTCAGGCATGGCGGGAAGCTAGCAGAACGGCTTCTGACCTGCACAAATATCGCAGTTAGTTCGGTCAACACACCCTCCGCGCCGTCGAACTCGCAGACCTTCTTGTAGCGGATCGGGCCCGTGATCAGGAGTCGCGCAGCATGCCAGGATGGTCCCGTCCGGTGAGGTCGACGGCCAGGCGCCCGCTGGTCAGGTCCGCGAAGCTGAGAGCCAGTTCCTGCCACTGCGAGCCCGCGAACGCGCGGGAGTCCACGATGTGCTGCCGCTGATCACCATGCGAAAGCACCGCCCACAGCGACACGACAGAGTCGTGGCTGCCGTAGTCGAACCCCAGGGAGGCAATGTCCTCCCAATGCAGTTGCAGCCGGACCTTCCAACGAAATGCTCCCCCAGGACGGGGCCATTTGTCCCGGACAAGCATGCCGGACTCGTTCAGACTGAACTCGGTGTCCTTGTTGCTGCTGAGAACAGTGACAGGGCCCCGTGCCTGCCTCTCAGGCGGCGGCTCTTCCCGACGCCGGGGAGGACGCGCCTTTCCGAGCACGGTAGTCAGGAATGCGTCGTCCGACGCCGAACGCTCGTGGGAGGGGCGGATCCTGAGGTCGCGTCGCCCCGTACCAGCCGACCGGACGGCATCGCGGCGGTTGAGCACGCAGGCGCTGGTTATGAGACTCGCTCCGGCGACCATGCAGACACCACCTACAGCCCACTTGCCGACTCCCGGCTGATCGGCCAGTAGTGCCGAGAGTCCGAAGACGAGCACCAGGACCCCGATGACCATGGAGGAGTAACGTGCCCAACTCGGCCCTTTGCCCACGATCGCCTGCCCCTTCTCCCGATGATTCCGAAACGCCTTCTGTATGGCTGACGTTCCCCAGTGCCTTCCCGATTCAAGCGCACAGCAAGAAAGACCAACGCACCGAGGTCGAGCGACGCAGGGAGTCAGCTACCGAGGACCTTGGCGTCTCCCCAGACCGGACACCCCCGAACTCCGCATCCTGTCACCGGCGCAGCGGCCGAAGGCCGATGTGCTGCTCGTCCTCGCGGACGAGATACGCGAGTCGACGATGCGACTGCTTGAGTCACTCGCCGCGAACTGCCGCAATCCGGGCGTAGCGATCATCCTCGTCTCGGACCAGGTGCCGGAGCCCTATGTACTGCGGGCCGTGCAGGGGGCTGCGCAGCGTGACCGAGGTCGGTGCACGGGTTCGACGTGGTGGTGGACACCATCCGGAGCGTGGCGAAGGGTGCCGCCTGCATGCCGCCGGAGTTCCAAGGCCGGCTCGTTGACAAGATCCGTTCCCTCCAGGGCGAGGTGCTCGCCCCGATCGGCATGACCCTGTCCGGGCTGATCCCGCGGGAGATCCTTGTGCTACGGCTGCTGTCGGAGGGGCTCGACACCACGGAGATCGCCGGACGCCTCAACTACTCGGAACGCACCGTCAAGCACGTGTTCGGCGGAGTAACCAGCCGCTTCCGCCTGCGTAACCGCACCCAGCCCGTCGCCTTCGCCCTGCGCCAAGGCGTGCTGTAACGGCTTCTCCGCCCTCTGCTCGGTCGTCCTGCCCGGATCGTCCGGGCAGGGCGGTGCGACGGACAACAGCCGGCGTGACAAGACAACCTGAGCAAGTAGCACCCACTCGTGCCGATGGGTCGGCCACACCAAGGTCCCGCATCGGTGACCCAGCTGCGCGCGGGAGGCACTCGGGTGTTCGGCACCGCGGCGACCGGGCAGACGGCATGGTACGGAGCGGCATGCGCTGCAGCACCGATGCGGTATCCGAGGGAGGACGGCCGCACCTGGCGGGCCCACCACGAGCAACTGCGCGTGGGATGCCGGCGTGAACGAGCGGCGAGGGGATGGCTTCATTCTTCCCCGCGCTCTCCATGATGGACGTCCCCTGGGGCTGAACCCCCGATCCCGGATTCCGTCAGAGCGCAACAAGCCCACGTCGCAAGGATCAAACGCCGGGTGCCTCTTGTTCATCGCCCCAGCCGGACGCCGGGCAAGGGTGACGGAGCAACCGTCGCTGGCGCAGATGCGGATTCCCATTGATGATGATGCACCAGAAGAGCCGCAGGTGGGTCAGCTGCAGCCTCAGCAGGGAGACCCCCCGACGGCTTCGATTCGACCGGGAACACGCTTCACCACCACACGTCAGCCGCAAGGCCGAACGCCGGCTTCTGATCGTCTAGGAGAGAACGTCTGTGTCACTGACAGCCATACCCGTTGCCAAGGGGCGCGTCCCGGGCCTCGGCCACCTGCCGCGACTGCTGCGCGATCCCCTGGGGGCTCTGAGATCCCTCCACACCGAGGGGCCTGTCCTCCGTCTTCAGGTCGCCACCATGCCTGTGGTCCTGGTAACGAGCCCCGAAGCCGTTCACGAAGTGCTGGTCAACGGCAAGGCCTTCAACAAAGGCCGCATGTTCGACCGGGTCCGCTCCTTCTCCGGCAACGGACTGGCCAGCTCAGACGGCGCCTACCACCGACGGCAGCGGCGGCTGATCCAACCCATGTTCTACAAGGAGCGCTTGGCGGGCTATGCCGAGACAATTGGCAAGCAGGCACGCGCGCTCGCTGACTCATGGAGCGACGGGCAGGTCATCGACGCTCATGATGTGATGGGCTCTTACGCCATCGGCGTCTTGACGAAGACGCTCTTCGGTGCCGATATCGGTGCTCCGGCGATCCGGGCTGTCCAAGAGGATGTTCCCCTCCTCAACAGCTACCTGCTGCGCAGAGCGATCGCCCCGGAGTCTTTCGACAGGTTCCCGATCTGGAAGGCGTTCGACCAGGCCTCGGCGCGCATGCGAGCCGTATTCGACGATGCCATCGCCGCTACCCGGGCATCCGAACCAGAGGCCCGCGGCGACCTGCTGTCCTTGCTGCTCTCCGCACGTGACGAGACCGGCGCGAGTCTCACTGACCAGGAAGTACGCGATGAACTGACGACGATGCTCTTCGCCGGGTCCGAGACCGTCGTGTCAACCCTCGCCTGGACGCTGTACTACCTTGGCCGGCACCCTGAGGTGGAGCAGGAACTGCTGGCCGAGATCGATGAGGTGATCGGCGACCGCCAGATCACCTTCGCCGACGTGCCACGCCTGCCGAGCGTCGGCCGCGTCCTGGACGAGGTCATCCGCCTTCACGGGGTGGTCGCGACGATGCGACGTACCACCGAGGAAGTCACCATCGGCGGCTACACCATCCCAGCGGACACGGAGGTTCTCCTCAGCTTCTACGCACTCCACCGGCGTCCCGACCTGTACCCGGATCCGAACCGATTCGACCCCGGCCGATGGCTCCCCGAGGAGACGGCAGCACGACCGCGGCAGCATGTCGTCCCCCTGGGCGCAGGCGCCCACAAGTGCATTGGTGACAAGTTTGCGTGGATGGAAGCCACGATCACCCTGGCGACGATCCTGCCCCGATGGCAGCTCCGTTCGGTCCCCGGCAGCAAGCCTCCGAAGGAGGCGGTCGCCGCCGTGGCACACCCCGTACGTGTCCCCATGGTCATCCGTCAACGCCAGGATCGTGGGCGATCGCAATGACCATGTGAGCCGCCCGTCGCCCTGCTCACCTCTGGTGCGGTGCGGTGAAGGCTGTCCACGGTGATACGGCCGGTTCCCGCCGCCCTGTGCTACCGGTGGGCGGGAACCGGCTGGTCTGTCAGAGCGCCCTGAGGTAGTACATGGTGCGGACCCCGCTGGGTGAGCAGGCCAGGGTGTTCTGCGCGCCGGTGAAGGTGAAGCCGGGCATCGTGGTGCACGCCCACATGCCGTCTGCGGGGAGTTGCACGTAGTACATGGTGCGGACCCCGCTAGGGGAGCAGGCCAGGCTGCTCTGAGTACCGGTGAACGTGTGGCCGGGCGGTACCGTGCACGACCAGAACCCGGCAGCCGGTGCCTCGGCCCTGGGCGATGCGGACGCAGTGTCAGCTGCCGCCGACGCTGTGGTGGGGGCGAGGGCGGCACCCAGCATGACGACGGCGGATCCTACGCCGAGCAGCAGGGGGCGAGTGCGCGTTCCCCTTCGCGCCGGTTCAGCTTGCTCACCGCTAAGGGCTGTCCGCAGGACTCATCGAACAGAGGCCTCCTGGCGCCCCAATGTCCTCGACCGCCAGGAGGCTTGACGTCATATCCGGACTGGTACGGACAGAGATATGCTGCGCTGGGCTTCCGAACATGTGCTTCATGAAGCGGATGCTCAGGGCTGCTGCGCGCGGCATGCAATGACGATCATGAGTGCCCTGTCCGGCCTTCGTGACGGACGCACTCGCCATCTCCGGAGGCGACCGACTTGACCCCCCACCACCCCTCAACGATGCCTGACGGGGCCGCGCCGCCTCCCGGCTGCCCGGCCCACGGCGGTCGGAACGGCCTACAGCGCCTCGCGGAGATCACCGACCCTGCGGGAACGTACGAGAACCTGCGTCGCCAGTACGGCGCGGTGGCGCCTGTGCTGCTGCATGGTGACCTCCCCGCCTGGCTGGTGCTCGGGTACCGCGAGAATCTCGACGTCATGCGGACCCCCAGGCTGTATGCCCGCGACTCCCGTCATTGGAGCGCGTTCCAAGAGGGCCGCGTGCCGATGGACTCTCCCCTCGTTCCCATGGTCGGCTGGCAGCCGATGTGCGCCTTCGTCGACGGTGCAGAGCACGCCCGACTGCGAAGCGCCGTGGTGGACAGCCTCGATGCGATCAGCCGACACGGTATGCGACGGTACGTCAAGTACTTCACCCAGCAGCTCGTCGCGCGCTTCTCGGAATCCGGAAGGGCAGACCTCGTCAGCGACTTCGTCGAACGCCTGCCCATGCTGGTCGTCAGCCGGATCATCGGCATGAGCCCGGACAAGGGTCCGCTGCTCGTCGAACCGACGCTCGACCTGATCCGGGGCAGCGACACCGCGCCGGCGAGCAACCGTCTCGTCACCCGGGTGCTTGAGGACTTGGTCGCGTACAAGGCCAACTCGCCCGGTGAAATGGACCTGGCCACCCGCATCCTCGGTCACGAGTCCGCGCTCAACCACACAGAGGTGGTCGAACATCTGCGGCTGATCCTCGTCGCCGCACATCAGAACACGGTGAACCTGCTCACCCAGACGCTGCGATTGATGCTGACCGACAGCAGCTTCCGCGGACGGCTCAACGGCGGCTACATGACGCTGCCGGAGGCACTCGACCAGGTGATGTGGGACAACCCCAGCCTCAATGTGCTCCCGGGCCGCTGGGCCTTGGCCGACCACACGCTTGCGGGGCAGCAGATCAAGAGGGGTGACATGCTCCTGATGGGCATCGCTGCAGCCCATATTGATCCTGAACAGCGCCCGGACCTTTCCGTTTCGATGGCCGGCAATCGCGCGCACCTGGCGCTGGGCAGCGGTCCTCATGCTTGCCCTGGTGGGGACATCGGCCGTGCGATCGCCGACACGGGCATCGAGGTGCTGATGGAGTTGCTGCCCGACATACGGCTGGCGGTGCCGAACTCCGAGATCCGCATCACGTCCGACTGGATGACCTCCCGGCCCGCCGCTCTTCCGGTCGAGTTCACTCCGCGGAGGTCTGACAGCATCTCACCTCGGCGGCAGCACTCTCAGGCGACCAGGCCTCTTCCCGCCACCAGAGAGAGCGCCGAACCCCCGGCCATCCCGTCGCCGCGCCCACCGAAGAGGTGGCGCAGGCTGAATTCGCACTCACGCCCGACAGCCTGACTCTGCGGAGGAGACATGGCTGTTCGCGTGAACTGCGTCCTGGGGCTGCCGTCGCAGGCAGAGCGACTGCCTTCGTTCACATGGTGCTCAGGCGGCTCGTGATCAACCTGCCGTGGGCCCCCGACTTCCTCGGGGGCCCAAAGACCGACCGTCATGTCCTCGAAGCCAGGACTGGGTACCTGCTCCGGCTGGTCGCTCTCACGCAGACGCAGCTGAGTGCGAGGATTTGCGGGTGCTGAAGTGCGAGATCGGCGGTCGTCGGGATCGCGGTCGCTGCCTCATGGGTGGTCAGCGCAGAATGTCGGCCCAGTGCGCCAGGATCGCGGGGAACTCCTCGGGACCCACCCAGGCCCGGAACAACTGGGCTGCGGAGCAGCGGTTCTCCGGGTAACCGAAGTAGGCGCCGACGATCGCGTGGTCGTGTATGAGAGCGCCCTCTTGCACCCTGAACTGCTCCTTCCGTACGCACACGTACCCCTGACGGGGAATCAGGCATACATGCCTTTGGGCTCGATGTCTCCAAGTTCTCCGTTTGCGTTCATGGCTCGGACCCTGGACCGGGCCTACTGCCACTGGAGCACGTTGGTGTGATCCAGCCAGACGGAGGCCTCAATCAGCCCGCGTCCGCAGCGCGGGCGCGGGATTCGGCACGAGGCGGGAGAACAGCTGCGAACGGCGGGTGTTAGCTTCTATCCCGTGGTGGAGCACCAGGACGAGACCAGGGCGGCCTACGACGGGGTCGTCGAGCTGTACGCGTCGATGTTCGCTGATCGGCTGGAGACGCAACCGTTCTCACGGAACATGATCGGCACTTTCGCCGAGCTGGTGCGCGGGACGGGGAGTCCGCGGGCGGCCGATGTCGGCTGCGGGCCCGGACATCTGACGGCCATGCTGCATGACCTGGGGCTGGATGCCTTCGGGCTCGACCTCTCTCCAGCCATGGTCGACCACGCCCGGCGGGCCCATCCAGCGCTGCAGTTCGAGGAGGCGCGAATGGAGGCCCTGCCAGTCGAGGACGGCAAGCTCGGCGGCGTGCTGGCCCACTACTCGATGATCCACACCCCTCCTGGGGAACTACCCGCGCTGCTCGCCGAGCAGGCGCGTGTCCTGGCGCCAGAGGGCCTGCTCCTGGCCTCGTTCTTCGCGACCGACGGGCCCGAGCCGGTCCGCTTCGACCACAAGGTGACACCCGCCTACAGCTGGCCGGCGGACCGGTTCGCCGAGCTCCTGGCCCAGGCCGGTCTCGTCACGTTCGCCCGGCTGCTCCACGACCCGGCCTCTGAGCGGGGCTTCCTCGACGCCCACTTGCTGGCCCGCAAGTCGGAGGACACCGTCGAGGCCATCGCACAATAGGGCAGCCGCAACGGCACATGCAGGACTTCAAAGCGTTTCGACGAGCAGGGAAAAGACGTCCGCGATCCGAAGGGCTGGCCTGGCCCGGACAGCGGCATCGCCGCGGCCGAGGACACCTGCACCGCGCAGGCGAGGCCCGCCTCGACGCGTTCCGCTGGCTGCACCACCACAACATTCAGGACGCCGTCACTCCCGCCTCGGACACCGCAGCCCCGATCACCTAAGGGCTGTCCCGTAATCCCCGGCGGGCGCGCGGCGACAGCTACGGCACTCCCCCCGGCTTCGCCGGGAGGTGCCCCCACGCTGCGTTGTCGAATCGCCCGAATACACCCAGTATGAGGGCGACTCTCTGCCTTGCGTTGCACCGCACCTGACGCCGCGCTCTGATCCACCGCGGACTACGGGACAGCCCTTAGAAGACAGCATCTGGAACAACATCAACAGGTGCACCGAACACCGGACATCTCGCGACACTCGTCTCCCGCGGGCAGAGGGCGCCTTACCGGCCGTTTCACCGGCGGGTGGCACGAGTGACAAGACCGTCGGCGGAGTGAAGCGGGCAAAGACTCGCAGCGGCGAGTGGCGGAGATCTTGCTGTATCCGAGGGCCTGCGTGATTCGCATGGCTCCGACCCTCCGCGTACCGACCGCGACTCTTGCGACTGGTCAGGCGGCCGCTCCGCCAACTCCTCGACCAGTCTGCAGCACCGTCGTCCGACGCTCCGCGTGTCCCAGACGTCACTCGTCTCCGCCCGACCGCGGACCGAGTGCCGGGGGCAAGGAGAACTCCGCCGCTCCGCATCCCGAGCCGGACGGCCTCGGAGCGATGACCGAATACCCCCTATGTGACAGCGTGGCCGGTTCTCAAACCACCGTGTTGTCCGAGGGTTGGCACCGGGACATGATCCTTTCTCGTACGGCAAGACCACCCATGCGGAAGCCGAGATGTGATGCACCGAACCTCCACGAAACGGACCCGACAGCCTACGGGCCGTCTTCAGACGCCTGTGTCCCCGTAGGCCAGGTCTATGCGAAGTCCGGTCCGGGGTGCCGGACTCCGTCACCCAGCGAGGAAGCCGCAGGACGGTCTCTCCACTTGACCTCAACGCGGGCCGTCTCTGCTTCCCTCACCCAACGGGCATAGATCACAATGCCGTTCATCCCCGGTCAGGTGTGCCTGACGGAATCGGCTTCATGAGTTCCGCCTCGCACGCCGCGGTCCGCTGATGCGGCCCGTGCCACCCGATCCGCAGCGCGTCGAAGTCTCGGGGCCCATATCGGGAGCCGTCGCCCTGCCTGATCGGGCCGACAGGACCGTCACCTGATCGTGGTGGCCTCAGTCGGCCCAGACGGCGCGGCCGTCTGTCCGGCGACTCACCGTCCCCACTGTATCGGGCCCATCCCCTGCATCTCGATCGCGTACCCCTGCGCCTCTCCTCCCGCATGCCATCTCTTCACGACGTTTCACCGCAAAGGAGTTCCTGATTTCCATGCACAAACGCTCGAGGATTCTCGCTGTCACCACGGTGGGCGTATTGATGTGTACGGCTGGTCTCATGCCGTCTGTCAGCCAAGCCGCCGACAGGGGCGAGAGGGAGGACAGGGAGTCCTACGCCGAGGAACACGGTCTGACGGCAGATGACATCAGGCACATCAATGCTCTGAACGAGCTGGCACTGAATCTGGGGCGGGTCGGCAAGCCCTCAGGGCCGTCGCTGCCGAGTACCGTCGAATCTCTCAGGGCCGCGGCGGCGGCAGGCGGCAGGGTAACACCTCCCGCCGAGCCCCTCGACCGCATGCCCGAGGCCTACCGGGCCTACGGAGGCAGGGCGACCACGGGCATCAGCAACTACATACGCAAGTGGCAGCAGGTCTACAGCCAACGCGACGGCCAGATTCGGCAGATGACCGAAGCGCAGCGAGAGCAGCTGTCCTACGGTTGTGTGGGTGTCACCTGGGTCAACTCAGGGCCCTACCCGACGAACAGACTGGCGTTCGCCTCCTTCGACGAGGACAAGTACACGAACGCTCTGGAGAACACGATTCCCAGGGCAGGCGAGACGCGGGCTGAGTTCGAAGGGCGCATCGCCAAGGAGAGTTTCGACGAAGGCAAGGGCTTCAAGCGAGCTCGCGATGTGGCGTCCGTCATGAACAAGGCCCTTGAGGACGCCCACGACGAGGGGACGTACCTCAACAACCTCAAGGCGGAACTCACAAGGAGCAATGACGCGCTGCTCAACGAGGACGCCCGATCGAACTTCTACGCGGCTCTCAGGAATACGCCTTCCTTCAAGAGCAGGGATGGGGGAAATTACGACCCGTCCAAGATGAAGGCGGTCATCTACTCCAAGCACTTCTGGAGCGGACAGGATCCGCAAAGCTCCTCCGACAAGAGGAAGTACGGCGACCCGAACGCTTTCCGCCCCAGCACGAGCACCGGCCTGGTCGACATGTCGGAGGACAGGAACACCTCTCGCAGCCCCGGCAACCCCGGTGAAAGCTATGTCAACTTCGACTACGGATGGTTCGGCGACCAGAACGAAGCAGATCCCGACAAGACCGTGTGGACCCACGCCAACCACTATCACTCGCCGAACGGCGGCATGGGCCCCATGAAGGTGTACGAGAGCAAGTTCCGCAGCTGGTCCGCCGGATACGCGGACTTCGACCGCGGATCCTACATCATCACCTTCATACCCAAGAGCTGGAACACCGCACCCGCCAAGGTGACGCAGGGCTGGCCGTAACACCGGACCGCCGCAGGAGTACAGCAAGATTACTCCCGTAGGTCCAGGAGCTGACCCTCTACGTTCGCCACGCAGGCGGGAGAGCCGGGCGCAACGCTGCCCGGCTCTCCCGAGGACGAGCAAGGCTGCAGGTCATACAGCCAGCCGGTCACCGCAGCGGTCTCGGTGCGCGAGTCCACGACGCCGTCGGTACCGACCCAGGTCGGTACCGACGGAGCCTGCGGAACCGCCGCGGTCACCCGATCGAGACTCCCGTTCGATCGACAGCCTTCGAGATCGGTACAAGCAACAACCATGGGATGCTCCGGCAGGGCGAGCCAGTCCAACCAGGAGATCTCGCGGCCGAGGAAGCGCGGCTGCTCGAACGGCCAGTCGGCGGCGATCCGCTGCGGCACCAGCACGTCGAGGGCCTGCTCGACCTTGCTGCCCACCAGCTCGCCCACCACCCACCAGGAGATCTCGCCGTCCGGGCCGGGCCTCTCCGGTGGGTCGATGTAGACACAGCCGAGCAGAGCTTTCTCCGCCGCGTCGAACAGCGCGTACTTGAAGGACTGGTGTGCGGCGATCTCCTTCTCAAGCATCGCCTGCACCCTCATCTGTTACCGCAGACCCGGAGGCGCCACGCCGCAGTAATTCGATGGTGCACGTGAAGCGGTGTGATCATCCTGATCCAGTGACACAACCCAAGCATCAGATCAGAGCCCTGCACACGAACTCGACGATCACCGTCTACCAGGCATACTCGCCGGAGATCGGTCTGGTGGCGGCCCGAGACGGTCGATTCCCGGCAGTGTGGCAGCGGGACCGGATGACGTGGATCAAGCCGTCATTTCTGTGGATGATGTACCGCTGCGGGTGGGGCACCAAGGAAGGTCAGGAGCATGTCCTCGCCGTCGAGATCACCCGGGAAGGCTTCGAGTGGGCACTGCGGCACGCCTGCCTGTCCCACTATGAGCACGGACTCCACACCGACCGCAACACATGGAGGCGCCAACTGAAGCGGGCTCCTGCCCGGGTTCAATGGGACCCCGAACGCGACCTGCATCTTCGGCCCCTACCCCACCGATCGCTACAACTCGGCCTCGCCGAGGAAGCCGCACGTCTCTACGCCGACGAGTGGATCGTCTCCATCGCCGACGTCACGCCGCTGGCCCGCACGATCCACGCCCATGTACAGGGCGGAGAGCTGGACGCCGCCCAGCAACTCTTGCCGCACGAACGCCCCTATCCCGTGAGCGATGAGATTCTGACTCACCTACACCGATAGGCGGGAACACCAATTGAGATGACTTCCGATAAGGATGGTCGCATCCAGCCGGTCTCCGGGGGCGTCGTTCGTCGCACGGCCTGTGGTCCGACAGAGCTACCAGAACCGCAGTTGGTCATTCCACTTGCACAGGTCGGCGGAAGCGAGCAGGAATCCGGCAGGAGCCCGTTGACCTGACGGCAACTACCGGCCACAGCCGCCTTCCAAGCCTGCAAAGTGAAAGCCGGGCGCGACCGAGGCCCCGTGTGCGGGGACGCAGACACCGAGAGCGGAGAAGGTGCCGCATGGCTCGGTCACGCTGCACCTGCCCGCACCGACCCGGCTGCGCCCGCGTGGGCCACCTTCGCCGCCATGCTCGAGCGGCAAGCGGCTGGGCGGCGGCGCGCCGACGATACCCGCCGGCACGACGACGACGGAAACCGGCCCAGCCGAAACCCGCGAATATGACATAAAGTAAATTTGGTGTGGTCTCGCCGAAGCAGAGGCGGGTGTGCAAGGCTGAGGGAACTTCCCAGCCTGGTCTGGTGAGGTGCCCCGCGCTGCCGGGCGGTCATCGTAGTGGCTGCCGGAGGGTACGGGTGGTCTTGCTCGGCTGTGCGCGGCACCGATGGCCGCGCGCCTAACGGCGAGCTTCCACCCGTTTGGAAGCCGGCCGTTCTGGGCTCCGTCCCGAAGGGGCCGTCTGAATCATGCAGGACTTCAATGTGAACGTCAGCCGCCTCCCCAACCGGGTGGTGGTCGCCCTCCGAGGCGAACTCGACATCGACACCTGCCCCCACGTCACCCATGCTGTCGCTCCCCTGGCACTGCACAACAGCACCCTCATCTTGGACCTGAGCAAGGTGTCGTTCATGGACTCCAGCAGCCTCACCATGCTGTTGCGCCTACGGCAGCGCTCCGGAGCCGAGGGCTTCCTGCTGGAACTGTCCGGCCTCCCGGAACAAGGCCGCAGGGTCATGGAACTGACCGGAGCCCTGCCGCTGTTCCGGATGCGGTCGCCCGAGCTCCCCGCACCGCGCAACGTCCCCGAGCACCACAAAGCCTGAGATGACGTGCGCGCCGCCCGCCCGAGCACGGAACGGGACGGCACGTGGGACGCAGCCGCGCGCAACGGTAGTGGACCGCACACAACGTAGAAGCGACGAGGCGCACCATGCCGCGACGAGGCCGTTGCGACCAGGCACGATGCGCCCGCTCGCCGCGCACCCGAGCAGCCCGGCGCGGCGCCGCACGCACACCCTGGCAGCCGCG
This sequence comes from Streptomyces sp. SCSIO 30461, assembly GCF_037023745.1. Lineage (NCBI taxonomy): Bacteria > Bacillati > Actinomycetota > Actinomycetes > Kitasatosporales > Streptomycetaceae > Streptomyces > Streptomyces sp. SCSIO 30461. The sequence continues at coordinate 4,126,831 of NZ_CP146101.1, forward strand.
GTGCAGGCCGGGCTGGAGCGGGCCTTTCCGATCGACCCGCCGCAGTTCCTCCCGACGGTTCCGCACGGTTACGCATACCCCGGCGTCGTGGGCGCTGGCCTCTCGGCCGCCGGGTTCACCGTGGAGGAGGAACAGGAGTTGACTCCGGCGTGCCCTCTCGCATCGGTCGCCGACGTCGCCACCGGATACCTCACCGGAACGCCGGTGCGCGCGACCATCGTGGAGCGTGGCGACGGGCCGACCGTCCGCGCCACCGTCATCGAAGAGATGACGAACCGCCTGGTCCCAGGTACCGCTGTCCGACCCCAAGACGGCATACGCCTTCCGCAGCACGGTCTGAACGCGCGGCGCATCCGCCGGATGCCGGAAACGCACCACAACGTCTTCCAAGATCAGCGGCCACATGGAACAATCAATTCCGTATTGTCCGATTTTTGACAGGTTCTCAAATCGCTGGCACCTTGATCATCAACGGCAGCACTCGGCGCCGTATCGCCATGATGGCTCAGGAAGGCCACCCGCACCCATGCCCGAGAACTCGGCACTTCCGGCCGACCCGGGTGGGGGGAGCTTGTCGGCCCCAACGAGCCTGGGATCAAGAAGGACAGCAGATGATTCGCAAGGCAATGTCGGCGCTGATAGCGCTCCTGACCGCGGTCGGGGTCAGCTTCCTCGCCGCCGGCCCGGCTCAGGCGGTCGGCAACACCAAGCTGTGGAACATGGGCAACTGCGCCACTCCGGAGGGCAACAGCACCGCCAACGGCACGGTCGTCACCACGTGGGACTGCACGGGCAGCAGCCTGCAGAAGTGGCATTGGCAGGGCATGTTCCTCGTCCACGACGTGAGCGGCAAGTGCCTGACTCCGCGCGGCAACGCCTCAGGCACCAACGGCGCCGTCCTCACTCTGTGGACCTGTGACTTCAACTCGCTTTCCAGCCCGCAGCGGTTCGATACCGACTTCGACCAGTACACCGACCGCATTCGGACGCTGAACGGGTCGAAGTGCATCACCAACAAGGGCAACTCGCTGGCCAACGGCACCTGGCTCACCCTGTGGACCTGCAACCCGGAGTGGAACTACGCACAGGTGTGGCAGATCTCCCTGTAGCACCCGTAGTCCCACACAGCGAATGGTCCGCCGACGAAATCGGCGGACCATTCGCCTTCATACCTGAGCCAGCGAACCGGAGGCTTCTGATCCGGTCGGCGCCCCCGCGCCTCGGGCAGTCCGTGACGCGTGTCCTGTCGAGGTCAACGCACGGTGGCCTTCGCCTCCGGTCCGGGCAGCGACCGCGGACCGGGCGCGGTCGATCACGCGTCGGGTCCGGTCGTCATGTGACCGCCTTGTCCAGGTAGTGAAGTGCAGCGTCCCTGAGAGCCGCGATACCGACCGGGAGGGCCGTTCGTACGTCAGGGGCGAAGCCCGGCGCATGGTTGGGCGGTACCGGATAACCCCCCGCGCGGGCGGCCCGCCACGCACCGGCACCGGTGACACCGAGCAGCCAGTACGCCAGGGGGACGCCGTCCTCGCCGAAGCAGGAGAAGTCCTCGGTGGCCGTAGTGGCCGGGGTGCGGACCACGCGTTGCGCGCCGAGCAGATTCTCGTGCACCCGGCGCAGCGCGGTCGTCACGGAGTGGTCGGGGATCAGGGAACGCGAGCGTGCGGCGATCGTGAACTCGGGGTCACGGGGGCAGGCGGAGGCCTCGCACTCGGCGCGGATGACGCGTTGTGCCACCGCGCTCAGCCTGGTGAGGACTTCGTCAGTGAACGCCCTTATACACAGCGTGAGTTCCGCCCTGTCGGGAGTAACGTTGGCACGGTCACCCGCTCTGAGAACGCTCACGGTCAGGACCGCCTGCTCCGCGGGGTGTGTCTGCTGCGCCACGACCGACTGCAGGCGGACGACCGCTGCCGCCGCCGCCAGGACCGGATCGGCCGTGAGGTGCGGTGTGCCCGCGTGGCCGCCCCGGCCGTGGATCACCACATCGAGCGTGACACTGCCCGACAGGAGTGGGGCACCGGGGGCTGCATGGGCGACCGTGCCCGCGGGGATCGGGGCAGCGTGCTGGGAAAGCGCCAGGTCAGGGAGGCCGAAGCGGTCGTACAGGCCGTCGTCGAGCATCGCCCGGGCGCCGGTCAGGGTCTCCTCGGCAGGTTGGCCGACGATCAGCACGGTCCCTCGCCAGCGGTCCGACAGCCTGGTCAGCTCTCCGGCCGCCCCCGCGACGGCTGCCAGGTGCAGGTCGTGGCCGCAGGCGTGCATGACGCCGGGGACCGTGCTCGCGTAGGGCAGACCGGTCCCCTCGGTCACCGGCAGGGCATCCAGTTCCGCGCGGAGGAGAACGGTCGGACCGGGGCCGTTGCGCAGGACGCCCACGACGCCATGGCCCCCCACGTCCCGGGTCACCGCGTAGCCGTGCCGGGACAGTGCGGCCGCGAAGGTGCCGGCAGTGCGCTGCTCGGTGCCGGACAGCTCGGGATGGGAGTGCAGGTCGATGTAGAGCTCCAGAGCGGGACGCAGGGTCCCGGGAGGCAGGATGGTGGTGCCGGGCGACGTCGCTCCTGCGGTTGCGTGGGTCACGGGTGTCCACCTCGCTGGGTCGGTACGGGGTTATGCCCGGGGCCCGGCCCGCTCCCGGCTTCGCGGCAGGTGCCGCCGGTGGCAGCGGGAGGAGCACCCGGAGGCCGGATGTGCGGTCGGAGTCGGTCCGCTGTCACCTCATGTCAGCGCTCTGGCAGCGGAACGCGGCCGATCTGACAGTGGCTGGGGTTGGGATGGGGGTGTCGCCGGGTGACACCGCCGCGGTCGTGGCCGCCGAGGACTCCGGCGGCGTTGACCCGTAGTCGGTATCCAAGGAGATCATCATGGCCAAGACCGAGCTCGCCACCCTCGCCGACGAGATCCTGGAGTTGGAGTCGGAGACCTTCGAGATCTCGGACTACTCGGACGCGGCCGAGGTCGTACTCGCCGGTTCGTGTTCGTCCTCCTCGACCTCGACCTGCTCCAGCACCACCAGCACCACCTCCTGCAGCGCCTGACAGCAAGTACGCGCGCACGGCAGCCCCTTCCCGAACCGGAGTACCATCTCCGTACGGGAAGGGGCTTGTCCGTACTGTCCCCTGCGTCCTCTCCGGTCATGGGAACGGGTGCGGGACAGTCTTGATCTCGGCTTCCGGCAGCTCATCCGTGCGCCGGCCCGCGTCCCGCAGTCCGGCGCGCAGCCTGGGCATGCGCAGGGCGCGCTGCCTGGTCCAGCCGAAGTCGAGCGGCAGGAGCCCGGGGACGATGGTCCTGACGGTGTGCAGGCCCATGCGGCGCTGCTCGGGAGTCGTCTGGTCGACGGCGATCACGTCGAACCCGGCGCCGCACAGTTCGTCGCGGACCAGCCACAGGTCGTCGAGTAGGTCCCCGGTGCGCGGGCGGCGGTCCTCCCAATCCTGATACAGCCGGGTGAGCGGCAGCACGGCGGTCGGGTCCAGGTACTCGGCGGCGTGGCCCGCCATGGCAGGCAGGCCGTACAGCTGGGCATGGTCCTTCAAGTGGAGGACCTTGGTGTAGTCCCGGGCCATCTCCTCCAGTTCGGTGCGCCGTTCGGCCACCTGGTACGGCAGGTACGGAATGTAGGTCAGCACCTCGGACAGGGCTGCCTCGACCGTGCCTTCCGGGTCGAAGCCGGCAGCGGCGGCGAAGGAGAGCGTCCCGTATCCGCCGTCGCGGCGGACCGCCAGGGCGGTGACGACGGGGACGGCCGGGCCCATGCGCGTGTCGAAGGCGTGGACGTCATAGCCGTGCAGTGCGGCCCGGTCGACCATGTTGTGGATCGCGGGAGTCCGGCAGGTCGCCAGGTCGATCTCGGTGAGGCGCGCCCTGCTGTACCAGGCGAGCAGGAAGGCGTCTCGCTCGATGAGCTCCAGCAGCCCGAAGAGGATCGCCTCCTCCAGGCTGCCGCCCGTCGCACAGCCGTTGGAGCACTCGAAGACGAAGTTGTCGGCGTCGACGCCCGCGCCGTAGTGGGCGAGCCGGGCGGGGATCAGGGCGGGCTGGTCGTCGCGCAGCGAGTGCCCCCACACCCAGGGCATCTTCCGGTCCGGGTCGAAGGGGCTGACCAGGTGGTCCTTCGCATAGGTCTCCGGCGCGTAGAAGCCGCAGTCGACGGGGTTCAGGACGCGCGCGCCGCCGGCCGCGAGGCTGCTGTACGCCTCCATGACGGGGGCGGTACCGCGGCGCCTGTGGGTGCCCGCGTAGCGTTCGAGGCCCTCCAGGTAGGCGAGATTCCTGCTGGTGTTGTAGCAGTTGGACTGTCCGCTCCAGGTGACGTCGTTCAGTCCGGCGTAGCCCCGTACGAAATGGGTGCCGGCTACCGGTGCTGTGGTCGTGGAAGCGGGGTTGATCCAGGTGTCGGAGCCGATGGCGCCGCACACGGGGTTGGCCAGGGCCGCGGTCGGGAGCGGATAGGCGTCCAGGGGTCGGATGCGGTAGCCGTCCGGTTTCGGCTTCGGTCGGGGGGCGAACGTCATACGGGCCGCTTCGGCCGTGTCGGGGCGCTCCTTCACGCAGGCGGGGCACAGCGGCTCGGGCAGCAGCGGGAACGTGGCGGTGGCCAGGGTGCCCAGGTCGACGCGGGTCACCTGCGGCAGGGACCGGTCCGCCGCTGTGAACCCCTCGGGGGCCCTGCGCGTCCCCGGCAACACCGCCAGGTATGCCGCCCAGACGGCGTCCACGGTGAAGGGGGTGAGGACCGGCCAGTCGACAGCGCCGTACGAGGGGTAGCCCAGTTCGAGCGCCTCCCGCTCCGAACGGCTGCGCAGTCGCTGCCACCGCATGGCCAGGCACTGGCCACAGGCGGCCGTTCGCGTGCCGCCGTCCATACGACCGATGTCGCCCGCGTCGCCACCCCAGGGGCCGATGAGCACGGCACGCGAGGTGAGCTGGATGTTCGCCGCGGGCCGCTCGGCGGCGTACGGGTCCGGGACACCGCAGCCGAGGGTGTCGGCGGCGCCGAGCGGTACGACCAGGGGTACGGGGAGGTTTGGCAGAGCCGCCGTCCGGTGGCGGGCAGTGAGCTCGCACTGCAGTCGGCTCCTGGCTGTGTCCAGGGGCGCCTCTTCGCGCTCACGCACAACGCCCGTCATGACTTGTCGCTCCAGCGGAAGGTCTTGAGCGCGATGGCTCCGAAGAGGACGGCGCAGCCGGCGAGCACCCCGCAGGCCACCATGACGTCGGCGCCGACGCCGTCGCTGCCGGTGAGGGCGGCGGAGGTCCCGTCCACGAGGTAGTACAGCGGCAGGGCCCTGGCAAGGGTCTGCATCCAGTCCGGCATGGCGTCCAGCGGGAAGAAGGAGCCGGACAGGAACGCCATGGGGATCATCAGGCAGTTGGCGATCGCGGCGACCGCCTCGGGGGTCTGCGCGTATGTGCCGACGATCACCCCGATCGCCAGGAAGGCGGTGATGCCGAGGAACAGTACCGGCAGTGCCAGCGGCCATCCGGAGGCCAGGCGCAGCCCGAACCACGGCAGCAGCGCCACCCCCACGAACAGCACGGCCTGGACGAGGCCGATGCCCAGCGCCAGGACGTAACGGGAGGCGAGCACGGCGGGGAGCCGCACCGGGGTCATGCGGATGAGGCGGAGCAGGTCGTCACGGCGCCACTGCATCAGCACGAACCCGATTCCGAAGACGGCCGCGTTGGCGATGCCCCAGGCCAGCACGCCGGGCGCGATGTAGTTGATGTAGGGCTGCCCGCTCTGCTCCACGTTCTTGCCGTGGAAGATGAGGCCGAAGACGACGAGGAAGAGGAGAGGGAAGGCGAAGGTGAAGAAGAGGGTGGCCTTGTCGCGGACGTAGGCCCGGTATCCGGCCTGGCTCAACGCGGCGTATGCGCTCATGGTGGCGTATCTCTTTCGTGTACGCGTGAAACGGGGTGCGGGGGCGGTGCCGCGATGGCAGCGGCTACGAAGCCTCGGTGGAAGCGGGTTCCGTGGCGTTGCCGATCAGTTCGAGGTAGACGTCCTCGAGGCTGGCGGTGCGGGTCCGTACGCCCTGGAGTCCGGCGAGTGCATCGACGTGGGCCAGGACAGGGCCCGAGTCCAGGGTCTCCAGAACGATCGTGTCGCCTTCCAGGGCCACCTCCCGCACACCGGGAATGCCCCGGGCCGCCTCCAGCGTGAGCCGGCCGGCGGGCACCAGCAGCCGGGTGGTCGGACTGCCCGCGGCCACCATCCGGGCAGGTGTGTCCAGCGCGGCAAGACGCCCGGCGACGATGATGGCGACCCGGTCGCAGAGGGCCTCCGCCTCGTCCAGGTGGTGGGTGGTGTAGACGATGGTGCGGCCGGCACCCTTCAGGTCGCGCAGCACCTGCCACAGGTCCCGGCGGGCCTGCGGGTCGAGGGCCGCGGTCGGCTCGTCCAGGAAGATCAGTTCCGGATCGTGGACGAGGGCGGCGGCGACGGCGAGACGCTGGCGCTGACCGCCGGACAGGTCCTCCACTCGGACATCGCCATGGTCGGTCAGCCGGACGGACGTCAGGGCCCGTTCGGCGGCGGCGTGTCCCGCGCCGTACAGGGCGGCGACCGTACGCAGATGTTCGCGCGCCGTCAGCCGGACGAAGAACGCCGACGCCTGGGTCTGGACTCCGACCCTCGGCAGCAGACCGACGTCGCGCGGCCAGGGGGCCCTGCCGAGGACCGACACGGAACCGGAGTCCGCCTTCCGGAGGCCCTCCATGATCTCGATGAGGGTGGTCTTGCCCGCTCCGTTGGGACCGAGCAGCCCGAAGAACTCACCGCGTGCCACCGTCACCGAGATGCCGTCCACAGCCTTGGTGGATCCGTAGTGCTTGCGCACGGAGTCGAGGACGATGGCCGGCCCGTCCTGTGCGGAGGGTGAGGCGGTGGACGTGGGATCAGTGGTGCTCACGGGTCTCTCCTTGTCGGGCGGCTCACCATGTGGCGAGCCGGTGCCTTGACGGCGCTCACCCGTTGGTGAGCAGGTGGTGGACGATCGCGGTGACCGCCGTGACGAGCGCGCCGAGCACGAATGGGACGCTCATTCCGTACGCGGTGTAGGCGGCACGGGCCCGTCGCGGGTACTCCCGGGCAGCAGGGTCCCGGCGTACGGCCAGCCGCAGATACGTCCGGGTTGATGCGGCCAGTTCGGTGGCGCCCGCCAGCTGGGCGGCGATCTTGTATCCGTCCAGTGGGGGCAGGGGAACGAGCATGGTGAACGCCTGTACGCTCCCGAGGAACAGGATTCCCGCGAGTGCTGCTCGGGTCCCTTCGTCTACCGGGGCGTACCACCAGACGGCGAAGAACGGCAGCAGGAACAGAAGGTTCATGACGGCACCGGCGGCCGCCGTGGCGATCCGGTGGCGGCGGGTGCCCAGATAGAGGAAGTCGTCGACGGTGCAGTACATGATGACGACCGGAAGCCGCCAGCGCAGTCCGATCTCGTGGACGTGGCCGCCGTGGTGCCGGGCGACCACCCCGTGCGCCAGTTCGTGCAGGGCGGTGCTCAGCCACAGCAGGGTCGCCGCGGCCGTCAGCAGGAACGGATCGGTGAACAGTTCCCTGGTGGCCAGGAGCAGTTCGCCGACGTGCCAGGCGAGGACGACCTCCATGGTGGCGAGCAGCACCAGCAGCGGTGCCACGCACCACGGTGACAGCAGCGGGCGCACGGCCCGGTGCAGCCGCGCGGTCGTCGCGTCCGCGTCCGCGACCAGCCGGAGACTGCCGCGCAGCACTCCGCGTGGCTCGGGTGCCGGTGCCGGGGGCCCGGCGACGGCCGGGGAGTCGGTCAGGAGCCCTCGGGTGCCGAGCATGCCCAGCAACCGCTGCCAGTGGGCGTCGGCGAGCCTGCGCCCGTATGCGCGGGCGTACTCCGAGCCGATCTCCTCCAGGGTGCGGTGCCCATCCATACGGGAGATGAGGAAGTGCTCCTTGACGCCCACCTTGAAGGACTGCCCGCTGCCGGTGTCCTTGATCAGGTGCACGGTGTTCCTGCCGTGCAGGAACGCGTCGCTGATCAGGACCCCGGGGCGCAGCCGAGGCCGGTACGCCGTGAAGGCGGAGGGAGTCGGGGCGGTCATCGCGGCTCTCGCAGGGCGCGGCCCAGGACATGGGCGAGGTAGGCCTCGTCGCGGATGGTCACATGCAGCCGGTTGTTGGTCATATGCATGTACGGAGAGAGCAGGCGAGGCAGCGCCACGGCGGGGTCGGTGACGCGCTCGTCGCGTTCGCCGTCCCACGACCGGAACACCAGGTCGCCGTCGTCGGCCAGGGTGCGGGCACGGTCCCGGAGTTCGGCGCAGTGATCGGCCCAGTCGGCGAGGAACGCGGGGAGACGGGGCGTGTCGTCTCCGCCGGCGACGGCGTTGCGGACGGCGGCGAAGCGGGATGCGAGCTTCGGCGCCATGGCCGCGTAGTTCGTGTCGTATTCCTCGCTGCCGATGAAGCCGGTACCGGGGAAGGCCCGGTGCCAGAACGCGTAGTAACTGTCCAGGTAGTCGGCCAGCTCGTCGTCGCCAGGCAGGAAGGAGCAGGACATGACCATCATCAGTTGCGCCGACGTGCCGAGCAGCACGGTTCGCAGGTGCAGGTTCTTGGTACGGAAGGCCTCGATGACCAGATCGCTGGAGTGCCGGAAGTGCCATTCGGCCAGCTCGATTCCGGCCGGACCACCGTACTTGCCGTATTCCGGCTCGTACTCGGTCGGGCTGCGGGTGTTGTTGGGCCGCAGCCGCATCCGGCCCTGGTCGTCGGTGTAGCGGGCGCGCTCGCCGGCGGGGTACTCGATCTCGAAGAGCGTGTTGTAGAACTCGCTGAGGAAGCCCGAGTCGACCTCGTACAGGGCGGGGCGCTCCGCGAGGAACGCGTCGACGGCCGCTTCGGTACGGCGCCGGACCTCGTCCTCCGCATCCGGGGAGGAGGGCTTGATCCGCAGGCGGACATGGGGGCCTTCGAGCCAGTAGTTGATGAAGAAGTAGCCGTCGATGAGCCCGTCCGCCTCCAACCCGGCCACAAGGGGACGGATGCAGTGGAGCAGCATGGGGCGGGGGTTGGCGGCGTAGAAGACGTGGGTGGCCTGCCAGGCCCCGGTGCCCGTACGTGTTCCGGTCGTCGTCATCCGTGGTGGTTCCTTCCTGCGGTGCGGGCGGCGGTCGCCGTCTCCACGGCGAGTTCCGAGACATGGCGGCCCCGGTCGGACACGGTGTGCAGGGCGTCCTCGTCGGGCAGCATCTCCCGGAACACGACCCGGGACTCCGCCGTCCTGATCAGCCCCTCGAACGCGGAGAGCGACAGAGGGCTGTCGAAGTCCACGTACTGTGGCTTCGCGGCGGTGGCGCCCCGGGCACCGGAGTCCGAGACGGTGGCGAACACTCGGTCCGGCAGACCGTGTGCGCGCCGGAAGCGGTGCCAGCCGAGGAATCGTTCGGCGTCCGGCACAGAGGGCCCGGCCAGCGGCAGCCGGCCGGCCGGACAGCTCCAGCTGCGGCGGCTGAGCACCACGCTGCCGTGTCTCACGCGCGGCCGTCCGGTGACGCCGTCGTCCGGCTCGCCCTCGGGGACACCGCCCCAGACGTCGAGCGGTGCGATGGACGTCGGAGAGAGCAGCAGCAGGGTGCGGGGCAGTTCGGGGAGGGCGAGCGGCACCAGGTAGCCGAGGTAGACCGGCACCACCTCGCGGCCGAGCCGGACCGAGCGCAGCACCAGCCGGTCGGCTCGCTCGTCGTGCTCGATGCAGAGGCTGTCGAGTGGGATGCGGAACTGCGGGTCCAGCGTGCCGCTTTCCCCCGGGCAGACGATCTCGTGTGACGTGAGTCGGCCGTGGAGGTTGAGGTTGCTGGTTACCGGGCCACCCGTCACCTCTGCGAAGACTGCGCCTTCCGGCCGGATGTCCTCCGCCCGGCGCAGCAGTCGCTCCTCGATGCCGTCGAAGCAGTGGGTGAAGCGGCTGAAGGGAAAAGAGAGCCCCCCGTATGAGCGGTTGAGCACGGCCAGCGGACGGCCGTCTCCGCGGTCGGCCAACTGGAGGTGATGGCTCATGGGCAGGAAGTCGGCTGTCACGGGGACCAGTGCGGAGGCGACCTCGTCGATGAGGGCGTCGTCCACGACGAGCTCTTCCCCGTCCCTGGCGTCCCACAGGGCCCGCATCCTCGTGACGAAGGTCTCGCGGGCGGTGTCGAGTGCTTTCAGCTGCGGCAGTCCCAGCCAGTTCACCTCGGGGACGTAGCGGCCTCGGGCATCGAAGGGGGTGCGGCCGGAGGTGAAGCTCAGATACTGGTCGAAGAAGTCCTCGTGGAAGTCATGGACCAACTTCAGCAGGTCGTCGCAGCGGCCGCCCTGCCCGTACCGGGCGAGGAAGAACCCCTTGAAGGTGATGCGCTGCGGCAGCGTCAGGTCGAAGGCGGGCAGGATCCGCTCCACCTGGCGCAGGGGATGCTCGATCTGTTCGGCCCACAGTCTCGGCCCCAGGGTCGTCGGAGGGCCCGCCGCGACGTCCTCGTACAACACGGTCTGCGGGACTCTGCCCTTCTCGGCACCCAACTCCTGCTGAATGCAACTCAGTTCGTCTCTCAGTTCGCGCAGCAGCGCGGTGCGGGCGGCCGGGGCGGCCTTGCCGAATCGGTCGACGCACTCAGCGGCCGCTTCGAGCCGGCCGGCCAGTGTGCTCGCCCAGGGACGGCCGAGGTCCCGCAGGGACTCCTGGAACGCCCGTAGCGGATCGGTGTCGTGCACCTCGGTCCGCAGGCATGGGACCTGCACCATGCCCACGTCCAGCAGGGCTTGGAGGTACTGGGCGCACTCCTCGTCGCCGGCGTCCCGGTCGGCGGCGAGCCAGTCGGCCAGCTCGGCGAACCGCACGGTCTCCCGCTTCTCGAAGAGCCCGAGCAGCCTCTCCAGGGTGCCGCTGCGGCGCAGAAAGAACAGCCGGTCCTTGACCGCGTCGAAGGTGACCGCCGTGTCGTCGTCGCCTGCCGTCACCCATCGGCGCACATAGCGCACCCGTTCGCCGTCCCTGCCCCAGCCGGAGGCCAGGGACACGGGCAGGTCGGCGCGGCGGGCCGGGTCGGCGACGACGGTCTCCGCGAGTCGGCGCAGTGCCACGACGTTCAGGCGGGGATGGCTGGTCCACTCCTGCGCGATCCTCACCTCCAGTCCGCCCGCCGGAGACTGCAGGTCGGCACGCTCGCCGGACCAACCGAACTCGGCCCGCTCGCCGAACTCACCGAACGCGACCCCGGTGAAGGTCGAGAACGGGCTGGTCTTACAGGCCGTCCGATACAGGTACGACAGCAGAGAACGCTCGATCTTGCGAGTCCTCCTGTCCGGGCGGGCGTCCGGCGCCGCAGTCGTCTTCCGTAGGTAGGTGTCGAGTCGGGCGTCCAGGGCGGGTGAGGCGAGCAGCAGGCCCTTGCGCAACCGCTCCTCGCCCGCCAGTCGGCACAGCGCGGCGCGGCTGCGGGCGGTCTCGACCGCGAGCAGTCCCGCTCCCTGCGCGCTGCGGGCCGCGAGGCCGCGGCGTGCGGCGAGCCAGTCCGCCAACGCCTCTCCCACCGCCTGGTCCAGGCCGGTCACCAGGGACAGCGCCGCCTCGGCATCGCCCGGCAGGCGGTTGTTGAAGACGTCCCGGCGCAGCTTCAACAGTGCACGGCGCCCTGCGTCTTCGGCACATCGCCCGATCAAAGGGTGCAGCAGATCACCCAGTGCTGCGCCCGCAACGCCCAGTCGGTCACCGGTCGCAAGGACGTCGTCGGCCCAGCGGCGGCTGTCCGGGCAGCGCAGCTCACGTACGGTGTCGATGGGCAGCCCGGCGACCCGGAGCATGAACGGCATCTCGGCCCCCTCAGGCGATCTCGTACCGGAAGTCGGCCGGGGTGGGCCGCTCATGGCCGATCATCATGATCAGGAGTGGTGCCTCGCCGGTCTCCTGGAGACCGAGCTCCTCGATGTACGAGATGTTGTCGAAGCCCAGGGCGACTCCGCAGCCCAGCTCCATGGCGGAGGACGCCGTGTAGACGGCCTGCGACACGGCACCTACGGTGGCGTTGACGAGGCGGTAGCCGCGGTCGCCGACGGCATCGAGCACGGCGGTGGTGCGGATGGTCGGCACCAGCACCGCCCCGGCCTGTTCCAGGTTGTAGTTCGCCAAGAAGTAGTTCCGCTGGAGGAAGGCACCGGGGCTGCCCTCGGTGACGGACCCGAGGCAGTGGGCGTCGGGGTCGTAGGCGTACGCGCCCGGGGCGAGGCCGTCGACGTGGTTGACGAAGGCGTACAGGTTGACGAGCCGGGTCTCGCCCGTGCCGGTGTCCCCTCCGAGCCGGGCCCCCGCCATTGCGGCCTTCAGGCATGCCGCCAACTGGTCCTGGCCGACGGGCCGCCCCACCTCGAAGCGGCCGAAGCTGCTGCGGCGGCGGCGCAGCGCGGTACGCACGTCCGTGTCCAGCGGCCGGGGTGCGGACAGCGGGACCTCGGTGCGGCTCGGTCCGGGGTCCGGAGCGGCAGAGGCGAGCGCTCCGGAGGCGGGACGCCGCGCGGCGTGCTCGGCGGTGACCGTCTGCATCCGCGTGACGGCGTCGAAGGTGAGCACGGTGCGAGACCGCTCGGCGTCCCGGTGGCGTACGGCCGCCGGGACAGGGGCCGACGTGGTGCGGGCGCCGCGCCATCGCAGGGGGACGACCGCGAAGACGCCCTCCTGCTCGGTCCGTATGCCGAGCAGCCGGGCCAGCCGCTCCTCGTCGAACCACATCAGCGGCTCGACCTCCAGGCCCCTGGCCCGGGCCCACATGCGCCAGGTCTGCACAACGGTGCCGACGTCCATGCTGACTGCGTGGAAGGAGAAGCTGTTGTACTTGAAGGCGTTCTGCCAGTACTTGACCGCGAGCACCACGAACTGGTCGGTCGCACCGGCGCCCGGGGCGGTGTCGCCCAGGGCCGCGCGCAACTCGCCCGACACATCGCCGGTCAGCAGTCGCTGCATGGCGTGGTGGCGGGTCGCGTAGTAGTGGACGCCAGGCGGTACGGGCCCGCTGGGGCCGGAGACCCAGTAGACGCTCACGGGGTAGAGGCCGCCACCTGACGCCGTGCCCCGGGACCAGTTGGCGAGCGGATAGCTCGGCAGACTGGCGAGGTCCGTGTTGGCCTGGACACCCAGGCGGCGGCCGGTCAGCCCGTACGAGTCGTACAGCATCCCGGACAGCGCTTCCAGGTCGAACATCCCGTCGGCCGGGCCGGCGTCCGGGCCCAGTTCCAGGCCCCGGTCGAGCGACGCGTCCGCCGGATAGCCGCTGCCGGGCAGCGGCATGGTGTCCACACCCGGGTAGTACTTGGTCTTGCGGGGGCCGTCGGCCCAATCAGGCACGAATGCGGCGGGTTCCATCGCGACCCGCCCGCGCCGCATGATCGCGGCCGCGTACTCTTGGGCGTATCCCATGACGTGCTCCTCGGTGGCTCGGTCGGTAGGGGGCGCTCACGGGAAAGGGTGCGGCGCGGGGTTGAAGTCGGCGGGTACGAGGTCGTGATCACGCAGCCCGGCCTCGCGCAGGGCGGTGCGCAGGCGGGGCATGCCCAGCGCGCGCTGGCGTGTCCGGCCGAAGTCGATCGGCAGGAGCCCGGGCACGATCACGCTGACCGTGGTCAGTCCCAGGTCCCGCTGTTCCGGCATGGTCTGGTCGACCACGATCACGTCGAACCCGGCGCCGGTGACCGCCTTGACGCACCACTCCAGGTCGTCCCGCAGATCGTCCGACACCTCGGGCGCCGGACAGCGCGCGTCCGCGCCGTAGAGCTCCGTGAAGGACCGCCGGGGCTTCCTGGGCGCGCCGGGCTCCCCGATCAGGAAGTGCGCGTGTTCGCCCATCTCCGGGACGCCGTACGCGAGCGGGTGGTCGTGCAGGGCCTCGACCTTGTCGAAGTCGTCCGCCATGGCCCGCAGTCGCTCCCAGTCGCGCTCCGTGCGGCTTTGGAGATTCACCGCGTCGGTCGCGATCTCGCACAGGGCACCGGCAAGCGCGGCCTCCGGGTCGAGTCCGGCGCCGCCGCCGAAGCACATGCGGCCGAGGCCGCCGTCGGGGCGTACCGCGACGCCGGTCACGACCGGGATCGGGAAGGTGATCCGGGTATCGAAGAAGCGGGCCTCGTAGCCGTACATCTCCAGCCGGTCCACCATGGCCCGGGTGGCCGGGCGGGCGCTGGTGCGGGGATCGATCTCGGGGAGTGCGGCCCGGCCGTACCAGGTGAGCAGGAAGGCGTCGCGCTCCACGACCTCCATGAGGCCGCAGTACACGGCCTCTTCGAGGCAGCCACCGGAGGCGCAGCCGTTGGATGACTCCTGGACGAAGCGGTTCTCCAGCCCCGGTGCGTGGTAGTACGTCAGCACCTCGGGGACCAGGACCGGTTGCCGGTCGGCGAGCGAATAGCCCCAGACCCAGGGGATCTCGCGGTCGGGACGGAACGGTGCGACGGCGGGGTTGGCGCGGTGGAAGGCGTCGGAGTACAGGCCGCAACGGCGGGGGTCCAGTGCCGCCTTGCCCTGATTGCGAAGGCCCTCCAGGGAGTCCAGCACCCCTGCCCGCCTGGTGCGGGCGCGCATGCCGGCGTAGCGCTCCAGTCCTTCCAGGACCCCGATGCGCATGCTCTGGGCGAATGTGTCGGCATGGCCGCCCCAGAACGTCTCCCGGAGGTAGGCGCCCGAGCGCATGGAGAAGCAGCCGATGGTGGCGGAGGTGGACAGGGAGGACACGTCCTGGACGACGGACGACCCCAGGGACCCGCAGACGGGGTTGGTGTAGGCCTCGGGGGGGAGGTCGTAGGCACCGGCGTCCCGGACGCGGAAACTGCCGGGACGGTGCTTGGGGGCGGAGCGCAGGCGCAGGACGGCGGCCTCGGGAGTGTCGGGTTCGGGCTCCGCGCAGGCGGGGCACTCGGGGTCCGGCACCAAGGGGTAGGCGCGGGAACGGAGCGTCTCCAGGTCCACGACGTGGACGAGCGGGTAGGCGCCGGTGACGGGCCCTGTGCCACCGGAGGCGCGGGCGGCGATCAGCCCCGCGAGAGCTTCGGCGGCGAACGGGGTCAGGTACGGGGTCTCCCCCGCCGCCCGGGTACCGGCACCCAGTTCCAGCGCCTCACGCAGGGGGACGGAGCGGACCGCCTGCCAGCGGCGGTCCAGGCACAGGCCGCACGGGCGCCGCACGTCGCGAGCCGTCCCGCTGAACGGCCCGACGATGACCTGACGGCCGTAGTGCCGTACGGGCACGGCTGCGAACCGGCGGTCGCCGTCCGCCTTGAAGGCGTCTCGGACACCAAGGGGCGCGACGTCGAGTTCCACGCTGACGCCGTACCGGGCGAGTGCGACGTGCAGCTCCTGCTCCAGGCGGCGCGTCGCGTCAGTCACGGGCATGGGCAGCGTCCTCGGGGTCGGTCGTGAGGAGGACGTAGGCCGCGCTGATGCCACCCGACGGCAGGTCGGCGGGGGTCGTCGGGACATGGAGGGCGTCCCGGCCGGCGGCCCGGAGGCGGTCCAGGATCGTCGGGAAGTCCGTCGTGACCGCGTTCACGGCCATCGGCCGGCCGGTGACCGCGATCGTCTCCGGCGCCAGGTCGCCCAGCAGCGGGTCACCGAGGTCCACCGCGGTACCGGGGTCCTCCGCCGCCAGTTGGACCCCGCCCAGGAGATCGCGGAGAGCCGAGCAGGCCGCTGCCCGGCCGGACAGTCCGGCGCCGACCGCCCAGCGGCCGTCGGCGGCCCTGGCCAGGACGGTGTGCGCCGAAGTACGTGCGGCCTCGCCCAGGTCGAGCAGTTCGACGTCGACGCCCAGGGTGCGGGCCGACTTGAGCAGGAAGACCGACTCCGGGGCGTCGTCCGCCTCGTCGGCGGCCAGCAGCCGCACCTGTGTCGCTCCGCGGACCGCGCGCAGCAGGGCGTCGTGGCTCAGCGCCGACAGCAGGCCCCGGCCCGCCGCCGTCTGAGGGGTGGGGCCGGCCCCGGCCCCCGCGCGGGTGGCGAGGATCGACCGGGCCCGGTTGTGCTCCCCGAAGGGACGTACCGCGGCCGTGGGGACCCGGATCGGCTCCTTGGTGAGGAGGGAGGTCGCGATGGTCCACGACGTGACCGTCCCGCCCTTGCCGCCGCCGGTCGTCAGCCGATCGGGGCCGAGCGCGGTGGCGACGTCCCTGCCCGACGCCCCGGCGTCGGCCGGCACCACATGCTCGACGTACGTCTCGGCAGCCGCGTACAGCGCCCTCATCCGCGCACCCGCCAGATGGTGCACGTCGAAGGCGGCGATCGTGCGCCGTACGCCGGCTCCGAGGGCGACCTCGACCCGGCTGATCTTGAGGGGGGTCTGGGTGATCTGCTCGTCGTCGTAGCGGCGGAAGACTCCCGTGTACGGACGGACCAGCGCGCCGCTGATCCGGTTGAGGTCCTCGACAAGGGTCTCGGCGTCGCGTGCGGTCTCCACGGTCGCGGTGGCGGGGAGAGCGAGTTCGTCGGGGAGCGGGGAGCCCCCGGTGGTGGTGAGCGCGGCGCAGCGGCGGCAACGGGGATGGGGCAGCACAGGCTCGGCGACGACGTCCAGCGACTCCAGGTCCTGCACGAGGACCTGCTGCCTGGTTTCGGGCGGCAGGGCTTCGGTGGTGAGCCGGAAGACCTCGTAGCCGAGGAGGTTGCCGGTCATCGAGGCGACGGGCCCGGTCGGCAGTACCCGGCTTGCCCGGGGCGTGACGCTGCCGGTGACGGTGGCCCAGAGATCGGCGGCGGCTCCCTCGTCGGTGTTGCCGCCGAGCCGCAGGGCCGCGCAGGTCCAACAGCCGGTGGAGGTGGCGGTGGCGAGCGGGCCGGTGACGGTGTGTCCGCCGAAGCCCCAGGTGGGGATGAGGGTGTGCCCGTCGGGCACGCCCTCGGTGAGCAGCCGCCGGGTGGTGGCCGCCGCTTCGGAGCCGGTGACGACGACGACTTCGTAGCCGGTGAGCTCCGGCCACCCGGACACCGCGGGCAGTCGGGCTATGCGCACCGGGCTGTCGTCCGCGTCGAGTTCGCCGGCCTCGCGAGCCACGTCGGGGAAATCGGTGGTGACGGCGATGTGGGCACAGCCGTTGCGGACCAGGCTGAGCGCGCACCAGCGGGCGACGTCGTCTTCGCCGAGGACCGCGACACGCGTGTCCCGGAAGCGGGCGAAACGCGCGGGCGCTCCGTCGGAGTAGTGGTCGATGTACGCGATCTGTGCGGAGAACCGGCGGGCCGGGCCGGTCGTGGCGCCCGGTTCGGCGGTGTCCTTCTCAGGGACGTCGCGGGCGAAGTCGCGCTCGTAGAGGGTCTTCACCAGTTCCGCCGCCATGGCGCGCTGGGGCGGTCCGAAGCCTTCGCAGATGTCGCCCAGGGTGTGCTGTCCGGCAAGGTGCGGGACGAGGAGGGAGGCGAAGCGGTAGGCGGTGCGGCCCGTGAGGTGGAAGCCGCCGTCCGCGTTGTGGAACAGCACGCCGCCGGGGGTCTCGGTGAACAGCACGTCCCTGCGTATGCGGGGCCGGGTCGCTGCGAGTGCGTCGAACGTGGTGTCGACCATGGGGGTCACGCTCTCTCTGTGGTCTCGGGGCGTGGGCCGCCTGCTGCGGCGGCTCTGCGGGCGTACGCGCGAAGCAGTTCGTGCACTCGGTAGGGGCCGGGGGGCCCCTCTTCCAGGAACCCGGCGTCGACCAGCCGTTCCAGGAGTTCCTCGGCCTCGGCGGCGCCGGTACCGAGGGCGGAGACGCCGTCCTGGGCCGGGAAGGCGGCCGCCGGCAGGGAGCCGACCCCCACGAAGGCGTCGGCCAGTCGGGGGGCGAGCCGGTCGAGGGCGGCGTCGAGCACCCGGATGACGGACAGCCCCGGGTCGTCCGCCAGGGAGAGCCGGGCCAGCGGGTCGTCGGCCAGCCAGCCCGCGGCGTCCGCGAGACCGAGCGCGGGACGGGTCAGCAGCCTGGCCGCGATGATGCGCAGAGCGAGCGGGAAATACCCGCACAGCGCGGCGAGTCGGCGTGCCGCGGCCTCTTCCGGCTTGACCCGTTCGGCACCGATGGTGGCGACGAGCAGTCGGTGCGCGTCCTCCTCTTCGAGGGTGGACAGTCGGTGGACGCGACCGCCGTGGGTGGCCACCAGGCCGGCGAGTCCCCTGCGGCTGGTGATGATCACGGCCCCGCCGGACACTGCCGGGAGCAGCGGCCTGACCTGGCCGGCGTCGACGACGTCGTCCAGGACGAGAAGCACCGGAGCGCCGGGTTCGCGGACCCGCAAGGCCGTCTCCACCGCGGCGGCGGCCTCGGTGGCGTCGCGCGGCCGGCCGTCGGGGTGCACCATCGGCACGTGCAACCGCCCGCCGGGGAACCTGTCCCGTACCCGGTGGGCGACGTGGTGGGCGAGTGCGGACTTGCCTATACCCGGGGCGCCCGAGAGCAGGATCGTCACGGCCTCGTCGCGGGCCTCGGTCAGCTCGGCCTCCATTGCGGCGGTCTCGGCCGCTCTGCCGGTGAAGGAGGGCACGGGGGGCACCGGAACCACCGGAAGCGGCGGGTCGCCGCGGTCCTCGGCCGGGGATCGGCGGACATCCGCCGTGCCGATCGCGGCAACTGCCCGCACGCCGTCGGCCGACGGCCCCAGGTCGTCGCCTCGGAGGATGGCCAACTCGAGCCGGCGCAACCCCGGGGAAGGGTCGACACCCAGTTCCGCGAGCAGGTACCCCTTGACCCGCCGGTATTCGGTCAGCGCCTCGCTCTGCCGCCCGCTGCGGTACAGCGCCTCTATCAACTGCTCGTGGAACCGCTCGTTGCCGGGGTGGGCACGTGTCTCGCTCCACAACGCCACCAGTGCCTCCCCGCAGCGGCCGAGTGACAGTTCGAGATCGCAGACGCGCTGCACGGTGCGCAGCCGCTCCTCGACCAGCCGCGGAGCCTCGTCCCGGTGCAGCACCTCAGAGCGGACGTTGGCCAGCAGCGAGCCGTGCCACAACGCCAGCGCATCCTTGAGCGCGCGTAGCTCCAACTCCGGGGTGTGGGCGAGACGGGCTGCGTGGCGTACCCCGTCCCGGAACCCGATCACGTCGAGGCTCCGCGGTCCCGCGCTGATCCGGTAGCCGCCGGGGACCGCTTCGATCGGGGTGTCCACCACTCCGTGCTTGACGAAGAGCCGCCGCAGGCGCAGGACGCAGGTCTGCAGCGCCGCCTTCGCCGCGGCCGGTTGTTCCTCACCCCAGATGGCTCGCTGCAGATACTCGGCGGACACCACGCCGTTCGCATTCAACAGCAGAGCGGCCAGCAGGTTGGTCGGTTTGGAAGGTGGGAGCACGACGCTTTCCATGCCGTCCGTGATGCTCAACGGCCCCAGTACCTCGAATCGCATCGCCGTGCCTAGTCCCCACCGTTGAGCGGCGTGCGCGGACCGACCGGTGCGGCGGTCGGCTGCCGCCGCTGGGCCGTGGCCCGGTGAAGGGGCCCTTGGACCGCCTGCGGGAGTGACGGCCCCGCCGCGGTTCCGCCGGGCCGGTGGCACCTGCCGTCGCCCCCGGTGGGCACGATCGCCACCCCCGCCGTACCGGCGCCGACCGCCAGTACGGCGCGTGCACGGTCCGAGGCGGCACCGGCGCGTGTCTGCCCTGCCGACGTCTTCGTCGTTCCCGCCATGCTTCGCCCCCCCCAGATCGCTCCGCTTCGGTCGTTTTCGCGGTGCGCGTCACGATGTCAACGACATCTCCGCGGCAGCGCGGGCGTCCCCCCGGCCGTACTGCCGTAACGGCGTGCCCGGCGCCAGGTGGTGGCCACCACGGCGGAGCGCGCTCATCATTCGCGCCCCTCATTGTCATTGTCAAGATCCTTGTCAACAGCGGAATTTGATGAAAAATCAACTCTCTTGAGAGCCACACCCCAACCGCCCATGATCGTTTGTTTTCCGCTGGCCAGGCCTGGTTTTGATCGGGGCGGGGGAAGGATGCCGGCTTCTTGCCCGCTCGACGGCCGAGCGTTGGACGCGGATGGATGAGCGGCCTGGCGAGCCCCGTTCCGGATTCGCCCTGGTGGGGACGTGCCACGGTTCAGGTGCGGACCACGACGGCCGCCCCTCGGGGTGTCGCTGTTCAGCGCCGGGCATCGGCGACCGGGAGCGACGACGGCGACGTGGGCGCGCGATCCAAGGGCCGCGCCCTCAGAGCCTGATGCCCCGTTCGTGGAGCAGGAGCATTCCGACGGAGGCGATCACCACGCTCATGGCATGGGCGCGGTCCTGGGGAGCAACGCATGCTCCGATCCGCGGCTCCCAGACGTACAACCTCGCGGGGCGGCGGCGAGTCCAACGGGGTGAGGCGCTGCGCTACGGGCTGCCACAGGACACGCCTGCGCGGACGGGGCGCCGCCCGAGCAACAGGCAGCCCAGCAGCGCACCCGTGGTGTTGAGGATGACGTCGTCGATGTCAAAGGCTCGGCCGGTGATCAGCGTACCCTGGGCCACCTCGACCAGGATCATGACGAGGGCAGTCACCGCCGCCACCCGCAGCAGACCCCGCGCCTTCGGCAGGAGCACCGGCAGAAGTACGCCGAAGGGAACACCCAGCAGCACGTTGCCACCGAGCTGTCCGACCGTGTCGAGGAACGCGGGCTGGCCGATGTACTCACGTATGGAGTCCCCGGGACGGAGGTTGCTGTGGGTCAGTGCCTCCGAGGCCGCCGAAGGCTCGAGCGTGAGCCGGGCAAGGACCACGCTGAACGCCACGGTCCCGGCGAAGGCCAGCAGCACGGCCAGTCCGCGCACGAGCGGTCTGGTCGGCCGGCCGCCATGCACCGCGCTCTCGTCGGCTTCCGTAACCGAGGTGTCGTCCGATGCGGCCTGCGTCATCATCGCCCCTACCCCAGTCCGTTGACGTCCCAGCTCCGGTACCCCCGCCGGTTAGGCCCGACATGCCCGGAGCGCGCCACGTCACGGTGAACGGCGTATGGCATCGGACCGAGCCCTACCGGGCATCCCCGGCATGGTGGACGGACCGGCCGCTACAGGAATCGGCGAATCGGGGCGACCGACGCCTCCTCTCTCCGGGGCCGGCAGCGGGCCGCTCTCGGCTCCGCTCGCCGCCATCGCAGCGCGCAATCCGGAGCACACGCCGGTCGGCTCGGACTCGGGCGCCTTCGACACCACATGTCAACTGGCCGGTGCGCCAGGGAGTGCAGCCACCGGAGCCATCCTCCAAGCCGACCTCGGCAGCACCCCGACCACCGGGACACAGGCCGCTGTCGCTTTCTGGCGGGGATGGGCTGCGGCCGGAGCAGCCGAACGGACGTCCCGTTCTCGTCCCCGAGGGCGTCATGGCGCCGCGTCGACACCCAGGTCCGCGCCGCCGAACCCGCGCTCCGTTCGAGTGACTGCCGTGCCTCGACCACCTGGAGCGGGGGTCTCCGCGCAGTGACCTACCGCCCCCGGGCGCTGCGTCCGGGCCCATCCCTCAGTGCCTGTTTCTGAGCCCCGGTTCTGAGTAGCCTTGGGTCCTATCGCTGGCGTGGTGTCCGAGAGCACCGGGCGGGCCGGGGAGAGGAACTGTCGGGCTTGTGGCGACCGGTTGAGGCCGGGGGCGAGGCCGCAGGCGGTGTTCTGCTCGTCGGCGTGTCGTGCCAGGCAGTGGCGTACGGAGCGGCGGTTGCGCAAGCGTCTGGCGGCGGTGCGGGACGGTTCGGGCGAGGTCGAGTGCCCTCAGTGCGGGGCCCGTTGGGTGGCTGGCGTCGACCGGAGGTCGACGGCCGTGTACTGCTCGACGCGGTGCAAGGTGAGGGCCTGGAGGGCCCGGAAGGAACTGTTCGGCGAACGGTCACAGTGACCGTATCGCGAACGCATCCTGAGTCCGACTTCAGTCACCAGACGGTCATTTGCAGTCAATCGTTGTGATCTTCCGATTTGCGGTCTGACTCTCGGCTGAAGGAAGCGGGCCCTGTCCCGTCACGGCGAGAGGTGCCGTGCCCCGGCCCGCGCATGGGTGGTGAAAGCCATGCCGGAGGAGATCGACAAGATCGGAAGTGTTTCCCAGCGGCGGTACGAGCAGATCGTGTCCGAGCTGCGGGACGTGGTGGAACAGCAGACGCGCGGGCAGTTCACGATCGGGGACCGCGCCCTGGAGATTGAGCCGATGAGGGAGCCGGGCGGCCACCAAGCGGTGGACCCGGAGTGGTCGGTGACCACGACGCTCACGCGGCTGGCCGAGGACATCGGCCTGAAGTTCAGCACAGTGAAGTCGGCGAGGTGGACGTCCTCGCGCTGGCCGGCTGGCCGTCGGCAGAAGGGCGTCTCCTACACCGTTCACCGGATCCTGGCCTACATCGAGAACGATCAGGAACGGTTCGCCGCGATCCTCACACCGCCTGGGGGCAAGGCCCGGTGGACGCCGGACGACGCCAGCCGACGGGTCGGGAACCGGGTCGAGACACCGGTGACGCCGAAGGAGAAGATCACCGCGATCCACACGCTCGCTCAGGACGACCAGGTCGCCGCGGCGGTGACCAGCGACTTCCTGAAGCGACCCGAGGTGACAGCCAAGGTGACCACGGTGGATAAGGCCCGGGTGGTGGAGGAGTTCACCCGCGACGAGCAAGTGGCCACCACTGCGGCCACGAACCTGCTGCGCAGGCCGGACGTCGCGTTCAAGGCGATGAGCGACGACACCGCCCGCTTCCAGGTCAACCATGCCCAGGTCGAGCGGTCCCGGCAAGCCCGCGAGCGCTTCGAGGACACCAGCCCGGTGGCCCCGGCGGTCCGTCACATCGACCGGACCGTGGAGTTCCTGGACCTGGTCACCGCCTGCCACTCGTTCGTCGCCGCGGCCGGTCGGGCCGTTCCTGGCCTGCGGGACCGCACGCTCGACGAGGACGAGCGCACGATCGTGCACGGGAACGTCGCGAAAGTACGGGCGACGCTCGACTGGATCGAGACCGCCGTCGACACCGGCAAGGTCGACATGGACGACGAGCTCGCCCGTCTGCTGCAGGGCCAGTAGTCATGCCCCGCGCCTCACGGCGCCGGGGCGAAGCCGCGCAGCGGCATGCTGACACCCTCCGGTTCGTCCTGTTCGAGGCCCGGCCCGCGGGGCTGGTGTTTCCTCAGTTGGTCCGCGCCAGCGAACTGTCCCCGAGTCAGGTCCGCGCCGGGCTGGCCTGTCTACGCGACGTCATCGCCTCCAACGGCTGGCCGCCGCTGATCTGGACCAGGGAGAACGGCTATCAGCTCGGCGCCGAGCGGGCCGCCCTGGAGGCATACGAGCGGGCGGTGGTCAACGAGAAGCTGACCGAGTTCCGCCGGTTCATCACCGGCACGGTCGCCCCACACGCCGCCGCCCATCCGAACGACAAATGGGTACGTCACATCGTCGCCCAGCTCAACTCCATCGAATCCACCCTCGACCTCATCGCCACCGCCTGAACCGTGAGTCCCTGCTTCCGGCCGACCGGCCGGAAGCAGGGGAAGCCGGGGCCTGAAGGACACCGTGATGCGTCGCCGCCGCTATCCCTCGGACATGTCGAACGCCGAGTGGGCCCTGATCGAACCGCTGCTGCCGACCCCGGCTTGCGACACTCCGACCGGCGGCCGGCCGGAGAAGCATCCCCGTCGCGAGATCGTCGACGCGATCCGCTATGTCGTCGACACCGGCTGCAAATGGCGGGCCCTGCCCGCCGACTTCCCGCCCTGGCGGACCGTCTGGGGCTTCATGGCCCGCTGGGCCGCCTGCGGCGTGATCGGCCAGATCCGTGACCACCTCGCCGGGCGGATCCGCCGCGACATGGGCAAAGGCCCAAGGGCGGTCGCTACCGTGATCGACTCCCAGTCCGTCAAGACCGCCGAGACCGTCGGCAAGGACTCCCGCGGCTACGACGCGGGCAAGAAGATCAACGGTCGCAAGCGGCACCTCATCGTCGACACTCGCGGCCTTCCCCTGTTCGTGATGGTCACTCCCGCCGACCTTCACGACAGCCACGCGGCCAAGGAAGTCCTCTTCCGCCTCCGCCTCATGCACCCGGAGATCACCATCGTCTGGGCAGACTCTGCCTACGCGGGCAAGCTCGTGACCTGGGCGAAGAAGCACCTCGGGCTCACGATCAAGACCGTCAGCCGCCCGAAGGACTCCTCAGGCTTCATCGTGCTGCCGCGTCGCTGGGTCGTCGAACGGACCTGGGCCTGGATGATGCACGCCCGCCGGCACGCACGCGACTACGAACGACTCGTCCAACACTCCGAAACCCTGATCACCTGGGCCGCGATCACCCTCATGACCAGACGTCTCACTCGGGGAACAAGAGCCTGAACCGCCTCTGCCCGACATCCCGCTCCGATCGCACGGTGACGTCGGCATCACCTGGCGCGAAAGCCGGGTTCAAGGCCCAGCACTCGGTAGTCACGGAGCCTTGCGGCAGCCGTCTTGAGTTCTGAGCCAGTCCGTAGCCGTCGTCAACACTTGGTCGTGTCCGCCCGTAACCGGGACATTTACGTCGGGGGCGATGGGCCCGCTGTAAAGGTTCCCGTTCCGGTCAGCTTCGCGGGCCACGGTCAAGATGACCAGCGCGCCGTCGGAGAGCTCGTACGGGGCGTTCGCGGTCGGGACACCGGCGGTCGGCTGCCCGAACGTGCGGGTGTTGGGCCGGCCTCGGAACGCGATGGTGACTGCCTCCGCGGCACTCGCGGTCCTCCCGCTGGTCAGCACGGCCACCGGCGGCATTGGCCGTGCGAGAGACGGAGGGGAGCCCCATTCGTCAATGTACTGGCGGGGTGTGCCGTTCTCGATCGTCCATGGAGCCTTCTCGCCGTCTGCGTAGACAGCTTCGCCGACCGTCCCGTCGCCGAGAATAGGCCCCACGGCGGCAAGCGGCCCCCACATGTCTCCGCCGCTGTTGCTCCGCATGTCGATGACCCAGCCGCAGGTGCCCTGTTCGTCGAGCGCGCTGACGGTCGAACGCGCCGCGCGGACGTACGGGGCTGCAACACGGTCGGACGGCACTGGCGGGAGCGTCAGATAGCCGATGGCGCCCGCGAGGTGGCGGCCTTCGGGGAGCATCAGGTCGTCAGCCGGCGCATTCAGGGCTTGGGACGCTTCCTGGGGGTCGAAAAAGGTGCTGTGCCGGTCGTCTAGGTCTCTCAACGCTTGCCGGATCGCCCCATAGGTCTCGGCAGGTGTCTGTGCCTTCTGGGCACGAGCAACGGCGTTCCGACGGACCTTTGGCCAGTCCACGTCTGCTGTGACGAGGGAGTGCTTCTCCATCACATCCAGCGCGGAAGTCAGGTAGGCGCTTGCCTCCGGGGTCATCCCGCTTACCGTCTCGACATCACCTTCGGCGGTGCACCCCGCCACCGTCAGTGCGGCGCAAATGAATGCGACCTTGGCCAAACCGGATATTCGGCCTCTTGTCGGCACTCTCATGGCACGTTCCTGATCTGATAGTGGTGATGCACGCCCGATAGATCCCACCCGTTAGAGATCTTTGCCGCAGGACCACCCGCGCCCCGCTCCAGGCATTTATAGATCAAACGTTCTCCCTCCCGGTACCGGGAGGGAGTTGTCGCTAGAAGATCACTGAAAATCTCGGGTTTGGGCCCCGCGGGTGGCCCCGCGGGGCCAGACTGCTGTGTGTGCAGGGGGAATGGGCCGGGGAGACGGTCGGGCCGGATGTGTGGGAGACCTGCCGGGAGCTGATCCCGGCAGGGAGTGTGTTCGCGTTCCTGGCCGAGCACCGCGAGCGGCTGCTGCCGCCGGAGATGTTCGCGGACATGTACCCCTCGGCCAACGGGCGGCCGAGCCTGCCGCCGCAGGTGCTGGCGACGGCGGTGGTGCTGCAGAGCCTGTTCGGGACCTCGGATGTGGAGACCGTGCTGGAGCTGCGGTGCGACCTGCGGTGGAAGGCGGCGTGCGGACTGGGGCTGAACGACACGGCGTTCGACCCGTCGCTGCTGACCTACTTCCGGCGCCGCCTGCAGCGGTCCTCGGATCCGGGGCGGATCTTCACCCGGGTCAAGGAGGTCGTGGCCGCCACCGGCATCCTGCGCGGGAAGCGGCGCCGCGCGCTGGACTCCACGGTGTTCGACGACGCGGTGGCCACCCAGGACACGGTCACCCAGCTGATCTCGGCGATCCGCCGGGTGATCCGCGAGGTCCCCGGCGCCGGCCGCGTCGCCGCCGGGCATTGCACCGCTCACGACTACACCGACCCGGGCAAGCCGAAGATCGCCTGGGACGACGAGCAGGCCCGCGCCGGGTTGGTGGACGCGCTGGTCACGGACGCGCTCAACCTGTTGGGCCGCCTGCCCGAGCAGGAGCTGGGCGAGCGGGCCGCGAACGCGGTCGGCCTGCTGGCGCTGGTCGCGGGCCAGGATGTGGAGCCCGCCGAGGGCTCCGACGGGCGCGACGGGCGCTGGCGCATCACCCAGGGGACCGTCCGCGACCGCGTGGTGTCCACCGTCGATCCCGAGGCCAGGCACATCCACAAGAACCGCACCCGCCACCAGGAAGGCTTCAAGGGCCACGTCGCCGTCGAGCCGGAGACCGGCTTATTCACCGAGGTCGCCCTCGCCGCGGGCTGCGGCCCCGAGAACCACGAGGCGAAGATCGCCGAGGACCTCCTCGCCGCCGAGGACGAGCCGTGCGAGGTGCTCGGCGACTCCGCCTACGGCACCGCCGACCTGCGCGACCACCTCGAACAGCAGGGCCACGACGCCGTCCTCAAACCACCCCCGCTTCGCGCGGCCGTGCCCGGCGGCTTCACCAGCGACGACTTCCACATCGACACCGAGAACGGCCAGGTCACCTGCCCTGCCGGGCACATCGTCCCCCTCGGCAAGCCCCGGAAGACCGGCTTGCGGCAGGCTCAGTTCAAGAAGCTGTGTGCCGGCTGCCCGCTGCGCGAACGCTGCACCACCTCCAAGACCGGCCGCGTCCTGCAAGTCCACCCCCAGCACCAGCGCCTGGCCGACGCCCGTGCCCAGGCCACCGACCCCGCCTGGAAAGACACCTACCGCCGCTGGCGGCCACCCGTCGAACGCGGCATCGCCTGGCTGACCACCAAAGGCAACCGCAGACTGCGCTACCTCGGCACCCTCAAGAACGACACCTGGCTCCGCAACCGAGCCGCCGCCCTCAACCTCCGACGGCTCGTCAACCTCGGCCTCGAAGTGGCCGCCGACGGCACCTGGACCCTGACCCCGGCCACACCGTGAAGCACGGAGGGCGGCCCCGCCACCGGCGGACCGCCCCCACAACAAGATTTTCAGCAGCCTTCTAGACCGACTCCACAGCATCCAACGATCGGATCGGCACGCCCTGGGCGTGTCTGTGCCAAGCGTTGACTGACGCCCCGGGATCAGAAACAGGCACTCAGGGGCTGGAAAGGCTCTGTACCTCCTCCGTCATCATCGCTACTCTTGGCGCTCCGGATCCGCAACCACTCTCCCGACAGGGAGTTGGCGCAAGATCTCCGTTGTCTGTACCGGAGGTGCTTGCCATGCCCGGCCTTCTGCCTGCCCCCGATGCGAACTCGATGCGGGCCCCGTCTTCGTTGCATCTGCTGACCGCCGTGAAGGCTCGGAAGGGTGCGGGCAGCAGCCCCACCGGGGTGGTGGGCCGACGTCTCGCCCGGTGCCTGCTCGCGGCCGGTGACCGCGTCCGCGTCCTGGCCGAGCCCGAGCAGGTGGCGGACTGGCCCGTCGGCACCGAGGTGCTCGAAGGCTCTGTCACCCGGCCCACGGAACGGGCCGAGGCCTTCGTCGGCGCGGACACCCTCTTCCTGGCGGGCGCGGTACCAGCCAGCGTCCGGGACGCCCTCGGCCTCGCCAGCGCGGCCGGTACACGGCGGATCGTCACCCTCTCGTCGCATGGGCCCGAGTACGAGGAGGCTTACCCGCCGGAGACTTGGTTCTGGTTGGCCGTCGAACGGGCCGTCGAGGCGTCGGGGATGGAGTGGACTCACATCCGTCCGTCCGCGGTGATGGGCGCGGTCCTGGAAGGTACCTATCCGGCCACGGGATCGGACTGGCCGGAGACCGTGCGACGCGAAGCGGCAGTCCGCGAGGCGTTCATCGACACCGGCCACTACCCCTTCGTCCACGAGGAGGACCTGGCCGCCGTTGCGGCGACGGCGCTCCGTAGCACCGACCACGTGGGTGCGGTCCTGGAAGCAGTCGGGCCCCCACTGGCGACCCGCGACCGCCTTGAGAGCATCGGCCGGGCCATGGGCCGCCCGATCACCGCCGTCGACCTCGCTCCGGAAGCCTGCCGTGATGCCTGGCGCGAGCAGGGTTGGCCGGACGATGGCATCGAGGTCACCCTCTTCGCGCTCCGTGAATACACCCTCCGCCTCGATGAACTCACACAGTGGACGCTCGACCAGCGCCCCGGCATCACCGATCTGACGGGCCGCCCTCCACGCACGTTCGACGACTGGGCCGAGGAGCACGTCCACATCTTCCGCTGAAACGACACCCTTGGAGATTGAGGGCTGTCCCGTAATCCCCGGCGGGCGCGCGGCGACAGCTACGGCACTCCCCTGGCTTCGCCGGGAGGTGCCCCCACGCTGCGTTCTCGAACGCCCGAATACGCCCAGTACGAGGGCGACCCTCCGCCTTGCGCTGCGTCCCCTCGGCCCCAAGGGCCGGGGAGACCCCATACATCTGACGCCGCGCTCTGATCCACCGCGGACTACGGGGCAGCCCTCAGGCGAGTGCGGTGCACGGCATCCTTCACCGCGCGCTCCCTCGATGCCTTCCTCGACCGCAGCGGCGGCGACCACCCGCGCGGCCACAAGGTCGGCCCATATGGCCACGCCGGGGGCCCTGCGAGCACGGGTCTGCTGCTCGGCGGGTGCGCTGCTCGGCGGGCTGCCCCGCAGTCCCGCCGAGTGAAGGCCGCCGGCCTCGGGCGTTACACGGAGGCCGTCACCATGTCCTCTGCCGCTGAGCCTCGCCCGGTCTTCCGAGCCGGCCGCGGTCTGCTGGAGGATGTGCGAGCCGCGGTCCTGGCCGCTGTCTGCGTGCTGGTACCGCTGGTCTGCGAGGCGCTGGCGCGGCATGACTAGCGCGTGTCCCGCGAGGCCGCCGGGCACCAGGAGGACGCGCTGGCAGTCCGGCACCGGCCCCGCGGGACGACCGGCCCACTCCCCCACCGAATCGGCACACGGCGCCGGGACCGTACGCCGCTGCCCCGACAGGGCTGATCAAGGTATCTTCCGCCCAGTGAGGTGGCAGGCATACCGGCTGGTGGCAATCCTTCAGGCACAGGCACAGGCACAGGCACAGGCACAGGCGGCGCGGGGTCGTCCGGAGGCACGATGGCCCTCCGGTGCCTGGGCTCAACAAGGGACGCACACGAGAGGGACGAGTCATGTGCACGCGGATTCTGTGGAACACGAACGGCCGCGCCGTTCTCACCGGCCGCACGATGGACTGGCCGGAGTCGACCGAGCCGGTCCTGACCGTCTTTCCCCAGGGGCTGAAGCGCGACGGCGGCAAACTGGCAGGCACCACGGTGGTCGCCGACAACCCCCTGCTGTGGACGAGCGACTACGGCAGCCTGGTGACGACGGTCTACGGCGCGGGCACGGCCGACGGAATCAACGAAGCCGGCTTGGCGGCGCACATGCTCTATCTGGACGACAGTGACCCCGGCCCCCGCGATGCGGACCGTCCTGGTCTCCAGATCGCCCTCTGGATCCAGTACCTGCTGGACTGCGCCGGGAGCGTCGACGAGGCCTTGGACCTGCTCGGCACCTTCCAACTGGTGACGGTCGGGTTGCGGGGCTTCGCTGCCACGGTCCATGTGGCATTGGAGGACGGATTCGGAGACTCGGCGATCATCGAGTGCATCGCGGGGGAATGGCAGGTACATCACGGTCGCACGTACACGATCATGACGAACGCACCCGCCTACGCCGAGCAACTCCGCCTGCTTGAGGAGCAGGTGAACACCCTGCGGGAGCTCGGCCACGACGAGCCCGACAGCGAACTGCCCCTCCCGGGAAATGTCAACCCGGTCGACCGCTTCCAGCGCGCCGCCTACTTCAGCTCGCTGCTGCCCGAGGCAGCCGACGCACAGCAGTCGGTCGCCGCCCTCCTGGCCGTCACCCGCAATGCCTCCGTCCCGTTCGGCGCGCCTTACCGGTCGGGGCGGTTCGCGACCTACAACACCGAGTACCGCACCATCTGCGATCTCACGGGCAAGCGCTACTTCCTCGAACTGGCCACCAGTCCCAACCTGCTGTGGGCCGAGCTCGACCACTTCGACCTGGCGCCCGGCGCTCCCGTCATGGCGCTCAACCCCTCTGACCCCGCCCTCGTCGGGGATGTCTCGGCCGCTTTCACTCCGTGCCCCGCACCGTTCTGAGAAGGTCCCGCCACCCAATGCGCGTCCCAGGTCGGTGACGCCATCCGGTGGGTGCGCTCCGCTGCGTGGAACCGCCCCGGTGTGATGCCACCGCCCATGACCGCTTCGAGTCCGAGACCAGGGCTCCCGCCAAGGCGAAGGCGATGCGGCCCTGGCACGAACCTGTCCGAACCTACGAGGACCGCCACCAGGCGGAGGATGCGTCCCGCAGGGTGTTCGTACCGCCGTGCACCTCGCCCGCGCCGAGGTGGTACGTGTACCAGTCGTCGATATACGAGACCTTCATGCCGGCCTTCGTGTACGCGGCTGTCACCGCCTCAGTGAACACGTCCTTGCCGTCGATCAGCGGGCCTCACTGCCGGGGAGCCAGATAGCGGTCCCGCCCGAGCAGGATGCCGTTGACCGCGCCGGTTACGTACGCACTGGTCATGGCCTCGTCCCGGACCGCGGACCGCGGACCGTCGCGGTGCAGCCTGAGCTCCTTCTGCTGCCCGTACTCGCGTACCGAATCCGGTACCGGAATCCCATCGGTACCCATGCGCTTCAGTCGCGGCATCACCGTGGCACCCACGCTCGCCTTCTTCCGCACCGCGTGTGCAGGGAGCGGGCACCCGAACGACCTCGGTGTCGGTCACACGGGTCTCGCGCTTGAGGATTTCAAGGTTCGTCTTGATGCGCTGCGCGGCCATGCGATTGTCCTTCACCAGGTGAACGGATGCGAGCGCCTGGTCGATGGCCTCCTTGGGCGCGGGCATGCCCACCGGCTTCACCTGCGAGAATTGCGGCGGGGTGGTCGTGGCGTTGGTCAACGGAAGCTACCGCAACCACTGCCCGCACTGCCTGCACTCGCTGCACGTGGACATCTCGCCTGGAGACCGTGCCGAAGACTGTCGCGCGCTCATGCGCCCGATCGCCGTCGAGCACCACTCCGCCAAGGGCTACATGATCGTCCACCAATGCACCGGCTGCGGCATACGCCGTCGCAATCGCATGGCCGACGACCCGCGCCAAGGCGACGACCTCGACACGGTCCTTGCCCTCATGCGGCTCAGCCATCGCGAAGCAGGACACACCAGTCGGCGCCGGACACACATCTGACGCCCGCGGCTCCCGCCCACGGCGGGAGCCGTTCTCCTCCACCGGTACTCAGCACCGAGCATCCCGTCTCGGGATCAGAAGCGGGTTCGCAGACTGAGGCGCACTCGTGTCCGCCGGGTGGAGTCGATGTGACGCGGACGGTTCCAGGGCGCAGGGGCTTGATCCGGGCGTGGCCCCACGGTTCGTCCGGGACCGCGGCCCCGCGCGCTCGTCGGGTCCCGTCGTCGGTCCCAGCGGAGGGCAATGGCAATGGCAAGGAGGGCGCTTCCTCCTTGCCGTCTTCAACTTATAGCGCGCCGGGGGGCTTGCCGCAAGACCCGGGTCACGCCGCAGAATCGTCGACCGACACCACAAACAGCGACAGTGGGGGCACGGCTCGCAAGTGCTGCTGTCGACGCACGCGGGCCGTGGTCACATCGAACCGTGGTGGGTCGGCAAGGAGGTCGCGGGTGTTTCGGCGCCCGCGCGGGGTGCGGGAGTGCGCTCCGCCCGGTCGGGCGGAGCGGCCCGCCGACTCGTCAGGGAGAAGGCGACGAAGGATGAGGACGTGCTCGGCAAGAGACTCGCCGCGGTGAGAGGCCTCGAAACTGGAAGCCACAGAGCTTGGGCGCCGGAACCGGAGGCGCCGGTGATTCGATCGACCACCCCCGTGCAACGGAGCACGGCTGTTTCGGAGGTACCGCCCATGACTGATGCGTACGTGTTGGATCTCCGAGAGATCGCCGGCACGCACGCCGCTGTCGTCGGTGGCAAGGCCGCCCACCTGGGCGAGCTTTCGCGGATCGAAGGCATCCGCGTGCCCGGCGGCTTTTGTGTGACCACGGACGCCTTCCGTCGGGTCGTGGCGGAGGCGCCGTCGATCGGCGACAGCCTCGAACGGTTGTCGCGCCTGAACCCCGACGACCGGGAGGCGATCCGCACTCTCAGCGAGCTGATTCGTCGGACCATCGAAGGAACTGCCATCCCAGCCGATCTGGCCGCAGCGATCAGCGGCGCGCTCGCCCCGCACGGTGAGCACACCGCCTACGCCGTCCGGTCGAGCGCGACGGCAGAGGACCTTCCGACGGCATCCTTTGCCGGTCAGCAGGACACCTACCTGAACGTCCTGGGGCCGACGGCGGTTCTCCGGCACATCAGCCGGTGCTGGGCCTCGCTGTTCACCGAGCGAGCCGTGGCCTACCGCCGGCGGAATGGCATCGATCACCGCACGGTCCGCATGGCCGTGGTCGTACAGCGGATGGTCGTCCCGCATGCGGCCGGAACCCTGTTCACGGCCGACCCCGTCACCGGCAACCGGAAGGTCGCCACCGTGGACGCCGGGTTCGGCCTCGGCGAGGCCGTCGTATCCGGCAGGGTGGACCCGGACGTCTTCACGGTGCGACACGGTGCTGTCGTCGCCAGGGCGATCGCCGCCAAGCGGCATGCCGTTCACGCCCTGCCGGACGGTGGTACGCGGGTAGTGGCGATCGACCCGCAGCGCCAGGAGCAGCCGGCGCTCACGGATGCGCAGGCCGTACGGCTCGTGCGGCTCGGACGGCGGATCGAAGCGCACTTCGGCCGCCCCCAGGACATCGAGTGGTGCCTGGTCGATGACGACTTCCGGATCGTCCAGAGCCGTCCGATCACGACGCTGTTCCCCGTCCCCGAGGCCCGCGACCAGGAGAACCACGTATACGTCTCCGTTGGCCACGGCCAGATGATGACCGACCCCATGAAGCCCCTCGGGCTCTCCATGTGGCAGCTGACGACCATGGTGCCGATGCACGAGGCCGGCGGAAGGCTCTTCGTCGACGTCACCCGGCGACTGTCCGCACCCGCGAGCCGAGCAGACCTCCTGGACGCGATAGGGAAAGGCGATCCGCTGATCAGGGATGCGCTGGAAGCCGTCCTCGACCACGACGGTTTCGTCCCGTCGCTCCCGGAAGCCGGGCCCGGCGAGCCACGATCTGCGGGAGTGTCCACCCCGATCGAGACCGATCCGGCCATCGTCGCTGAGTTGGTCGAGCGCAGCCGGGTGTCCATCGCGGCTCTGGAACGCGGCATCCGGACGAAGACCGGAACGGAGCTGTTCGACTTCCTGCTCGAGGCCTTCGAGGAACACAAGCGTGTCCTCGGCGATCCGCTGAGTACTCAGGCGATCATGGCGGGGATGGAAGCCACCTGGTGGCTCAACGACAAGCTGCAGGAATGGCTGGGCGAGAAGAACGCCGCTGACACACTCACGCTGTCCGCCCCCGGCAACGTCACGTCCGAGATGGGACTGGACCTGCTCGACGTCGCGGACGTGATCCGCCCATGGCCGGAGGTGGTGGCGTTCCTGCAGGGCGTCGAGGACGAGGGCTTCCTGGACGAACTGGCGAAGCCGGTCGGTGGGACGGAAGCGCGTGACGCCCTGGAGGCCTACCTCGACCGGTACGGAATGCGGTGCGTCGGCGAGATCGACATCACAAGGCCGCGTTGGCGCGAGCGGCCCACCACGCTCGTGCCCGTGATCCTCGACCACATCAGGACCTTCGAGCCGGGCGCCGCCGAGCGGCGCTTCGAGTCGGGGCGGCAGACGGCGCGGATGAAGGAACAGGAGGTGCTGTCGCGCCTGCGGGACCTGCCCGACGGGGATCGGAAGGCCGACGAGGCGAAGCGAATGATCGACCGGGTCCGAACCTTCATCGGGTACCGGGAGTACCCCAAGTACGGCATCGTCAGCCGCTACTTCGTCTACAAGCAGGCCCTGCTGGAGGAGGCCGCGCGCCTCGTGCGGGCCGGTGTGCTTGCCGAGCAGGAGGACGCCTTCTATCTCACGTTCCAGGAATTCCACGACGTCGTTCGCTCGAACCAGGTGGATCACCGGCTCGTCCGGCAGCGCAAGGAGGCGTTCCGCGCGTACCACGCGCTCACGCCACCCCGGGTTCTCACGTCGGATGGGGAGGCCATCACCGGGGCGTACCGGCGCGACGACGTACCTGCCGGCGCCCTGATCGGCCTCCCTGTTTCCGCCGGGACCATCGAGGGCCGGGCGCGAGTCATCCTCGACATGGCGGACGCCGACCTCGAAGCGGGCGACATCCTGGTCACGACCTTCACGGACCCCAGTTGGTCACCACTGTTCGTCGGAATCGCCGGCCTGGTGACTGAGGTGGGCGGCTTGATGACCCATGGCGCTGTGGTCGCCCGGGAGTACGGCTTGCCGGCCGTCGTGGGCGTGGATCAGGCAACCCGACTGATCCGGGACGGGCAACGGATCCGCGTGCACGGAACCGACGGGTACATCGAGGTCCTGCCCTGACCGACCGAGGCGGGAAGCCGCACCCGTGAAGCCCACCCACGCCTCCTCGGTGCGGCCGCCGATCGCGACCGGGGTTCTGCGACGGTTCGTGCCGCGGTCCTGGCGGCGGGATCCGTTCACCGCTGACCGGCCAATCGACGACGACAACGGCGGCGAGCAGGTCCGCCACACCCGCCCAGTCCCGTGCCTGCGTGCGGTTCCACAGCTCCTGGATGGTCTTCGAGGGTTCCATGGCCGCATCCTCTCAGCACGCCCGCACACCTGCGATCGTGTTGATCGGAGCAATGGTCGAATCGGAGTCCGATCCAGCCCGCGGGAGTTCCGGGAAGACTTCCCGGAAGGATTCGGGCTCGCCGAGGAAGCGCCCCGGCGGGGCCTTCAGGTGGAGGGCGGTACGCGCCTATGCGTCTCGGTCGGACGGCGGCGCGGGTCAGAGCTTGTGCATCCCTCTGTAGGGGGTGACGATCCGGACCTGGTACGTACCGAAGTCGACAACGGCCGTCTCACTCGCCGGTTCCATGGCGACGACCCTCCCGAGGCCGTGCCGGTCGTGCGAGACGCGATCCCCGGGCGCGAAGTGCTTGAGGGGTGGCTCAGCAGGAGCCTTGAACGGGCTTGTGGGCATGTGGCGCCGGGGCGCAGGTCTCTTTGTCATCGCAGCTCAGTATGCGCGGAGACACCCCCCTTGCCTACACGCGAACTTGCGTTCGAATTTCGTTCGAAGGGTAACCGGGGTGTCCGGTGGACGAACCCGACAATCGACCCTCGGCCACACCGCGCTCGGCTCATCGGAGACTTCCCCCGAGACTCCGACCCGCCCGCCCCCGCTCCTGGCGCGTCGGTCGGTCAGGAGTGCCGCGGGCTACCTGCCTGCTGCACGGTGGGCGCGGCCGGCGGGGAGGGGCTGTCTGTTTCCGCTGCGGGTGACGCCAGGTCCGGGCCGCGGTCCGAGCCCGGTCCATCCGAGTCCGGCACGACGCTGTGAGGGGCAGACGACGGCCCCGCTTCCTGGGACCGTGACCGCACGAGTCGCGAGACGATGACGATTCCGAAGCCGATGAGTGCCGCGACGATGTGGCCGATAGTGGTGAAGTCCGGCAGCGGCCCCATCCATTCCAGGCCCCCGATGGGCCAGGCGAGTACGAACACAGCCCACGGAAGCCCGTACCGCCGCGGCATGGCCAGTATGCCGAGCGCCAACACCGTCTGGGCGCCGTAACTGACGCCGTAGTCCGAAGCCTGCCGTACCGCGGTCGGGTACCAGTCCTGCCGCAGTGCGACGATGATCACTACGGCGGTGAGCAGGGTGGCCGCGATGTGTCCGCCGAGGAAGGCGGCCGCGGCACGCAGCGTGCCCCAGCGGCACTCAGCCCAGGCCAGGAAGCCGCCGACGCCGAGGCCCAAGGTGATCAGGGTGCCGATGAAGTCCGGTGAAGCGACGTCCGTGAGCGTGCCGTCGAAGAACAGCGCGCTGCCGAGCAGCGCCGCCACCGGATGATCACGCAGGTTGTCGGGGTTGGTGCTGAGGAAGTCGAGCAGGGCGACTGCCCGTTCGTCCGAGAGTCCATACCCGAGCCAGGCATGTCCGCTCAGGAGCAGGCAGACATAGGCGAAGGTGAGAGGTGCACGGCGCGGGTACGCCCTGGCGGCACGGAACAGCCGACTCAGCGGCCCGGACGGCGATTGGGAGCTCATACGATGCCATTGTCCTGGTGGAGCCGAGGCGCCGGAGCAGCGGGGCGGCAGGATCCGGCAGTCGGCCGGGCAGCCTGGCTCCGGCGAGGGTCGGCTCTCCGCGTGTGGACGACGGGCGGTGATCCCGTGTCACAAGCGCAGGCCTCACCGCGCTTCCTTCAAGGTCT
The DNA here is from genome assembly GCF_037023745.1 of Streptomyces sp. SCSIO 30461. Classification (NCBI taxonomy): domain Bacteria; kingdom Bacillati; phylum Actinomycetota; class Actinomycetes; order Kitasatosporales; family Streptomycetaceae; genus Streptomyces; species Streptomyces sp. SCSIO 30461. The sequence goes on from NZ_CP146101.1 coordinate 4,163,425, forward strand.
CGGCGGAGGGCGACTGCCTTCGGCCTCGCTCGCCCACCAGGTCGAAGACCACGGCGGTGCCGATCGCCGCCCCCGCTCCGAGCAGTGCGGCTCCCACCGTGTCGGTCAACCAGTGGTACGGAGTACCGGGGGCACCGGCCTGGGCCTCGGCATCGCGCACGCGGTGACCGTTGCGCACGGGCGGCGAGTCGAGCTCGCCAGCCGCCCGGGCCGCACCGTTTCCCGAGTGGTGCTGCCTCGGTGTCGCGGGAGGAACCCGGGGGCCGCGACACGGCGATCTGAGGTTTTCTGCAGGGAGACGGACCGGCGGCATCGCGAAGCCGGCACGGCCGACCCGTTCCGGAGGCAGCCGAGACCGCGTGCCCGTACATCCGATCGACCGTCCAGCTGATCCGGCGAACCGCAACGCGGTCCCTGTGACACGAGCCGGACCGGTGAGACGATGGCCCGGACGGGCCGATCGGCGGTCGGCTTCACCTCTCCTGGGGGTCCCATGGACATCCGGCTACCGTTTCGGCTCCTCGCGGCAACCACCTTGGCCGGCCTGATGCTTGCCTCCTGCAGCGGCTCGGGCGGGGCCGCGCGCACGCCGGAATCGCCGTCCGCCGTATCGACGACCCCCGAAGCGACGGGCACCGGCGTCACACCGTCATCGCCGTCAGCCACGTCATCGACCACACAGGGCCCCGCAACACCCGGCCCCGGCAGCTCGCCACCACTGGGCTCATCGGGCCTCCAGCCCGTGTGGCCGTTCAGCACACTCGCCCAGGCCCAGGCGTGGGAACGTTCCTACGCGTCCAGCGGCCACCAGCCCTGGCATCTCGACCCGGCCGACACCGCGCTCTCCTTCACTCGCGACTACCTGGACTTCACCGAGATCGACCGGATCACCTCGCGTACCGTGAGCGGTCGGCACGCCCGCATCGGCGTCGCACCGACGGGGACCGAAGGCGGCACCGCGGCAGTGATCCACCTCGTGCGGTTCGGCACCGGCCCGAACGCCCCGTGGGAGGTCGTGGGCACCGACGACACGACGTTCTCTCTCAGCACGCCCGTATACGGATCACTCGCGCGCTCACCGTTGAGGACAGGCGGCCGGATCTCCGGAGTCGACGAGAGCATCCGCGTTCAGGTGCGCCAGCCATCGTCGACCGGGCCGCTCGGCACCTCGCCGTGCTGCACATCGGCGGGCGGTGACAAGCAGCCCTGGCAGGTGACCGTCCCGTTCTCCGGCGCTCGGGACCCGGTGCTCACGGTCGTCGCCTCCACCGGCGGGCACGTCGCCGAAGTCGAACGCTTCACCATCACCGCGGTGCGCACCGGCTGACCGTAGCGGTCCCGGCGGGAGGCACCGGAGGACCTCTCGGGAGCCTCGGTCGCCGTCCACACCGCCAGAGGATCACCATCGCCCTTGACCCAGCCGCCGCGGAAGTGCTCGCCGGCGAGGGCGGCGACCTTCACCACGCCGAGGAGCCGCGAGTCAACGCGAGTCGTTCGAGGCCCACAGCGGGGAGGTCAGGCCTTGGGCCCAGGCCGTCAGCACGGATTGGTCGAGACAGAGGATGCCGCACTGCTCGGCGTACTCCTCGGCCGGGCCGGTGAACTCCCCCGTGGTCACCACGGCCGCGATCTGGGCGTCGTGGACGGCAAAGCACGTACCTCCGAAACGCTGCATGTCCTGCGACCCGACCTTGTTGACGGGGCCGTACCGCTTGCACTGGATGACGATGCGCCGTCCGTCGGGCGCAATGCCCAGCACATCCGCGCCCAGATCCCCCGCACCGCCCACCACCTGAACCTCGGTACAGCCATCGCGCTCGCAGAGAGCGGCGATCGCGCATTCGAACGCCTCGGGGTCCATCGACGCGAAGTCGTACGACCCATCGGTCGGTCGCGTTGCTTCCGGGGCGGATTCGGCGGCAAGCCGCCCGACTTTCCTGCGGCGCCCACCCCACAGTCCCAGGAAGACCAGGAACGTACCGATCAGCCAGATGCCCGCGAACGCCCCCGCCATACCCCAGACCCTGAAGAGGGATTTGATCATCAGACCGCATCCGCTGATCACCGTACCGGTGAGGGCAAACCAGAGCGACGTCTGTCTCAGACTGAAGGTGCCTCGGCGGGTCGGTCCAGGACGTCGGATGGGTATCGTCATGTGCGGCACTCACCTTCCACGGTGTTCCAAGATCGTCATGAGGCCCACTGCCCTGATCGGGCGCGCTCTAACGGCGCACATCCGCGCTTCCCGCCGGGAATCAGCCTCGCCCAGGGAGCCAGCGGGCCGACCATGGACCAGCGACACCGCATTTCGCGGCCGATCCTGGTGATGCGGCCATCGAAGCACAGCGCGTTCTCTGTGGCGCCGGTGCCATCGGTCCAGCGCCCGCCCAGTTGCAGTCCCACGGTGCGGCCGTCCGTGCCCTCCGCGACCTGATCCGCAGCACGCTCAAGCTCGCCGGCTACGTCAACACCGCCGCCGGACGACGAGCCCACATCGAACGCCCGCGTGTCCTCGCCCTCTACGGCATCACATGATCAAACCAGACGGTCCAGGCACTCACCGGGGCCCTGGCGGACTCATAGCAGTAGTCCCGAGGGTGCCGATCGGTGATCAGGGCGCGATACTGGCCAAGCAACGCTTCTGCTTTCCAGTCACAGGGAGGGCGAATAGGGGTTGCGCACCGAACTTCGCTCCGGTCCAGCAGATTGGAGAGGGCAGGGGATGCGGATCTTCACATCGCAGAAGCTCACGTTGAGGCGACTCCACTATCATGTGGAGACGTTTTTTGTCAGTCATGGCTTCATTGCACTCTCTCTGGCCCTGGTCGCCATATGCATAACCGTTACCATCATATTCAGCTCCCTTGTGGCCGTCACATTTCCTACCGGAAATGGATTCTTCTACGACTGGACGAATCAGTCACTGATTCACATTGCTGAACTATTTCGACTGAGCCGCCCTAAATTGTATGACGAGAAATGGCAGACGCGGCTCATAGAGATATTCATCGGAATGATTCAACTGCTTTTCCTGAGCTCCATGATAGGCGTGATAAACTACAGGGTTCGTTCACGTATCCTGGATTACCAAAAGGGGAGGTCTCAAGTAATGGAGGGCGGTCACGTTCTCCTGCTTGGATGGTCCGAGTTCGGGTTCAGGGTCATTTCAGAGCTGCTTGCGGATAAGCAGCCGCATTCGATCGTCCTCCTTGCCGACAAGGAAACCAATGAGAAGGTTGGAGATAGAATACGCACCCGCCCGTCAGAGTTCTCTTCCAAGAAGCTGATTTGCCGTGTTGGGGACCCATCACGCAGGTCAGACCTGGATCTGGTCAGCCCTGCAACTGCCCGATCGATCATTCTTATGCCGCTTGAAGGTCCCCGCCTGCTGAAGACCCTTCTACACCTCAGACAAATTGAGATCGAGAAAAGGGTGACCGTGCACACTCGTGTTGCGGTGTGGGATATGGAGACTGCGGAGATGCTGCAACTCGCGAGCGACGAACTGCAGATCATCCGTCTCAATGATCGCCTCTCTCGGATCACTGCGCGTACGCTCCACCTTCCCGGTTTCCCTGACTTCTGTCGAGAGGTTCTAAATTTCGCAGAGAATGAAATATACGCGAAACGCGACCCGAACGTGAACGGACTGCAGTTTGGGAGCATAACCCGCAGGTACAAACATTCCACACCCATAGGCCTGCTGAGTGCGGGAGGCCACATTGAACTCCCGCCTGCGTTGGGTACCGAGATACGCAGCGGTGACAAGATTGTCTTCATATCCAGGGAGGGAAGTCGCGTATATGAAGACATCGGAACCTCCTCAAATTTGCCGCGCACTCATGACAATCCAATCGACCGAGCTGCCTCTGCGGAGGGGTTGACCGAAGCCGGCGCTCACTCAAGTAGAGTGCTTGTCATTGGATGGAACCAGCGTGCGGGTCCCCTTCTTGATCGTCTCAATAAGTCGACGAGTAGAGATTCGATGATCAATGTCGCCTTTCAAGGGGATGGGGATGAGGATTGGAGGAATGATTCCGGAGAGAGTGAAAGCCCGGCCCGGTCATCACATGGGGCAAAAGTTTCCCGTCTGGATGTGGATATCTCACAGTTGGATGATCTCGACGCCTTGCCCATGGGGGGCTATACACATGTGATCCTGCTTGCCGAAGAGGGTTTGGAACCGAATGAAGCGGACTGCCTCACGCTTGCGAGGCTCATGAAGCTCTCCCATATAGAAGAATTTCGGGGGGCAAAGATCGCAGAGATGTATGAAGTGGCACAGATTGACTACCCCGCCATTTTTGGCGCCGTCGACATCGTGGACCTCAACTCTCTGTCGGCTGGACTCATATCCCAGATCGGCAGCCACGCCTACTCTTATAGAGTTCTCGGAAAGCTGATGGATGCGAGAATTTTGTACGCATCCCCTTCGTCACTCCTCACCGACACACCTTTTCCGTGGGGCAGAATTTTCTTTTCCTCGATAATTGAGCGGGCCCAGCGGAGCGGATGGATCGCCATGGGATACTTTAAATCGGATGAGATGGGGCGGCCCCCGAGTTTTGGAGTCCACCTCAATCCGGACAAGGATGTCAGGATCGATTTCCAGGAAGACGATCGAATCATTCTTCTGGCTTCTCGGTAACGTGACGATCGCGGTGTGTGATCCATCCGAAGGGTACGGTGGCTCGGTCACGGTAGCTGCAAGTCTCGATCGTCTGGCCCCGGTTATGTGATCGCCGCCGCGGTGATGTTGTTGGCGCGACTGCCGCAGCAACATGGCCACCCAGGTGTTCAGCTTCGAGCGGCTCGAGACGGCCGATACGCATGTCTCAGGCACCGTACGTGCCGCGGACTACCGGGTGCGGACCGCGGACGGGCGATGTCTCGGCGTCTCCGGCACGGTGGCGGGAACAGCGCCGGTCGCAGCGGTCGTCGGGCCCTGCGGCGATGCCGCGGACCAGCGACTCCTGCTGGTCCAGGAGCCCGAGCCGGCAGGAAGCGGGCCGCCTTCGGTCGACGTCGGGTGCACTCGAGCGCACGTCGGACACCCGTCAGAGTGCTGTCCCACGCGGTGTTCGGACCGGCTCCGGTGAACACTCCGATGCCCGCGCTCGGGCAAACGAGTGGGCTCTGAAGCCGGCCGGTCACGAGGACGGCCGGTGGGCCGTCGGCGGGTGGGGAAGGACCGCGGTCAGCTCGCGCCGGGCGCGTCGATGATGCTGCCTTCCTCGTCGACCGTGTGGGTACGCCAGAACTCGTCCCACTCGTCGTCGACCTTCTTCGGCTCCTTGCCTTGCGGATAGCGGACGTAGCCCTTCGGAGGCTGTTCCTTGTCCGGGACACAGGCCGCACCAGTGTCCCCCACCGCGATCACGGGGTACTCGCCTTCGCTGCAGATGTCGTCCTGGATGGAGCATCCGGTGAGCACGACCGCCGCCGCAACGGCCGCACAGGCCGCGGCGGCTGTGGCAGCCCGCCCCCTGCGGGGTGCGGAGACACCGTCGAGTCGGTCGGTCCTGCTGCGGGTGAGGGACATGTCAGCTCCTGTCGTCGTTCCGCCCACCACTGTGGATGACATGGATCGTTGTGCCCTGAGTACTCCTACTCACCTGTGTGCCCACGCATACTCATCCGCACATCACGCAACAGGGCACACACGTCCCGCGCCGACCGGAGCGCGGCGGACGGGCCGCCGCACCGTGTGCGAGGTTCGCGACAGTGGTACGACGGGCACAGGACGGTGGCGCCCCCTCGGGATCGCCACCCCGTGGCAGCACTCGACGTGACGGGTACCGGACCCGCTTGACCGGGATCCGTCCGTCACGGCGCGCCGCACGGCCTGGGTCGGCTGCTGCCGGGACACGGGGCCGGGGCCGTCCGCGAGTGGACGGCGTAGAGAACACACCTGCTCCGCCGACCCGTTCCTCGGCAACGCTCTTGACTCGATGAGTGAAGCGGCCCATTCTGAACGCATGTTCAGAACAAGCGTTCAGAACGTTCGGGAGCATGCCGATGTGGCCGTGATAGGCGGCGGCATCTCAGGCATGGCGACGGCTCTGCGGTTACAGGCGGCCGGACTGTCCACGCTGGTGCTGGAGGCACACGGCCACGCGGGAGGCTGCGCCGGGTACTACCGGAAGCACGGTTTCTCCTTCGACGTGGGCGCTACCACCCTGGTCGACTTCGGCCCCGGCGGCGTCGGCGGCGAACTGCTGGAAGCCACAGGCATCCCACCGCTCGACGCATATGAACTCCCCGGCTACCGGGTCTTCCTGCCGGACCGTGAGGTCGTGCTGCACCGGGACCACACCGCGTGGCATGACGAACGGTTGCGCAAGCTCGGCGACAGCGAGGCCCACCGCCGCTTCTGGGCCCTGCTGGACCGCCTGGCAGACACCTTCTGGCAGGCCAGCCGGAGAGGCATACGCCTTCCCGTACGCGGCCCTGCCGACGCCTTGCGCGATCTGCGGGCCGTCGGGATGCCCGGCGTGTTGCTCGCGCGCCACTTGAACCGGACCCTGGGAGACGCCCTGCGGGACCACTCCCTGCGGGAGGACCACGCGCTCGTCGGGCTTCTCGGCATGCTGGTCGAGGACACGGTGCACACCGGCGTCGACGACGCGCCTCTCATCAATGCCGCGCTCGGGGTGACCATCCGTGGCGCGGGGCTCAGCAGGCACACCGGAGGCATGCACGGGTTCTGGCGTGTACTCGTGCAGCACTACAGGGGCCTGGGCGGCTCGCTCCGGGTGGGCTGCCGCGTCGCGTGCGTCGAAGGCGGCCCCGGCTCCTATCGGCTGACCACCCGTCAGGGTCTGCTGCACGCCCGCCGTCTCGTCTGCGCGGTCCCCGCCGCGACGACCGCGTCGATCTGCGCGGGACTCCCTGTCGCCCGCAGACTGCGGACGTACCTGCGTCGGGACGCGGACGCGATGGGCGGTGCGACCGTGGTCTTCCTCGGCGTACCGCAGTCGGAGGTGGCGGGCCAGGACCTCACACACCACCAAGTCCTGCAGTCGTACGCCCGCCCTCTGGGTGACGGCAACAACATGTTCGTCTCCGTGTCCGCACCAGGCGACACGCTCAGCGCTCCGCCCGGGCACCGGGCGGTGATGATCTCCACCCACACCGACCTCACCGCCTGGCGCGGCCTCGATCGGACCGCGTACAAGCAACGCAAGAAGGAGGCCGGCGAGCGGCTGGTGGGCCTGGCCCGGCGGGTGTACCCACGGCTGGGAGAGCGAGCCGTGTTCACGCAGACCGGGACGCCACTCAGCTACGAGCGGTTCGGTTTCCGTCCGGAGGGAGCAGTGGGCGGAGTGCGCCAGAACCTGCGCAACACCAACCAGCACGCCGTTCCGCACGATCTCGGTGGCCCCGGGCTGTGGCTCGTCGGCGACTCGACCTGGCCCGGCCTCGGTACGGTCGCCTGCGTGCTGGGCAGCCGCATCGTCGCCGACGGCATGCTGAAGGAGAAGGGATGGGCCTGATGACTCCGCTCGACCCGGCCGCCGAGCCGGAACCATCCACCACTCCCGTCACACCTGCCACTCCGGCACCTCGGGCGTCCGGACCCCCGGCACCAGTGCTGCCGTCCCTCGCGGCCCTGGACGACGATCTCCTGGTCACCACCCGCAGGCAGCGGATCGTCGCCCTCTGCCGTCCCGGCGCCGGCGTGCTGTGCTTCGCAGGCGCCGTGCGGCTGGGCTGGTGGTGGCTGACGCCCCTGATCCTCTTCGGTGTCTTCGTCGCCGTCGTGACCGTCACCCACGACGTGGTGCACGGCACGCTCGGCCTGTCTCCCCGCGCCACCGACTGGGCGCTGTTCGGTATGGGGCTGGTCCTGCTGGAGAGCGGACACGCGTACCGGTCCACGCACACCCAGCACCACCGGATCTTCCCGCACGCCGACGACCCGGAGGGGTATCCGGCCGAGTTGTCGTTGCTCGGCGCCATCGCCTACGGACCCGTGTTTCTCGTACGCCTGTGGTTCTGGTCCTACCGGCGCGGGCGCGACCGCCGTTGGCTTCTCGCCGAAGCCACGGCCCCGTTCGCCGCCCTGGGCGCGGGAGTGGTGCTACTCCCCCACACGCCAGGGGTGCTGGTCTATACGCTGATGGCAATCGTCGGGAGCTGGGTGTACCCCCTTCTGACCGTGTACCTTCCGCACCACGACTACGGAGACACCCCGTTGACGCAGACCCGCACACTGCGCGGGAGGATCATCCCCGCCGTGTTCCTGGAGCTCACCTACCGCTTGGAGCACCATCTCTACCCCCGAGTGCCCAGCCATCACCTGCCGGAACTCGCGCGCCGACTGGAAGGCCACCCGGCCGCCCGCGGGGTCCGGCCGGTGCGCGTTGTCTGACACGCGTGACCGCGTCCTCGAGGCAACCCTCGCCTGCCTCGTCCGCAATGGTCACGGGGGTACCACCGCACGGGCGATCGCCCAGACCGGCGGCTTCGCGCCCGGGGTGATCTACTACCACTTCGCGGACCTGGACGATCTGCTGGTGGCAGCCCTGATGCGGACCAGCGCGTCCCGGATCCGACGCTATCGCACCGAGCTGTCCGGTACGGACCGGGCCGCTCACGCGGTCGCGCGGCTGCGCGAGTTGTACAACGAGGACGTCGAGACCGGGCACATCGCCGCAGTACATGAGCTGTACTCCGGCGCCAGGCCCGAGTCGAGGCTCGCCGCCCGACTTGCCGTCGAGACCCGGAACTGGGAGGAGCTGGCCGAGGAACTGCTGACCGTACTCCTGCGCGGCAAACCGCTCACGTCCGTCGTACGCGTGCCCGTGCTGGCGAGCGCGGCAGTGGCGTTCTACCTCGGCATGGAGACTCTCACCCACCTCGACGGTGACCGCTCCCGCCCTGCGGCCCACTTCGACCAGGCCGCCAGGCTCGCCGCGGTCTTCGACCGGATTCCCCGCTTGAACCGGCGCGCTCGCCGCGCGCCCTGAGAGTCCGACCGCCGCGCCGTGGTGTGCCGCGGCAGGATCACCGGACGGTAGCCCGCTGCGGGAGCCGTTCGGTGAAGACGGAGCCGTGGCCCGGTGTACTCGCCACCGAGACCGTCCCACCCTGTGCCTCGGTCAGCTTGCGGGTGAACACCCGGCCGGGCTCAGCCGCCATGGCCGAGAGCACGGTGAACTCCCCGAGAAATCACAGTCGGCCGGGTCGCGGTGTACGGGGTGGTGAACCACGCCGGGACACCGGTGTACGTGCACGTCAAGGTCTGCGTGATCGACGACGTGTGGGCGGCAGTCGGCTCGGACAACGTCAACCTGCGGTCCTGGACACATGACTCCGAACTCAGCTGCGCCGTTGTGGACGACACAGCGGACACCCGGGAACCACAGGACCCCGGAGGACTGGGCGACGGCGCGCGCCGCTTCGCCAGAGAACTGCGGCTGCTGCTCGTACGCGAGCACCTGGGCCGGGAGGCACCGCGCGATCGAGAGGCATCGGACGAACTACGCGACCCCGGAGGCACGTTCGATGCGTTCACTTCCGCCGCCGCGGCACCGGACTCCTGGTACGAACGCGGCTGCCCGGGCCCCAGGCCGCCCGGACGTCTGCGCGCCTGTCGGGCGCCGCGGCTCTCGCGTTGGGAGCGGGCGCTCGCGATGCCGCTGTACCGCGCCCTCGTCGACCCGGACGGGCGTCCACAGCGTCCACGGCGCCGTAACTCGTTCTGACCAGAACCCCACCGACCCTGCTCCCGGAGACCGGCCGGTTCCAGGAGGCAGCCACCCGGGGCCGCACGTTGGGTTTGAGCGCCTCCCTGTCGGTCAGGTGAAAGACACACGTCGACGCTGCCGCACGGCCACGTACGGTGGGGCTTCCGACGACGACCGACCGCCCCCGCAAGGGAGACTCCCACTGGTTACCCGGAGGAGTATCGATCATGGGACATGATGGGCACATCCTCCCCCGATGAACGATGAACGATGAACGATGAAAAAGGGGACCCGTGAACAAGATGAAGCTCAAGAGGCGGGGAAAGGTACCGCTCGCCTACAAGCCGGTCGGCTTCGCCCTGAGCTGGGGCGGCGGCACACTTGCCGGAATCGCCTTCCAGAAGGCGTGGAAGGCGCTCCGCCACGAGGACAACGCGCCCGACGCGCTCGACCGTGACCGGGGATGGGGCGAGATCCTACTGGCGGCTGCGGTACAGGGCGCCATATTCGCCGTCGTCCGCAGCGTGATCGACCGGTCCGGGGCCGAGATCGTGCACCGTGCGACAGGCGTCTGGCCGAGCAGCGACAAGGACAGCCGCGACTGAGCCACGCCACCGCACGCGCCACCGGGCTTGCGAGAGCTGATCGCCCGAACCGGCGGCCTCCGCGGCGTCGTCGCTCAATGCGCCGACCACGCTCAGGGATGAGCCCGCCCCCGTCACTTCGCGGCACGGCGCCGGGAAGCGCAAGGGCCCGGACTCGGGAACACCTCTTGCACTGCGTTCTCGGCATAGGTGAGAGCGCACCCCTGTACACCCGGCCGGATCCTGCTTGCTTTTGCGGGGTTTTACTCTATGGTGTCCGATCCGGATGAGTCGGCGCGGTGGCGCAGGCTGGCGGGGCGGGACCGCGGTGTGCCACGCTGATGAGGTCTCCAGCCTGGTCTGGTGGGGTACCCCGCGTCGCTGGGTGGTCACCGTGGTGGCCGTCGTTTGGTACGGGTGGTCTTGCTCGGCTGTGCACGGCACCGATGCCGTGTGCTTGACGGCCTTCTCCCCCGTTATGTTTTCTGCGGCTCCGCAATGGGGCCGCTGGCCTCCGGGCCCGGCATGACTGTGTCCCCCTGTCGAACGGATGACCTGGGGGGTGGTGTCACCGGGCCCGGGAGGTGCCGTCGGAGACGCTGATGAGAGGTCCGGCCACCGCCCGGTCCGGCGCAACGCCGGACAGCTCGCGGGCGGCAGGTCTGCATAACGTGGATGCGCGCGTACGACACCACTGCCAAGGCCGGCCTGGACAACTCCCCTGGAAGGGCGCGATGTTCGACACCGAAGACGTGGGCGTGTTCCTCGGCCTGGACGTCGGCAAGAGCAGCCATCACGGCCACGGACTCACCCCGGCCGGGAAGAAGGTCCTCGACAAGCAGCTGCCCAACAGCGAGCCGAAACTGCGGGCCGTCTTCGACAAACTGACCGCGAAGTTCGGCACCGTCCTGGTGATCGTGGACCAGCCCGCCTCGATCGGCGCCCTCCCGCTGACCGTCGCCCGCGACACCGGCTGCAAGGTCGCCTACCTGCCCGGACTCGCCATGCGGCGGATCGCCGACCTGTATCCGGGCGAGGCGAAGACCGATGCGAAGGACGCGGCGGTCATCGCGGACGCCGCCCGGACGATGCCGCACACCCTGCGCTCGCTGGAACTGACCGACGAGATCACCGCCGAGCTGACCGTGCTGGTCGGCTTCGACCAGGACCTTGCTGCCGAGGCCACCCGCACGAGCAACCGGATACGCGGCCTGCTCACCCAGTTCCACCCCAGCCTGGAGCGCGTCCTCGGCCCCCGCCTCGACCACCCCGCCGTGACCTGGCTGCTGGAGCGCTACGGCTCCCCGGCCGCCCTGCGCAAGGCCGGCCGCCGCAGACTCGTTGAGCTGATCCGCCCGAAAGCCCCCCGCATGGCCCAGCGGCTGATCGACGACATCTTCGACGCGCTCGACGAGCAGACCGTTGTCGTCCCCGGCACCGGCACCCTCGACCTCGTCATCCCCTCTCTGGCCGCATCCCTGGCCGCCGTCCACACCCAGCGCCGGGCAATGGAGGCCCAGATCAACACCCTCCTGGAGGCCCACCCTCTTTCCCCGGTCCTGACGTCGATGCCCGGCGTCGGCGTCAGGACCGCCGCCGTCCTGCTGGTCACCGTCGGCGACGGCACCAGCTTCCCCACCGCCGCCCACCTGGCCTCCTACGCCGGCCTCGCCCCGACCACGAAGTCGTCCGGCACCTCGATCCACGGTGAACACGCACCCCGAGGCGGCAACCGGCAACTCAAACGCGCGATGTTCCTCTCCGCCTTCGCCTGCATGAACGCCGACCCGGCCTCCCGCACCTACTACGACCGCCAGCGAGCCCGCGGCAAGACCCACACCCAGGCCCTCCTCCGACTCGCCCGCCAACGCATCAGCGTCCTGTTCGCCATGCTCCGCGACGGCACCTTCTACGAATCCCGGACGCCAGCGGACGTCGAGCTCGCTGCATAACCCCAGCAACCCAGAACCACCCCAAACCCGACAGGAGTGCCTTGACGAAAGACATAGAGGCACCCCCCCCGGGGAGCCGACCGTGATGGGCTCTGTTCCCGAACGGCGGTCCCTGTCATGCGTGACTTCGACATGAGTATCAGCAGGCTTTCCGGGCGCATCGTGGTCTCCCTGACGGGCGAGCTGGACTTCGACGCCTGTCCAGGGGTGGCCCGGGCCACCGACAGCCTGCCGCTCCACGGCAGCATCCTCACCCTGGACCTCTCCGACGTCACCTTCATGGACTCCACCAGCCTCAACATGCTGCTGCGCCTACGGAGACGTGCAGAGGCCGAAGGCGGTGTCCTGGAGTTGCGCGGATTACGGGAACAGGCTCGACGCGTCCTGGAAATCACCGGCACGCAGACCCTGTTCCACGTGCTCCCCACCCCCCCGGCGGCATCCCCGCCACCGTCCGGGGGTGTGGTCCGGGGAACCGTCTGACGCCGCGCCCCAGTCGCGAGTGGACACGGCGCCGGACCGGCTCGTTCGCCCGGGGGACCGGCGACGAGACATCTCGGCTGGGTGCTCCGAAGCACCTCTGTCCGAGCAGCCGGACACGTCGGCAGCCGGTGCGGCGCGGGCGGTCCGGAGTGTCCCAGGATCGCGGCCGGACTCGCCTGCCTTTCGCGTAGGCTTCGCTACCTGGACGCGGCGGGGGGCGGAACGGATGACGGCTGAGGCGGCGAACAGGTGGCGATCGGGCCTCGATTCGGTGGTGGTGTACGCGCGGGGCGCGGTCTGCCGCAGACTCGCCGGGGGCCGGGTGCCGCCGGACGGCCGGGTGCGGGTGACGGGGCTGCCCCGCTCGCTCGATGCCGGTTCGCTTCGGGCACGGGTCCTGGGAGCTGCCGGTGTCCGGGTCGTCGAGGCCCGGGTGGTGATCGAGGCGGGTCCGGCCGCACCCGAGGGCACCGACGAGTTGTGGCGCGAGGTGGAACGACTGCGGGAGGCGTACGCCGCGACGGCGGCACGCAGGGACCGGCAGTCGGCTCTGCTCGAAGAGGTCGCGGCGTTGCGTCCGGTTCCGCCGCCCCGCAAGCGCGACGATCCGCACCGCAGCACCCCTACGGATTCGTGGCTCGCGCTTGCCGACTTCGTCGACGAGCGGCTGACGGCCGGTCATGCCCGGCTCATGGAGTTTGAGAAGGCGTCGCTCAGGGCGGAGCACGCACTGAGGGTCGCCGAGGACAAGCTGGAACGAGCCTCTTCCGACAGCCTGCAGGATCAGGTGGCGACGACGGTCTGCGCGGCCTTGACGCTCGGCCAGGACCGGGACACCGACGATATGTGCGATCCGGACGCCGAGGTCGAAGTGGAGGTGGAATACCGGGTCCCCGGCGCCGTGTGGGTACCGTCCTATCGGCTCGTCCACCGTCAGGGCGATGACAGTGGCAGCCTGGCACTGCGCGCCTCGATCGCTCAGCGCACCGGCGAGGACTGGACACGGGTACGTGTCGCCGTCTCCACCGCCGACCTGGGCCGCCGCACCGATCTGCCGAAGCTCCGCTCCATCCGGATCGGACGCCGTCAGCCCACCGTGGCGCCTTCCGGTTGGCGAGAGCCCCCCGCGGGGCTCACCGACCTCTTCGCCGGATACGACGCGGCAGGCCCGAGTCCTGCGGATGCCGCCGGAGCGGGCTCCGCGCACCTTGCTGCCGGGACCGTCTCCGGAACCGCTGCCTTCCCGCCTCCGCCGCCCGCTCCCCAGGGCTACGGAGCTCCGCCTCCAGGGCTCCTGGTGGAAGGTGGCGCAATGCCCGTCCCCGCGGCACCGGTGATGGCAGGGCGCCCCGGACCCCCGTCACGCAGCATGGCCTTCTCCGCCCCGGTACCCATGCCGCCCGCTGCCCCCGGAGGCCCCGTACCTCCGCCTCAGGAGCCAACGGCCGGTCCGCCGCGGCCGAGCGGCAGCGAACTCGACTACGCCGCTCTCGTCCTGAGCGGACCCGACGAGCGGCAGCGCAGTCGGCGGGGCCGGTTGTTCCCCACCGGCGACGACCTCGTCGCCGCCGAGTCCCGAAGCCGGGCAGAGGAAGTCGCCGCACTGCCGCTCCCCGCACACGCCGTACGGCCACGTGAGGCGGCCGGGTCCTTCGACCATCGGTTCGACGCCGCCGCGCGCGCGGACATCCCGTCCGACGGCACCTGGCACACCGTCACCCTCACCGACATCCCGGTCGGACTGCGCACCGAGTACGTCTGCGTGCCATCCGTCGAGGAGACGGTGTACACCACCCTGGTGCTCTCCAACGCCACCGATCGTGCTCTGCTGGCCGGCCCGGTGGAGGTGAGCGTCGACGACGAGTTCGTACTGACCGCCGGGCTGCCCACGCTCGCCCCCGGCGGGATCCGGCGGGTGGGACTCGGGCCGGCCGAGGCCATCGGGGTCACTCGCCGTACGGAGTTCCACGAGTCGACCTCGGGGCTGCGCGGGAACACCACCGTCCTCGACCACCGGGTCCATGTGGAGCTGGCGAACCGGTTCGCGAAGCCCGTCACCGTGGAGGTCCGCGAGCGCGTTCCCGTCACCTCCGAACCGGATGTCCGGCTCGAGGAGCGGGCCGACTGGACGGTGCCCGACGGCGGCGAAGGGCCCGACCACGCTCCCGGGATCCGTCTCTGGCGCGTCGATCTGCCCGCCGGCGGCTCCGCTGCCCTCGACGGCGGCTACCTGGTCCGCATCCCGGCCGGCAAGGCTCTGGCCGGCGGCAACCGGAGGATCTGATGCACGCCTCGACCACGACGCCGACCCCGCTGCCCCTCCCCGTCACCACTGTCACGTGCCTGGAGGACCGAGCACACGTGGAGCGCGCCAGAGTCGTCGAACTGGAGGCCGGGGTCCAGCGGCTGCGTCTGGGACCGATCAGCGCACTCGCCGTCGACCGCACGCTGCACACCGAGCTGACGACCGAACGCCCCGACCATCCGGTGAAGGTACTGGACGTCCGGATCGTCCGTACCTGGACGCCGCGGGCCCCCCTGCCGCCCGGCGACGAGGACTCGGCCCTGCGCCACCGTGTGCACCGCCTCGAGGAGGAACGGCTGGCACTCGGGCAGCGGAAGGACCGCCTGGCGGCCCGCATGGACGCGCTGAGTCGGCTCGCAGCCGATCTGCTGAGGGACATCGGCGAGGGTGCGGGGGCCGGGATGGCCGAACCGGACCGCTGGGCCGATGAGTTGGACCGGGTGGACGGCGAGCGGGAGGACTCGGGTGAGGAACTACGCGGCGTCGACGCCCGGCTGGCGGCTGTGGCCGCCGAACTCGCCGACGCACAGAGTGCACTGGCCCTTGCCGAGGAGTCACCAACGGAACTGGTCGGCCATGTGGAGCTGACCGTGCAGGCGAGGAGAGCCGGGCCGGCGCGGCTCAGGCTGAGCCACCTGACGCCGTGCGCCCTGTGGCGACCCGCCTACCGGGCCGTGCTGAAGGGGGGTTCATTGACACTGGAGACCGATGCGATGGTGTGGCAGCGCACCGGCGAGGACTGGTCGGACGTGCGACTGGCGCTGTCGACGGCCCGGTCGGCACGGGCGACCGAGCCTCCCCGGCTGGACGAGGACCGGCTGTCCCTCAGGGAGCGCAGCGCCGCGGAGCGCCGCACGATCGACATCGAGCTGCGCGAGGAGCGCATCGGGGACCTCGGGCCGTCTCCCGTCCTCGGCCTGCCGGGGGTCGACGACGGCGGCGAGGTACGGGTGCTGAAAGCCGCGGAGCCGGTGTCCGTGCCGGGCGACGGACGGGGGCACCGGGTGCCCGTCTGCGTCTTCATGACATCCGCCCGCAGCGAGTACGCCTGCTCACCCGAGCTGTCCCCGCTGGTCACGCAAGTGGCGCGGTTCGACAACCACTCCGGTCACGCGCTGCTCGCAGGACCCGTGGACCTGATCCGTGACAGCGGGTTCACCGGCCGCGGAACACTGGACTTCACCGCCCCCGGCGCCGCAGCGGAACTGGCCTTCGGCAGCGTGGACGACCACCGTGTGATCAGACTGGCCGAAGAGTCCCGCGACACCTCCGGAATCACGCAGCGGACCGTGGTCACCCGCACGGTCCGATTGCATGTGTCCCGGTTCTCCGCACCGAGTGAGCGCGACGAACAGGTGATCGTCCTTCGTGAGCGGATTCCAGTCTCCGAGGTCTCGGCGGTGGAGGTGCGCTTGCGCACGGAAGCGTGTTCCCCACCGCCCGACGTGGTGGACGCCGAAGGCATCGTCAGCTGGGACATCAGGCTGGCGCCCGGTGGCAGACGCACGGTCACCCTGGTATACGAGCTGACGGCGAGCGGGAAGGTCACCGGACTCTGAGCCCCGACACGGCCACCTTCGCAGGACGGGCCTCGGCGACGATTCGGCGCCGTCCTTCATCCCCCGGCCGCGCCCCGCGACCGCTCCGGCAGGCCGTTCACATCGATTCGCCTGCTCGGGTTTGAACGGGCACGGAATTCAGCGGGGAATCACCCCCGCTTCCATCGGCAGTACGCGATTCCAAGGCGACCGAGGCCGGCCGGACCGATAAGCGGATGGTGCTGACGGCGCCATTCTTACACAGGGTTCCGGCGAGGAAACCGAATGCACGTTGTGCGAGTCGGCCGTTTCCCGGCAAGTCCGGGGGCGGTGAATTCTTGTTGCCTGGGATGCTCTGCGTGTTCTCGTAGCGGCGCAGTCCGCTGTGCGCGACCATACGGACGCCGCGGACCGCGCATTCGACGGCGCCATACACGGGCGGGCTACGGGCGGCACGGGTCGGTTCCCTCGACCCGGAAGTCCGAAGAAGCGTCAAGAGCAGGAAATCGCCACAGGGAAACACCGAGACAGGAAGGCGGACGAACGTGTCCGGCAGCGAATCCGAGAGTCCAGCGATCCCTTCCCCGGCTCCGACGGGGACTCACCCGAAGACGAACCAGGACTGGTGGCCCAACCAGTTGGATCTCCAGGTGCTCCACCAGCACTCCCCCCAGTCCAACCCCATGGATGCGGATTTCGACTACGCCGAGGAGTTCGCGACACTCGACCTCGACGCACTCAAGCAGGACGTGTTCGAGGTCATGACGGCGTCCCAGGACTGGTGGCCGGCCGACTACGGCCACTACGGACCGCTCTTCATCCGGATGAGCTGGCACGCCGCGGGGACGTACCGGATCGCCGACGGGCGAGGCGGCGGCGGCGCCGGAGCCCAGCGTTTCGCACCTCTCAACAGTTGGCCCGACAATGCGAGCCTCGACAAGGCGCGCCGCCTGCTGTGGCCTGTCAAGCAGAAGTACGGCAGGAAGATCTCCTGGGCCGACCTCCTGGTCTTCGCGGGCAACTGCGCCATGGAATCGATGGGGTTCAAGACATTCGGATTCGGTTTCGGGCGGGAGGACATCTGGGAGCCGGAGGAGATCTTCTGGGGCCCGGAGGACACCTGGCTGGGCGACGAGCGCTACAGCGGCGACAGGCAACTCTCCGGTCCTCTGGGCGCCGTGCAGATGGGACTGATCTACGTCAACCCGGAAGGTCCCAACGGCAACCCGGATCCGGTGGCGGCGGCCAGGGATGTCCGCGAGACGTTCGGGCGCATGGCGATGAATGACGAGGAGACCGTTGCCCTCATCGCCGGCGGCCATACGTTCGGCAAGTGCCACGGCGCCGTCGATCCCGAGTACATCGGCCCGGAACCCGAGGCCAGCCCCATCGAGCAGCAGGCCATCGGCTGGCGGAACAGCTACGGCAGCGGCAAGGGCGCGGACGCGCTGACCAGCGGTCTCGAGGGCGCGTGGACCACCGAGCCGACGAAGTGGGACAACGGGTACCTGGACAATCTGCTCGGCTACGACTGGGAGCTGACGACCAGCCCGGCCGGAGCGAAGCAGTGGACGCCGACTGACGCCTCGGCCCAGGGCAGTGTGCCCGATGCGCACGACCCGTCGAAACGGCACGCACCCATGATGCTGACGACGGACCTGGCTCTGAAGGTCGATCCCGTGTACGCGCCGATCGCGAGGAGCTTCCACGAGAACCCGGACAGGCTCGCGGCAGCGTTTGCCAAAGCCTGGTACAAGCTGCTGCACCGCGACATGGGGCCGCTCTCGCGCTACCTCGGGCCGTGGGTGCCCGAGCCGCAGCTGTGGCAAGACCCCGTACCCCCGGTCGACCACGCACTCGTGACGGACAAGGACATCGCGGTCCTGAAGGACAGGATCCTCACGTCGGGGCTGTCCCTCTCCCAGCTGGCCGCCACCGCCTGGGCCTCGGCGGCGAGCTTCCGCGGCACCGACAAGCGCGGCGGGGCCAACGGGGCGCGGATCCGGCTCGCGCCGCAGAAGGACTGGGAGGTGAACGATCTGCCCGAGGTGGCAGAAGTCGTCAGGTCTCTCGAACAGATCCAGCAGGACTTCAACCAGTCGCAGTCCGGCGGAACCCGGGTCTCCCTGGCGGATCTGATCGTCCTGGGCGGCTGTGCGGCCGTGGAACAGGCGGCCAAGAACGCCGGGGTGGACATCGCGGTCCCGTTCGCACCCGGGCGCACGGACGCCTCCCAGGAACAGACGGACGTGGAGTCGTTCGCCGTACTCGAACCCAGGGCGGACGGCTTCCGCAACTACATCCGGGCGGACGAGAAGCTGTCGCCGGAGACCCTCCTCCTGGACCGGGCCAACCTGCTGCACCTCACCGCTCCGGAGATGACGGTGCTGGTCGGCGGCATGCGGGCGCTGAACGCCGGCTTCCGGCAGTCGCCGCACGGCGTCTTCACCCACCAGCCGGAGGCACTGACCAACGACTTCTTCGTCAACCTGTTGGACATGGGCACCGAGTGGAAGACGTCGGCCTCCGACGCCAACGTGTTCGAAGGCAGGGATGGTGCCACAGGCCAGGTCAAGTGGACGGCAACCGCGGTCGACCTCGTCTTCGGTTCGCATTCCCAGCTCCGAGCCATCTCCGAGGTCTACGGGTCCAGGGACGCGGGGGCGAAGTTCGTCCGTGACTTCGTCGCAGCGTGGGACAAGGTGATGAACCTCGACCGGTTCGAACTGCGTCGGGCCTGAGCTCCGAGTCGGCGAACGAGCCACCGGCCGGGAACACCTCGCCGGCGGCTGCGCTTCACGGTGCCGCGCCCCTGCCACCCGGGGGCGCGGCACCGTGCTCAGAGGCACGACGGCCGGAGCCCTGCGGGCGGCCTCGTCCACCATCGTGGTCCGGCCCCCCGTGCGCCCCGGAACGCGCCCGAGCGCCACCTCACGCCTCCACGAGAGGGATGGCCGAAGGCCCTGCTCACCGGTGAGCATGAACGGGATCGGGACACGGCTGAGCGGCGACGGCGACCGGCACGACGGATGCCGCGCGTCCGCCGACCGTGCGGACAAGCCGTCTGTCTCTTCGGGGGGAACGGTGGAACGTCGTTGGCTGATCACGGGGTGCTCGTCGGGACTCGGCCTCGCTCTGGCCACCGCGGCCGCGCGGGAGGGGCATCGACTGGCGGTCACCGCCCGCAACGTCGACGACCTGGAGCGCCTGTCCGCCGCCTGGCCCGACCACATCATCCCAGTCCCGCTCGAACTGCGCGACTCCGCCTCCTGCGAGGAGGCCGTCCGCAGCGCCGCCGACTCTCTCGGCGGCATCGACATCCTCGTCAACAACGCCGGGTGCGGGCTTTTCGACGCGGTCGAGGAGGTGTCCGACGCCGAGCTGCGCGACCAACTGGAGACACTGCTGGTCGGTCCTTGGCGACTCACCCGGCTCGTGCTGCCGCTGATGCGTGCTCAGGGCCACGGGCACATCCTCAATGTCTCCTCGGTGGCGGGCCGGATGGCGTTCCCGGGACTGGCCGCCTACGTGGCCGGCAAGCACGCTCGATCCGGGACGAGCACCGTGCCGCTGAACGCCTCTCGTCGCCTCGGGGACTCGGGGACTCGGGGACGATTGCGAACGGCGGCAGGAGGGTGGTTCGACACCGCCCGCGGCGATGCCGAGCAGGTCCGGCCGCCCGACCGGCGGTTGGCCTTGCCGGCACACCGGAGGTGTCGCCGATGCAGGTGATCACGGCGTGTCAGCGACTGACGGACAGTCAGGACCATGCCACGGTGACGACAACGGCAACGCGAGGCTCGCTTGCCTGCGTCCATCGGAGGAAGCATCGTGAAGACCCTGGCCACAGCGATGTCCGTCGCTCTGTCCACCGCCGCCTTGTGGGGAGCCACCACCGTCCCCGCGCACACGGCCGACGGCTCGTCCCCTACCGGCAGCAGAGTCCTGCTGCCGCCGTACTACCCGAATGTCGACTGGATCACCTGTGAGATCAACAAGGAGCGCCTCGCCAAGGGCCTACCCGCTCTGCGTATCTCCGACCGGGCCAGCCAGGCCGGGCGTTCGCATGCCAAGGACATGGCGACCATGAAGAAGCTCAGTTCCATGGGCAGTGACGGTCGCGACCTGCGGTCCCGCATGTCCCAGGCGGGTCTGTACTCCAACCTCATCTCCGAGTTCATGGCGTTCGGATACACCCACGACGGCCACTTCGCGGACAAGGCGACGGACCCGGACCCCACCAACACCGTCTACAGGGTCCTGATGAACCGGAGCATCGTCGCCATCGGCATCGGCTACGACCGGAGCTACTGGGATGTGAACCTCCTCGGTGCGCATCGCAAACTGGTGACCAGGGTCCCCGTGGGATGCCAGGCCAGGGCCGTCACGATGAGGGCCCTCCCGATGCGGGCCCTGCCCGAGCCTGCCGTTTCCTGGCGCGGCCCGGTATTCGCGCAGAGCCCGCGGTAGCCACCGCGAAGGCACACTCCCGCCGGTCGCCGTCATGCCGCTGTTACCTCCCGAGGCGCTGCTGCCTCCCGAGGCCGGGAGGGAACAGCGGCATGCCTCCCGGTCCCGGAGCGAGGGGTGTCGTGCGGCCGGTCGCGCGGCAGGGGTGCCCAAGGTCTCACCCGGGGGCCCGGCACCGGCTGACTCCATCACCAAGACGGCGCGCCTCCGGTACTGCCCGCGGAATGCCTTGTCACCTTGCCGCGCAGTAGCCGTGCCTCAGGGTGGCTGCGCCCGGATCGCATCTGGAAGACACGAGACGATCGGAGCGACGCCGGTGCTGGTGTCCCGTTTGTGCGACTGGGGTACCCGGGTGGTACTCGAACAGGTCGACCCGCCCGCTGCGTCGGAGAACGGCGGCGTGGTGATCGATCTCGAAGCAGCCGCTGAACGATGTCATCGGAGCCCTCACAGAGGGCGGCACCACCGGCGCCATCGTCGTGACGATGTGAAACCGAGCAGCACACGGCGTCGGGCGACCGTCGGGCGGAATCCGGCGATGCGGCGAGTGCGTCCTGGGACGAGGGGACGAGGAGTGTCATGAAGGCTGTGGTGTTCGATGGAACGCGCGCGGTGTCCGTGCAGGAGGTACCGGACCCGTGGATCGAGCAGAGCACGGACGTGATCGTCCGGGTGACCTCAAGCGCCATCTGCGGAACCGATCTGCACATGTACGACGGCCGCACGGGCGCCGAACCCGGACTCGTGCTCGGGCACGAACCGCTGGGAGTGGTCGAACAGACCGGGTCGGCAGTGCGAACGGTGTCCGTTGGCGACCGCGTCGTGATCCCCACCCATCTGTACTGCGGCACCTGCATCAACTGCTCCCGCGGCCTCAGCGCGGCGTGCACCCGAGTCCGCCCGGGAGGCTTCGGTGCGGCATACGGGTACGCCGGCATGGGGCCGTATCGCGGGGCTCAGGCGGAACTCCTCCGGGTCCCATTCGCCGACGCGAACTGCGTGCCCCTGCCGGGTGAACCCGGAGACGCGAACGAGAACGCGTTCGTCATGCTCGCCGACGCCTTCGTCACCGGCTGGCATGCGACCGAGCTCGCCGGGGTGCGCCCGGGCGCCGTCGTGGCCGTCTTCGGCGCCGGCACGGTCGGGCTGCTCGCCGCCCACTCCGCCTTCCTGCGCGGTGCGAGGGAGGTGTTCGTGGTGGACCAGGTACCGCAGCGGCTGGCGGTCGCGCGCTCGTACGGGGCGGTGCCGGTCGACTTCCGTGACGGGGACCCGGTGGACCAGATCCGCGCGCACCGGTGTGCCGGTGCCCTGCCGCCCGGGGAGGACGGTATGGACGGTGTGGACTGCGGGATCGACGCGGTCGGCTTCCAGGCGGCGGACCGCACCGATCCCTCGACCGAGAATCCCCGCCAGGTCATCACGGATCTCGCGGCGTTGGTGAATCCGACCGGTCGGATCGGCGTCGCCGGGGTGTACGCGGCGAAGGACCGGACGCCGGCGTCCACCGGCCACGAGGACGGTTCCCTCCGCGTCCCCTGGGCGACGCTCTTCGACAAAGGCGTCCACGTCGGTTTCGGCCGGACGCACGACCGCCGCTACACCGTGCTGCTGCGCGACTTGATCATCTCCGGTAGGGCCGAGCCCCAGCGTGTGGTGAGCCATCATGCGAGGCTCGACGAAGCGGCCGGCTTCTACCGGGACTTCGACCGCAGGGCGAACGGCGTCATCAAAGTGGTGCTGCGGCCGTGAGACGGCCCCTCAGCCAGGTGGGCATCACGTTCGGGTCGGCCACCGGCGACGGACGAGGTTTGCGGCACCGGGCCCTACCCGGCTGCCCGACGGCTTCCGGCCGCACGGACATCGTTCGGATGGCACCGGGTATGCGGAGGGGAAACGCTCGCAGGAGGACCGATGCCCGGATTGATGTCACGTCTCAAGCAGTTCGCTCAGAGCCCGCAGGGCCGTCGCGCCGTGTCGTCCGCCAGGCGCGCGGCTGCGGACCCGCGCAGGCGTGCCCAGGCCCGCAGCCTGCTCAGCCGGCTGCGCGGACGCCGGTGACGCGGAACGCCTTCCAGTCGGACACCGGGGTGTCGGTGGCCCACAGGTGGTCTCGGGGTCCGAAACGCTCGCAAGTCGGTTTCCGGAAGCGGACCTTCCTTTGGCACGAAGAAGCCTGTCGCACCCCGCGGCAGCATGAAGCCTGCGCTCCCGTCATCGTCCATGCCGCACGTCTTGCTCCATGCGCGGCCCGCGTGGTTGTCGTGGGTGCCCTGGACTGCCGGTTCATGCAATGCGGCGGGCTTCGTTCCACTTCTGCGATGGGCTGGGCGGCTGCATGCCTCGCATTCTGCGGTGGGCTGGGCGGCTGCATGCCTCGCCGGTGGCAACGACACTGCCCACATCGTGCCGGGTGGCGGGGCGGCGGCCTTTCGAGCCGGGCGGCCTGTTCGGTCCAGCGCAGGACGGTTTCGGTGCACAGGCTGGAGAAATCGTCCTCGTACGCACGTTCCTGAACCCCCTGCGGGCGGGCGGTGTCGGCTTCTTCGGCTCGGCCGGCTTCTGGGCACAGGATCAGACGAGGGCCGCCCACGTTCCGCTGAAGTGGGAAAACACTGATCAAGTTCGAGTCACGTTCGACGCCGGCCGTTGGTCGAACGACAAGCCGACGGAACGCCTCCTGCGCCGTCCGACGACGGGCGGCGCGGCGCAGGTCTTGACGGGGCGATACGGACGCGTCCGGAGCCGAGACGTATCACCCGTACAACTTTTCTCCCCTCGATGTGTCTTTCGATACATGACTCACCACCTCACCCCTCACCGTCGCGGACGCGGCGCTCTCAGCGCGGCCGTCGCCGTCGGAGTGCTCCTGCCGACAGCGATCGCGGCTGCGCCTGCCTCGGCCGCGCCCCCCGCGGTGACGTGCACGTCCGACAAGGCCGGGCTCGCGACAAAGCTCGCGAGCGACATCAAGGCCGCCTTGACGGGCCGTTCGTCGACGGCCGCCGTCGCCGTGCGCGACAACACCACGAACACCACCTGCGGACTACGCAGCGGCGACCGCTTCGACTCCGCCAGCGTGGTCAAGGTCAGCGTCCTGACCACCCTGCTGTGGGACGCGCAGAAGACCGGCAGGTCACTTACCGATCGCGAGAAGGAACTCGCGACGGCCATGATCACGAAGTCGGACAACGCCGCCACGACCACGCTGTGG
The DNA here is from genome assembly GCF_037023745.1 of Streptomyces sp. SCSIO 30461. NCBI lineage: Bacteria > Bacillati > Actinomycetota > Actinomycetes > Kitasatosporales > Streptomycetaceae > Streptomyces > Streptomyces sp. SCSIO 30461. Next base: position 4,187,663 of record NZ_CP146101.1, read on the forward strand.
AAGCAGCTCGGCGTGACGAAGATCCAGAACTTCTTCACCACAGCGAAGATGTCCCGGTCCATCCCCGGCTCCGGCGGCTACTGGGGCCTCACCCAGATCAGCGTCGGCGACCAGATGCTGCTGATGAACCTGCTGGCGCTGCGCAACAACGTCCTCACCGACGCCTCGCGTGGCTACACCCTGGGACTGATGTACAAGGTCGTACCCTCGCAGCGCTGGGGCGTCTCGGCCGGTGCACCCGCCGCTCCCGCGCGCATCCAACTCAAGAACGGCTGGCTGTCGCGGGCCACGCACGGCTGGCGTGTGCACAGCGTCGGCGCCTTCACGAGTGGTGGCCACAGCTACACGATCTCCGTGCTGACGCACGACAACAGCACGATGCAGTACGGCGTGGACACCATCCAGCGCGTCGCCCGCGCGGTCCACAAGAACCTCAGCCCCACGTCCACGGCGCGCTACAACCCGACGGCCACTCCACAGGAGGCGGTCCCGGCGGTTCCGGAGAGCCCGGCCCGCGACATGGTCACCGCGTACCCGGCAGCCCGGTAGAGCGCTCGTCTCCAGTGCGGCCCTGGTGCCGCCCCCTCGCGCGTCATCCGCCCCGGCCGGAGCCCGGCCGGGGCGGATGACGCGTCCGGACCGGTCCCGGGCCGTACGATCGGCCTGTGTCCAAGCCTGCTGCAGAGTCGTCGTTGTCCCTCTGGTCTCGCGATTCCGTATTGTCGATCGGTTCGGTGGGGTCAGTACTCTCGATCGGATCGGTCGGATCGGTGCTGTCGTTCGGTTCGATCGGCAGCACTCTGTCGATCGGTTCGATCGGCTCTTCCCTTTCGGTCATCTCGGCCTGCTCATGGCTGAGTACCGGTTCCGTGCTGTCGGCCCAGTCGCGCTGGTCCGTGCTGTCCTGGCGGTCCCGAAACGGTCTCCTGGCCGCAGGAGTGCTGGCGGCGGTCGCCTGTGCCGCCCTGGACGGCCAACGCTCCAAGGGGGCGCGAACGTGACGCAACCGTCGCTCGGGGCGCCACAGGCACAGAATCGGATTCCGAGGTTCGACAACCGCGGTCATAGTGTGTCCACATGACTCTGGATCCGAAGATGATCACCATCGACTGCGCCGACCCGCGCGCCCTCTCCGCGTGGTGGGCCAAGGCTCTGGACACGAAGATCGCCCAGGACTTCGACGGTGAATTCGTCATCGTCGCAGCCACACCCCTGGCGCTCGGCTTCCAGCGGGTCACCGAGCCCCGGCAGGCGAAGAATCGCATCCACGTCGACTTCCACACAGAGGATCGGCATGCCGAGGTGGACCGGCTGGTGGCGATGGGAGCCTCCGCTGGGGAAGAGCACTCGATCGGTCCCCTGACATGGACCGTCCTGCAGGACCCCGAAGGAAACGAGTTCTGCGTGGCAGGCTGACCCCCGCGCAGACAGCAGGCGCGGAAGCGCTGATCGCGGGTGTGGCACCTGTCGCGATGCCACACCCGCGATCACCTGCACGACCCGGCGCCAGGCCTGTCACCGATCCCCGTTCAACAGCGCGTAAATGAACATGTCAATGAACATGTCGCTGCCCGCGTTACGCACCGGCCGCCCACCGGGATCCGACCATCGCAGCACGCATTCACAGCTCCAATGCTCAGACCGACCACGTTCACCCTCGGATTTCGTGGGCAACCGGGATGCATGAATGCACGCGCGTTGACTCTTCGGAGCAGGTTCACGGCACGTCGGGCAGCCCGCAGTTCGGTCGTGGAGACCGGAGCGCGCTGGGGACTGGCGGCACGGGGCGTCATCTACCTTCTCATCGGCATCATCGCGCTCCAGGTGGCGACCGGCTCCGGCTCCGGTGAGGAGGCCGACCGCTCCGGCGCACTGGAGACACTCGGAGGACAGCCGTTCGGCGCCGCCGTGTTGTGGGCGCTCGGTATCGGGCTGATCGGCATGGTGCTCTGGCGATTGTCGGAGGCCTTGTTCGGCGCGGCCGGACCGGACGGTGGGAAGGCTCACAAACGCGCCTTGTCGGCGGTGCGTTGTGTCTTCTACGCAACGGTCGCCTACTCGGTGCTCGCCTTCACAGTGGGCGAGAGCGGCGCTGGTTCCAGCGACCGCCAGTCGCGGGACCTGACGGCACGCGCGCTGGAGCTGCCGGGCGGCCAGTGGATCGTGGGCGCCGTAGGCTCCGGCATCGCGGGTGCGGGGCTGTGGATCGGCGTACGCGCGGCTCTGCGCAAGTATCACAAGCACCTCAAGACCGGCGAGATGAGCCGCCGGGTGCGGCAGGTGGTGGACACATGCGGAGTCGCCGGAGGTGTGGCGCGCGGCCTGGTGTTCGCGGTGGCCGGCGGTTTCGCCGTTCGGGCGGCGGTCATGTACGACCCCGATGAGGCCAAGGGGCTGGACGACACCCTGCGTACCTTCGCGGCCGCGGCTGCGGGTCCATGGCTGATGATGGCCACAGCCGCAGGTCTTGCGCTGTTCGGTGTGTTCTCGTTCTGCATGGCCCGCTGGCGAGCGGTCTGACAGCCCGGGTCAGGCGTTCACCACGGGATCCTGATCCCGCTCGAGCAGCCGGGTGCGCAGCAGGTCGAGCACCTGGTCCGGTGCTGCTCGTGTCGGCTGGCCGGGCTCGTCGATGAGGTGTTCCGTCAGGACGGAGTGCGGCGGCAGGACGGCTTCGGGGTTGGCTGACTCGCCACCGGGTTCGACGGCGGTGAAGGCGCCGCCGAGCTCCCGGCGCAGGAGTGCGGGCACAGTCGCCATGGATGTCATGTACGGCGGGCGCCGCCGCTGACGAGGGGGAGCCTGGCCGTGGCGCCCGATACGGCGCGCAAGAGCGTGGCACCCGCGAGTACCAGCAGGGAGACAGGCGGGCCGACCCAGCGCATCAGTCCTTCGCGCAGGTCGGGGTCCACGTCGATCGTCACACTGACGTACTTGCTGTGCAGCGTGGTGCCCTTCGGAGGGCGGGCCGTGCTGTCCCCGCCGCGCTCCAGAGCCGCCCGATACCTGTCCTTGCGCTCCGTCATGCCGCTTCCTGACGCTTGATCAGTTCCTCTGCGAGATCCATGTAGGCCGAGCCCTTCGCCCGTACGGGGCTGCCGAAGGACTGGGAATACAGGTCGAGCCGTGCGATCTGGGTGTCGAACACCGTGAAACCCCACTCGGTGAGCGCCTCACGGGCGTCCGCGTCGGGCCCGGTGCGGGTGGCATCAGGGCGGTTGGTGCGGTTCAGCAGGACCACCGCCCTCGCCGGCTCGGGGCGCAGCGACTGCACCTCTTCCATCTCGACACGGATGGGTGCCATCCGGTCCAGCTCGATGGGGGCAGGAGTCACCGGAATGATCCACTCGCTCGCGTATCGCATGACGCTGCGTGTGATGCGGGCATGGTCCTCCATCTGCGGCGCATCGAGCACCACGGCCTGCCGCCTTCCCAGGAAGTCGTTCACCCTGCGGTGGACGTCGCCCACCGGCAGGGCGATGACGGGGAACGGGAAGCCGTCCGCGAGCTCGCTCCAGCGCAGCGCGGACGAGGCGGGGTCGCTGTCCACCAACAGCGGCGAGTGGCCCGACTCATGGAGGGCGTGTGCCAGCCAGACGGCACTGGTCGTCTTACCCACTCCGGGCTTGAGGTTCACGAATGCACAGCTCAGCGGCACGGAATTACGTTAACCGGCCTGGGTGTCCACGGAGGGGCGACGCGAGTGGGAAGCACCGCCATTCACCCGCAAGCAGTCAGCCGGGGCGAATGCGGCCGCTACTTGGATCCGGAGCGGCGGGGCGGAAGCATCATGAGCGGGTAGTCCTCCGTCGGGTGCGGGTGGGCGGCCGGCCATTGGGTGAAAGTGCTACGGAAGCCGTCGTCGTTGTGGCGCGCACGGTCGTAGATGGACCGAAGGACCGGGACACGGGAGGAATCGGCCGCGAGGTCCGTGCCGGCGCCTGCCAGGAGGTACCGGCGCCGCAGGATGCCGTCGAGCCGAACCTGCCTGGCGTTCTTGGTCATGTCGCACATGGCCATGAAGGTGGTGGTGCGGCCGCGGCCCTCCCGGCAGTGGATGCGGAGCCGGCCGCCCGAGGGCGGGGCGCAGGCAAGCGCGACAAGGGCGTCGGCGATCCGGGGCGCCGGCATACGGCAGTCGGGCACCGGAAGGTAGCGGTAGGCGAAGCCAAGCAGGGTGACGGTCTCCCCGCAACTAATGGTCAGAAAGCGTGCTCGGCGACTGCTAGTGTCACTGACTCACCAAAACCGAACAACCGCCCGAAGGATCGTGTGTGACCACTCCCCCTCCGACCGACGCCCAGCACGCCGCGGGACAGCCATCGGCCCGTCATGATCCGTGGGGTCCGCGGCCGTCGACGCCGACCGTCGTGCCTGGGGTGCCGTACTCGGCTCTGCCGCCGCAGCCGCAGCCGCACAACTCGATGGGTATCACGGCTCTGGTGCTCGGCACGGTCGGCGCAGTACTCGGCATGGTCGTCATCCTGTTCTGGATGGCGTGGCTGCCGGCTCTGCTGGCTGTGATCTTCGGCTTCATCGGGCTCGGCCATGCGCGGAAGGGACGCGCGACGAACCGCGGAATGGCTCTGGCGGGTGTCATCCTGGGTGTGACCGGCCTGCTGTTCTCCGTCGGCGGTGGGGTCTTCACCGTGGTGTCGGTGATGAGGGCCTCCGACAGCGCTCATGCCAGGGCCGAGGCGTCCGAGGCCGCAGCCCGTGCCGAGGCCGAGGCCTCCGAGGCGGCGGCTGAGAAGGCCGCGGAAGAGGAGGCCGCGAAGGAGCGTGCCAGGCATCTGTCGTTCGGTGAGTCCTACACGTTCGAGAACGGTCTTAAGGTCACCGTCGCCAAGCCGAAGCCGTTCGTCCCGCACGAGATCGTGTTCGGTCACGCGAAGGGGAACAAGGCCATTCAGGTGACGGTGACGGTCGTGAACACGGGCAAGCAGCGGCTCTCGGTCCAATCCGGGCTGCCGAACGTCAGTGACGCCGATGGGGCGTCCGCGGAGCTGGTGATCGACGGCAGTGGACGCCAGAAGGTGATCACCGGGCACGTCCTGCCGGGCGCCCAAGCCGTCGGCAAGTACGCGTTCTCGCTTCCGCCGGACGCGGCCGACAGGGTCGAAGTCGAATTCAGCCCTGACTTGGCGCTGTGGGAAGGCGCCTACTGGTCAGGACCCAACTGATCCGGGCACGGTGCTCAGGCGGAGACCCGGCGCGCGAGCTGGGCGGGCACTACCAGAGCGTGTGCCGTGAGCAGCAGGCAGAGCAGCCCTGTCAGCGGGAAGCGCCGCCACGCCAGAACGACCAGTGGCAACCCGACCAGCACCCACACCACTTCCAGCAGCCAGGCCATCCTGTCGTACGGTGCCCAGGCGGACAGGGCGAGCCCGGCGACCACGATCAGGACGCATACACGCGGTAGAAGCCGGGACCGCGCAGATGCGTCGGCGGTACGGGCGGGGGCGGTCTCGATCAGGGACATGGCGGCACTCCTTCTCCTCGGCCGCTTCATCATGTCGACGGAGATCCACAGCGGCCTGAGTACGCCTACTCAGATGATCCGGACACCGTGCGGGAGGCGGCGGCCGGATCCGGAGAAACCGGGAAGCCGCGCCACCGAGCCGCGTGCGTCGGAGTCGGCGACCCGCCCCAGGGGTGTACGGGGCAGACCGCCGACGGCATCGCGGCGACCGACGAGACTACAGAGAACGTTCCAGGCGGTCCGCCATCAGCTTGACGAAACGGGCCGGTTCCTTGGGCCGGCCGCCCTCGGCGAGCGTTGCCAGACCGAGGAGGACCTCGGCGGTCTCGGCGAGTTCGGAACGGTCCTCGCGCTCCTTGTAAGCCTGGTTCAGTCCCTTGACGAGCTGATGCTCCGGGTTCAGTTCCAGAATCCGCTTGGCGCTGGGGACCTCCTGGCCCATGGCGCGGTACATGTTCTCCAGAGCCGGGGTCAGGTCGTGCGCGTCGGAGACCACACAGACCGGGGAGACCGTGAGTCGCGAGGAGAGGCGCACCTCCTTGATGTCCTCGTCCAGCTCCTCGGTCAACCAGGCGAGCAGCCCGGCGTAGTCCTCGGCCTGCTTCTCCCGCTCGGCGTCGGGGGTGTCGTCGTCCTTGGCGTCGAGGTCGATCCGGCCCTTGGCCACGGAGCGCAGCTGCTTGCCCTCGTACGCTCCGACGGCGTCGGCCCAGACCTCGTCGACGGGGTCGGTGAGCAGCAGCACCTCGATCCCCCGGTCTCGGAACGCCTCCATGTGCGGGGAGTCCTCGATGCTCCGGCGGGACTCGCCGGTCAGGTAGTAGATGTCCTCCTGCCCGTCCTTCATCCGCTCCACGTACTGTTTGAGCGTGGTCGGCTCCGTGTCTTGGTCGGTGCTCGCGAAGGACGCGAAGGCGAGGATGGCCTCCCGGTTCTCCGGGTCGGTGACGAGTCCCTCCTTCAGGACCGTGCCGAACTCCCGCCAGAGCGTTGCGTAGCGGTCCCGGTCCTTGGCCATCAGCTCCTTGACCGTGGACAGGACCTTCTTCGTCAGCCGTCGCCGCATCATCTCGATGTGCCGGTCCTGCTGGAGGATCTCGCGGGAGACGTTGAGCGAGAGGTCCGCGGCGTCGACGACGCCCTTGACGAAGCGGAGGTACGGCGGCAGCAGCGCCTCGCAGTCGTCCATGATGAACACGCGCTTGACGTAGAGCTGCACACCGCGCTTGGCGTCCCGGGTGAACAGGTCGTGCGGGGCATGCTCGGGGAGGAACAGCAGGGCCTGGTACTCGAAGGTGCCCTCGGCCTGGAGTCGGATCGTCTCCAGCGGATCACGCCAGTCGTGGCCGACGTGCTTGTACAACTCGTGGTATTCCTCGTCGGTCACCTCGTCGCGCGAGCGCGCCCACAGTGCCTTCATGGAGTTGAGCGTCTCGGGTTCTGGCGCCTCGTCGTCCGGGCCTGTCGCGGTGGGGTCGGCTTCGGGCAGCATGCGGATGGGCCACGTGATGAAGTCCGAGTACCGCTTGATGATCTCCCGGACCTTCCACGGGGAGCAGTAGTCGTGGAGCTGGTTCTCCGCGTCGGCGGGCTTGAGGTGGAGCGTGACCGAGGTGCCCTGAGGAGCGTCGTCTACGGTCTCCAGTGTGTAGGTGCCCTCGCCGCGGGAGCTCCAGCGGGTGCCCTGGCCCTCGCCGGCGCGCCGGGTGATCAGGGTGACCTCGTCCGCCACCATGAAGCCGGCGTAAAAGCCGACGCCGAACTGTCCGATGAGCCCTTCCTGCCCGGCCGCGTCCTTGGCCTCCTTCAGCTCCTGGAGGAACTTCGCGGTGCCCGAGTTGGCGATCGTGCCGATGAGCCGCCCGACCTCCTCGTACGACATGCCGATGCCGTTGTCCCGCACCGTGAGCGTGCGGCTGTCCTGGTCGATGGTGATGTCGATGTGCAGATCGGACACGTCGGCGTCGAGTGAGTCGTCCCACAGCTTCTCGAGGCGCAGCTTGTCCAGCGCGTCGGACGAGTTGGAGATCAACTCCCGCAGGAACACATCCTTGTTCGAGTAGACCGAGTGGATCATCAGTTGGAGCAGCTGACGGGCTTCCACCTGAAACTCGAACGTCTCAGTCGACATATTCGCGTATACCTCGCAGATCCGGTGATCGGAATGGGCGGCAACCACTTTGACGTGCTTCCTGGCCTAAAGTCCAGGGATTCCGGCCTGGGTGGTCTGACCCTTCCGGGGGCTTCCTGCTTCAGCGCGCTGTGCGGGTACGGGTGTCCGTCTTACCGGCGCTCCACGGGCGTTTGGCGTCTCCGCCCGTCCGGTGGCGACGTTTCGGCGTCCTCCGAAGAGGACGTTGCGGGCTGCGTTGTGGTCGCGGTCGTGCACAGTGCCGCATTCGCGGCACGTCCACTCCCGGACGTGCAGGGGTTTGGGACCGTCCCGGAATCCGCAGGCCGAGCAGACCTGGGAGGACGGGAAAGCGCGGTCCGCCTTGTCGAAGGTGCGGCCGTGCAGAGCCGCCTTGTACTCCAGCATGCCGACGAACGCGGACCATCCCGCGTCGTGTACGGACCTGGCGAGTCGGGTGCGGCCGAGGCCGGACACCGCGAGGTCTTCCACGTACACCGCTTGGTTGTCGCGAATGATCTGCGTGGATGCCTTATGGTGCCAGTCCCGACGCCGGTCGGCCACCTTGGCGTGCTGGCGTGCGACCTTGATGCGGGCCTTGGCCCGGTTCTTCGATCCCTTGGCCTTACGGGACAGCTCCCGCTGAAGACGCTTGAGTTTCTTCTCCGCCCGGCGCGGGAAGCGCGGGCTGTCGATCTTCCTACCGTCGGACAGGACAGCGAAGGCGGACAGGCCGAGGTCGGTACCGGCGTCGGTCTGCAGCTCGGGCAGGCTGTCCGGCACGGTGTCCACGGGATGATCCTCCGCCTTGCGATCGCACGCACCAGACGCCGCAGGCCCCGCCCTGCGGGCGGACGGAGCTACTTTCGCAACACGCCCTAATCATGCACGTCAGAGCAGTCTTGAGATGCATTCATCCCCGGCGTGAACGCCAGGGCTTTCTACAAGAGTCCCGATGGAGAGCCGGCGCACACCGGTTCACCACCGCGGTCCGCGTCGCGGCGGTCCGGGGGCACGCGCGGGCCATGAGGGCCCGTGTCCCAGGTACTTGGAGACCAGGAGCACCCCTGTCACCCAAACGGCCACCGCGAGCCATCCGACGGCCGGGGACCGTGAGACCGCCGCCGCCAGGAAGAGCAGGCCGCACACCGCAGCGGAGACCGCGATCGCCGCCGGCCGTGCTCCTTCCCGCTCGGGCGCAGAAGCCCCCGGCGCGCCTGGAGCCGCGCGCAGCGCGGCTTCGAGCTGGTCAAGCAGTGCGACCTCACGCGCCGACAGCCCACTGGACATCCACGCCCCTCCCCGTCGAGTCCACCTGTCTTGATCTGCGCGCTCCCGGTGGACACTCACTGGTGGACAGCGTCGCGCTACGATGCGTGTGCCCGGCTTCGAATCACTTACGCCCCCGATTCACCGCAGCGCGGTGCACGTGGTCCACGGCCCGTACCGAGGCGCTCAGCCCGCACGGCCCGGATCCGGAGTTCGAAGCGCGAGGAAGGCGACATCGTCGTCGTTGTCGTCCGGACGCACTTGGGCGAGCAGGGCGTCGCTGAAGGAGTCCAGCGAGCGCCGGGCCAGGGATGCGGCATGTCTGCGGAGCCGCTCCATGCCGACGTCGAGAGAGTGCCGCCGGGACTCGATCAGGCCGTCGGTGTAGAGGACGAGGGTGGCTTGGGGCGGCAGGGCGACCACGGCATCCGTCCGGATGCTCGGGCTTCCCGTGCCGAGCAGCATGCCGTGCGCGTCCTTCAGGAACTGCGACTGGCCGTCGTCTGTGACCAGGAGCGGCGGTGGGTGGCCTGCGTTGGTCCAGTGCAGCCTCCAGTATCCGTCGTCAGCCATCGTGAGCCGGGCCAGAACAACGGTGGCCATCGGCTCCTGAGCGATGTGCATGACGGCTTGGTCGAGATGTGTCACGGCGACGGACGGCGACTCCAGGTGCGTCCATACGAAGGCGCGCAGCATGTTGCGGATCTGGGCCATGCCGCCCGCCGCGTCGAGGTCGTGGCCCGCCACATCACCGACCGCGAGTGCCGTCGCACCGCCCGGGAGGGAGAAGGCGTCGTACCAGTCGCCGCCGACCTGGGAAGCGTGCGGAGCGGGCACGTACCGTGCCGTGATCTGCAGCCCCGGCACCGTGGGCAGTTGCGGCAGCAGATGCCGCTGCATCGTCTCGGCGACGGTGCGTTGCCGCTCGTACAGGCGTGCGTTGTCCAGAGCAAGGCCCGCGCGTCGGGTGAGGTCCTCCAGCAGCGGCAGGTCGGAGACGGTGAAGGGATCACGCCGCTGCGAGCGCCCCAGGGTCAGGGCGCCGAGTACCTCGCGCAGTCCGCGGATCGGGGCGATGGCTGCCGAGTGCATATCCGTCTCGGTGAAGAGCCGCTGTTGCTCGACGGCGATTCCGGAGTCCGGGGGCCCGTGGTACGTGGATGGGCTGGCCAGGGTCGAGGCGGCGCCGCGCAGCGCCCGTGACAGCGGCATGGGCGATTCCTGCGGTACGGGCGGCATGGGGCCCTGGAGATCCGCGCGCTCGATCAGGACGCCGTCCGCATACTGCATGACCAGGGCCCGCCTGACCTCGTCCACCTCGTTGACCAGGTCGACGACCGCCCAGTCCGCGAGCCGGGGCACGGTCAGTGCCGCCAGACGGCGCAGTGCCTCGTCCACGTCGAGCGTGGAGGTGAGTTGGGTGGTGGTCTCCGCGAGGAGGGCGAGTCGGTCGAGTTCCGTGAGCGTCGTGGAGGCCCCGGCGTCGTTCCGGTGGGCTTCCTGCGATTCGCGCGGCGGGTAGAACAGCACCAGGGCGCCGTGGTTTCCGGCATCGAGCTCGTAGGGCGTGATGAGCCAGGAGAGAGCGAGCAAGGTGCCGTCACCGCGGGTGAACCAGTCCGACTCGCAGTGATCGGTGCGATGGGTGAGAAGGGCCATCCGCAGTCCGCAGCGGGTGCGGGGCAACGGGTGACCGTGGCTGTCACGGTGCAACAGATCGTGCGCGTCCTGGTGGAGGAGCTCGCTCGCCGCCATCTGGAACAGCTTCTCGGATCGTCCGTTCACCGCGACGATGATCCCCTTGTCGTCGACCGCGAAGGCAGCCGCCGAGATGCCTTCGAATATCTCGGCGGGCAAGGCCGCTGCCCCTGTCACGGACTCCTCAAGCGGGGCTCCCCCGCCATCCGGTGCAGCGATGTCCACTTCCCCCTCCTCAATGTGTCTCTTCCCCTGTGGTTTACCACCGCACCATCGACACATGCAGCTTCCGACCTCCCGGTGGACGGGCTCGGGCGAGGCTTTCAGGGCACCGGATCCCCGAGCAAGGGTGCCGTATCGGCGAACACGTCGGGGCTCGGGGCACCGGCTGTCCGGTGCGCCGAGCCACTGTGCCGGTCGACGAACAGGAACTCCCCCCTCGATGCCGACGGGTGCTGTTGTCGTGCGCTCGGTACCGGCTGCTCCGCGGCGTCACATCGCGCGTCTACCCCATGTCTCACCAGGGAATCTGTAGCGTCGGACGTCCCTGTTGGCTGTGGGATGCAGGAGACTGGTGTGGATCGAGACCGGGTCGGGCTCGCTGAGGTCCTCGCCGCAGCGGAGGCCGCGGCGCCTGTGGAGTCACTCGACGTGGCCGCGCGCAACCTGTGGGATCGCTTCGGAGCCCGGTACGTGTCGTTCCTGTTCGTCGACGCCATCGGCCGGCGGTTGGTCCGGGTGGGTGAGGACCTCGAATCGCAGACCGGCCGGAGCGCCGAGCAGATTCCGCTCGCCGGGAGTCTTTATGAAGAGGTTCTGCGCGAGCAGCGTCTCGTCCTGGCACCGAACGAAGGGTTGGGGCAGCGGGTGATCGCTCCCGTCACCAACCGCGGCGACACCGTCGGCGTCCTGGAGTTGACGCTGCCGGACGCCTCGGACGAGGTGTTGCAGCAGGTTGCGGAGACCGCGCACGCACTGGCGTACATCATCGTCACGGACCGCCGCTTCACCGATCTCTACCACTGGGGCCGGCGCACCACACCGATCAGCCTGGCGGCTGAGATCCAGCGGCAGCTGCTGCCGTCGGCCTCGTGCTGCGAGGCACCCCAGTTCACCTTCGCAGCGGCTCTGGTACCCGCCGACGCCATCGCGGGTGACACCTACGACTTCACGCTCGACCACGACACGCTGCATGTGTCCGTCACGGATGCGATGGGCCATGACGTCAACTCCGCTCTCCTGGCGACCTTGCTGGTGAACGCCTCACGTGGGGCCCGCCGCGCCGGATGCGATCTCGCCGAGCAAGCCCGGCAGACCCACCAGGCCGTGCTCGACCACGGGCGGGGAGCGCTCGCCACCGGACAGTTGCTGCGCATCCCGCTGGACGGCGCCGGGGCTCGACTCGTCAATGCCGGACACCCATGGCCGCTGCGGCTGCGTGACGGGGAGGTCCAGCGGGTACGCCTCGACGCGCATCTGCCGTTCGGCGTGCCCTCGTCCGCCCCGTACCAGGTACAGCGACTCGACCTGCGTCCCGGTGATCGGCTCGTGCTCTACACGGACGGCATGCAGGAGCGACGGGCGGAAACCGTGGACCTGTCCGAAATCATCCGCGAGACCGCCACGAAGCATCCACGCGAGGTGGTGCGCGCGCTGACATCGGCGGTCACGGAGGTCTGCCACGGCCATCTGGAGGACGACGCGGCTGCCCTGTGCCTGGACTGGCACGGGCCTCGCTCACCACGCGGTCGGAGCGGCGGATGACCGACACCGGACGGGCAAGGCCCTCCTCTCCCGCGGCCGGCCGGTGTTCAGTAGTGGTCGAGGCCTCCGACCGTGCCATCCGGCTTGACCGGCGTGTTCCGCGACGGGTCTTCGGATGTGCGGCGGATGAGAAGCAGGACGATGTCATCCGTGCACGGCGTGTGGGCGGTTGCGCGTACCGCGCGGTCGCGGCAGCGGCCTGTCGCGGCACCACATCGAGAAATCACCCATAACCGGGCGATACTCCTTTTGCTTCCAGGGATCAGCCGGGAGCGTCCGGTCACGGCGTGCCGCACCGCGGATACGCTACCGAGTTCCGACAGCATCGGGACGCCCCGGGGCGGTGCCGGTACACATGCGGCGCCGAGCCCGCCTCAGGCCGGGCCGTCCCGGGGTTCAGCCTGCGCGGGCCCGACCCAGGCGCAGGCGAGAGAGCCGCCGACCAGGCCCGCGAACAGGCCGATGAAGAGCCCGCCGAAGTTGGCGAGGGGGAAGGACACCAGCGACAGGAGCAGTGCCGCGATTCCGGCGAACACCCGGGTCTGCGGTCGCAGCCAGAGGCTGATGCCCAGCACGATGAGCAGTACGCCGGTGATCAGGGCGCCCGCGCCGGCCGTGGTCGACAGGGCGAGCGGGATGCCCGAAAGACTCAGCCGCACATATGGGAAGTACAGGATGGGGATGCCCGCCGCCAGAGTGAAGAGGCCGGCCCAGAAGGGACGGCCGCCCCGCCACACCCTGAAGCGATGGTGAGCGCTGCGCAGGCGTTCCGCTCCCGTCGTCGGCGATGACGCTGGATTCAGAAGCACTCGTGACTGCCTTCCCTGAGCCGCATGCTCAGATCGGGGACGTTCAGCGTGGCCGCGCTGACCGCGACGGCGGTCGCCTCCACGTCCGTCAGTTCGGCCGCGTCGGCCTGCTGAGCCACGCCGTCGGGGTCGAAGTACCGCGACTGCTTGTCACCGGGATTGATCGGCCCCTTGGTGATGGCGCCCGCCGCCACACCCATGTCGATGGCTTTGAAGTCCGCCTCGCCGACGTTCAGGGACTGCGCGTCGATGAACATGTTCCTCGCTTCGGCCCGCCGCCCATCACCACCGGTCAACCTGAGGGTGTAGGCACCGAGGACGGGAATGGGCACCACCACCGACTGGCAGAGGCCGTTGATCTCGGCATGCCGGAATCCGGTGACCGTCACCGGCACAGCGGTGCCTTCCCTGGTCACGTCCACCATGCCGTAGATACTCAGGCCCCGGACCGCCATGCTCTCCGCGCTGATCTGGAACGTACGCCCGGAGATCAGGAAGGAGGCGGCCAGCGCCCCCTGCGCCATCCCGACGCCCACTGTCGCGGCGGCGGCCACCGAGGCGGCGAACACCAGAGCGAATCGCTTCCAGCGGGTCCTGCCGAAGCCATGCGACATGACGCCTCCTCGGGCCGTTGAGCGGCGCGGCCTACGCCGTACGGGGAGAAGGGACACGTCCCTGTCCGGTTCCGGATCCCAGGCTTACGGATCTTCCGCGCGACGGCACTTCCAGAGGGCAGACGGGTGAGGCGGGGCGCGGGAAAGGCCCGTTCGACCCTCACACGCCCGCCGGTACCCGGAAAGCGAGCCCATACCTCATCCGCCCCATAGGTACGGAATGCACCGAACCAGCCGACATGGGGTGTACCGGGTGAGAACGTGGAGGCCACCGTCCGTCGGGATGGCACGTCGGTCACTGGACGAGGGAGAAGACAGCCATGCCCAAGGGGACCTACGCCAAGGACGCGACGGAAGCCGAGGGGGACCTCACCGCCTACTGCAAGGCGAGCAACTTCGACCGGGAGTGGTTGAGCGTCGAGCGCCGGGCCACCACCGTCCGCATCGCCTGCGACCAGGAGTACGGCTACGACGAGGTCTATCGCACCATCGACACGGACCAGGTGGCGCTGCTCGCCGAGACCGCCAAGCAGGCGCGCAAGAGCAAGCTGGACGCCGACGACGACGATCTGCTCTCCCTGGTCGAGCACACCGAAGAGCTGTCGAAGACGCTGGTGCCGAACATCCTCCAGCAGTGCGCCGACGCCTATCTGGGTGGGCAGCGGATCAATCTCGGCTTCTCCAAGACGATGACCCGCACCGAGTTCGGCCAGCTACGGAAGGACTGGACGGTGGAGGGCGAATACACCACCGGCGACGGGATGTTCACCAACTTCCACAGCTTCCCGCCGCAGGACAAGCAGAAGGCCGGGAGGGTTCGGTGGGCGACACGCTCGCGCGCCGAAGCATGCAGGGCAACCTGCTCGTGAAGATCGCCGGCCGGACCTTCAACATGCATGTGGACACCAAGGACTGATCGTCATCGGCAAGGGCACCCGGGAACGAGCGGTCCGCTCTCAGGCACCCGCGCCGGGCCGCAGGTCGGGATGCTCCTCGGCCAGCCGGTCCGGCGCCGCCTGCCTCCAGGAGTCGACGAGGATGTCGCGCAGCTCGTCCAGGTCCTCGAGCGCGGCGAGCCGCACCCTGACCCAGGCCGAACTCGCCTCGTGCGACGGCACCCAGAACTTCTCCGGCTCGGCGGCGATGAGCTCCGTGCGCTCATGTCTCGGGCAGCGGACCGCGAACGATGTCTGATCGTCGGGGATGGTGAGGTACATCTTGCCGGCCACACGGAACGTGGGCATCGCCCAGGCTTCCTTCTCCACCGTCCCGGGAAACGACAGGGCAATGCTGCGGATGTCGTCAGCGTCGATCATGCGCCCCACCGTAAGGTCTGTCGCACAGGACTCCGTGGGCGCATGACGCCGACGACGCCACCTCACCACGTCGTCGAATCGCCTGAATACATCGACTATCCGGACGAACCTCGCACCTCATGGCCGCCCCCACAAGCCGCCGCACGTCCCTCCCTCCGGAGGGAGGGCGCCATTGCCCGTGACGACCCGACCGGAACCACCGACACGCGAACACACCCAGAAATCCGTCGGCCCGTCCTCCGATCGAACCGCGACGGGCAGTCGGGAACGATAGAAATGCCTTGTGCGTGAATTTTCGGGGCCTAACGGGAATGAACCGCTGAAGCCACCCGAGAGCGACCCCGCGCCCGGTCGGAGGAGCGCGCGGCGGACACTGCGGTGGCTGGGTTCTCTGCTGGATGTCCGCAGCCTCGCGGGTCAGGTCTTCCTGCTCCAG